>NZ_JBITCM010000019.1:0-226185 GCF_044453205.1 Streptomyces sp. NPDC051738 | reverse complement strand
CCCTCCGCCACGCCGGCCGCGACTACCTCCGGCCCCTACGAACCCTCGGCCTCACGTGACGAACCCGGACAGATCCCGAACATGCAATGACCCTGGGCCGACACCGGCTTCAAGGACGCCGTCATCGAGCACGGGGCGCAGATTGGAATCGACGTCGAGGTCGTCAACCGAAACCCTGAAATCCGTGGCTTTCATGTCGTCAAAAGGTGCTGGGTAGTGGAACGGAGCATCGGATGGATCATGATGCATCGCCGCCTCGCCCGCGACTACGAGACCCTGCCCGCCAGCTCCGAAGCCGTGATCCACATCGCCTCGATCGACAACCTCACCAAGCGCATAACGGACGAGACCGCACCCACCTGGCGAGGAACCTACTAGGAAATAAACGGCCTACATCAAGCGCCCTCTGAGCCCCCCGCTGTCCGCGACGGAGAGCGACCGACCCGGCGGCCCTGATGTCGGCCAGCCCGGACGCGACCCTGGTCAAGCACGCCCGGTCGCCCGGCTTCGGCGTGCCTTCGCGTCAACCGTGTCCCGCTGTACCGGCGTTACTAGGGTTTTTCCCGTCCTGCCGGATCGAGACTTTCGCCGTGCCACACCCGAGAGAACCCGCAGAACAAGCCAATTGAGCTGAGCCGACGCGCCGCGTTCGACCCGGCTTCCGGCCCAGGTCATTCCGACGGGGCGGCCGCCCATCCCCCCGGGGGCGGCCGCCCTCTGCGTGCACGTTCGTGCCCGCGCCCGCGCCGGGCAGGCGCAACGGTCCGTGATCACACCGGCCCGGGGCCGGTCGACGACATCCCGCATCGGTAACCGCTGTCGAGGTGACTTGAGATGAACAACGAACACAAGCTCAGGGACTACCTGAAGCGGGCCACCGCCGACCTGCGGCACAGCCGGCAACGCGTCCAGGAACTCGAGGCCGCCGCTCACGAGCCCATCGCCATCATCGGGATGGCCTGCCGCTACCCGGGCGGGGTGACCGACCCCGACGGGCTCTGGGACCTGCTCGTCGACGGCGGACACGGCATCGGACCCTTCCCCGACGACCGCGGCTGGGACCTCGACGCGGTCTCGGCGACCGCCTCGGGGGGCGGCTTCCTGTACGACGCCACCGACTTCGACGCCGAGTTCTTCGGTATCTCCGCGCGCGAAGCGGTCGCCATGGACCCCCAGCAACGGATCGTGCTCGAATCCACCTGGGAGGCCATCGAGTCCGCGCACATCGACCCCACGGCCCTGCGCGGCAGCGAGACCGCCGTGTTCATGGGTGCCATGGCCCAGGAGTACCGCGCCGGAGCGGAGGACGGCGCCCGGGGCCTGCACCTGACCGGCAACGCCGGCAGCGTCCTGTCCGGCCGTATCGCCTACACCCTCGGCCTGACCGGGCCGGCGCTCACCGTCGACACCGCCTGCTCCTCCTCCCTCGTCGCCCTCCACCTCGCCGCACACGCCCTGCGCACCGGCGAGTGCACCCTCGCCCTCGTCGGCGGCGTCACCGTCATGTCGACCCCCTCCACCCACCTGGAGTTCGGCCGGCAGGGCGGCCTGTCGGCCGACGGACTGTGCCGATCCTTCGCCGACTCCGCCGACGGCACCGGCTGGTCCGAGGGCGTCGGTGTGCTGCTGCTGGAACGCCTCTCCGACGCCCGCCGCAACGGCCACCGCGTCCTCGCCGTCGTCCGGGGCTCCGCCGTCAACCAGGACGGCGCCAGCAACGGCCTCACCGCGCCCAACGGCCCCTCCCAGCAACGCGTCATCGAGCAGGCCCTGGTCAACGCTCGCCTCTCCGCCGACCAGATCGACGCAGTCGAGGCACACGGCACCGCCACCACCCTCGGCGACCCCGTCGAGGCCCAGGCCCTCCTCGCCACCTACGGCCGCGCCCACACCGCCGAACGCCCGCTCCTGCTCGGCTCGGTGAAGTCCAATCTCAGTCACACGCAGGCCGCGGCGGGCGTCGCCGGCGTCATCAAGATGGTGCAGGCCGTCCGGCACGGCATCGTGCCCCGCACGCTGCACGTCGACGAGCCCAACACCCACGTCGACTGGTCGGACGGCACGGTACGCGTCGTCACCGGGAACACTCCCTGGCCCGAGACCGGGCGGCCCCGCCGCGCCGCCGTCTCCTCCTTCGGCATCAGCGGCACCAACGCCCACGCCGTCATCGAACAGGCCCCCGCCGGCGACACCCCCGACCCAGCCGCCGACCCGGCGCCCGCCCCCGTACCGCTCGTCCTGTCCGGCCGCACCCCGCAGGCCCTCGCCGACCAGGCGGCTCGCCTGCGCACCGCCCTGGACCGAGCCGACGCACCGCTCCGGCCGGCCGCCCTCGCTCGCGCCCTCGCCACCACCCGCACCGCCTTCGAGCACCGTGCCGCCTTCGTCGCCGCCGACCCCGCCACCGTCACGGCCGCCCTCACCGCCCTCGCCGACGGCACCCCCGCCCCCGGCCTGCTGCGGCACACCGCGACCGACACCCCCACCGCCTTCCTCTTCTCCGGTCAGGGCGCCCAACGCCTCGGTGCGGGACGCGAGTTGTACGACCGCCACCCGGTCTTCCGCGCCGCACTAGACGAGGCGCTCGCCCTGCTGCCGCCCGGCGTCCGCGAGGCGATGTGGGGCACCGACGCGTCCGCCCTGAACCACACCGGCATCGCCCAGCCCGCCATCTTCGCCCTGGAGGTGGCGCTCTTCCGGCTCCTCGAATCCTGGGGCGCGCGGCCCGACTTCGTGGCCGGGCACTCCATCGGCGAGGTCGCCGCCGCGCACGTCGCCGGTGTGCTGTCCCTCGCGGACGCCTGCACCCTGGTCACCGCCCGCGCCTCGCTGATGGCCGACCTCCCCGAGGGCGGCGCCATGACCGCCGTACGCGCATCCGAGGAGCAGGTACGTCGGTACCTCACCGCCGACGTCGCCGTGGCCGCCGTCAACGGCCCCGCCTCCGTGGTCCTCTCCGGCCCCACCCACGCCGTGGCCGAAATCGCCGAACGGCTCGCCGCCGACGGGCACCGCACCACACCCCTGCGGGTCTCGCACGCCTTCCACTCGGCGTTGATGGAGCCGATGCTGGCCGACTTCGCGGAAGCGCTGTCCGGCATCTCCTTCCACCCGCCGCGCATCCCGCTCGTCTCCAACCTGACCGGCAGCCTCGCCACCCCCGACGACCTGTGCGACCGGGACCACTGGGTCCGCCACGTCCGCGAGACAGTCCGTTTCGGCGACTGCCTCGGCACCCTCGCCGGGCACGGCGTACGCACCTTCCTCGAACTCGGACCCGACGCCGTCCTCACCGGACTGGTCCCCGAGGCGGTACCCGAGGACGGCGTCGCGCTCTCCACCCTGCGCAAGGACATCCCCGAGACCACCGCCCTCACCACGGCCCTCGCCGGCCTGCACACCACCGGCGCCCACGTCGACTGGACGCGCTACTTCGCCGACACCCCCGCCCACCACATCGACCTCCCCACCTACGCCTTCCAGCGCCGCCGGCACTGGCCGGCCGCGGGTGTCGGCGGTGCCGGGGACGTCCGTGCGGTCGGCCTCGCCCCCGCCGAACACGGCCTGCTCGGGGCCGCGGTGTCCCTCGCCGACTCCGACGGAGCCCTGCTCTCCGGCCGCCTGTCCTTCGCCACCCACCGCTGGCTGGCCGACCACCGCATCGACGGCCGTGTCCTCCTCCCCGGCGCCGCCTTCGTCGAACTCGCCCTGCGCGCGGGCGACGAGTTCGGCTGCGACCGCGTGGCCGAACTCGCCCTCCCGGCCCCGCTCGAACTGCCCGAGCACGGCGCCGTACAGATCCAGACCTTCGTCGGCGGCCCCGACGCCGCCGGCCACCGCCCCCTCACCATCTACGCCCGCCCCGACGGTCCCGACGACCACCCCTGGACCGCGCACGCGACCGGCCGCCTCAGCCCCGGCACGGAAACCGCCACACCCCCGGCCCTCGACACCACACAGTGGCCTCCCGCCGGCGCCGAACCCGTCCCCCTCGACGGCGCCTACGACGCCCTCGCCGACCACGGCTTCACCTACGGCCCCGCCTTCCGCGGCCTGCGCTCCCTGTGGCGCCACGACGGCGACCTCTACGTCGAGGCCGAACTCCCCGCAGGCAACCGCACCGCGGGCTTCGCCCTCCACCCCGTCCTGCTGGACGCCCTCCTCCACGCCGTCGCCCACGGCGGCGACGGCCGACTCGGCGTGCCGTTCGCCTGGGAAGGCGTCGGCCTGTACGCCACCGGCGCCACCAAGGTGCGCGCCCGCATCACCCCGCAGGGCGAGGACACCGTCGCGATCGACGTAGTGGACTCCATGGGCGCCCCCGTCCTGACCGTGGACGCCCTCACCACCCGCCCCCTCGGCACCGCTCGCCCCGGCCCCACGACCGCCGCCGACACCCTGTACCGCGTCGACTGGCTCCCGGCCGCCGAGACGGCCTCCTACGAGGGCCCCCTCGCTGTCCTCGCTCACTCCGCCGACGCCCTGGTCACCCAGGAGATCGGCGAGGCGCTCGGCGTGCCCGTCCACGCCGACCTCACCGAACTCGCGGACGCGGCACCGCTGCCCGACGTGGTCCTGGCCCCCCTCATGGCCGACCCCGCGGAGACCGACCCCGTAACCGAACTCCACACCCTCACCACCCGAGCCCTCGAACTGGTCCGCCACTGGCAGAGCGACGATCGCCTCCGCGCCACCCGCCTGGTGGTCACCCTCCGCGACGACCGCCCCGCGACCGCTGCCGTCCGCGGACTGCTGCGCGCCGCCGAGTCCGAACACCCGGGCGGTATCGGCCTGTTGGTCCTGGGCAGCACAGAGCCCGTGGACGGGACACGGCTGCGTCAAGCCCTCGCGAGCGGCGAGCGGGAGACCGCCCTCACCGACGGCCGCGTCACCGTTCCCCGGCTGGCGCGTGCGGGTCGGTCGGGTGATGTGGGGGTGGAGTGGGCCGGTCCGGGTGCCGTGGTGGTGACGGGCGGTACGGGTGGTCTGGGTGCGGTGGTGGCTCGGCATCTGGTGCGGGTGCATGGGGTGCGGGAGTTGGTGCTGCTGTCGCGGCGGGGGCTGGATGCGCCGGGTGCCGATGAACTCGCCGCCGAGTTGCGCGAGTTGGGGGCCCGCGTTGAGGTGGTGGCGTGTGATGTGGCGGATCGTGAGGCGTTGGCGGGTGCGCTGGCGGGGCGGTCGGTCCGGGGTGTGGTGCATGCCGCGGGTGTCCTGGACGACGGCCTCGTCGGGACTCTGACGCCCGAGCGCCTGCGCGCCGTACTCGCTCCGAAGGCCGGTGCCGCCTGGCATCTGCACGAACTCCTGCCCGACGCCCAGGCCTTCGTCCTCGTCTCGTCCGCCGCCGGCACCTTCGGCCCCGTGGGCCAGACCGCCTACGCCGCCGCCAACGCCTACCTCGACGCACTCGCCGCCCACCGCCGTGCTCAGGGGCTGCACGCCGTCTCCCTGGCCTGGGGACCGTGGCGGCTCGACGGCGCCGGCATGGCGGCCGGACAGCCCACCGAGGCGAACGACGAGCCCGCGCTCATCCGCCCGGTGTCCGCCGAGGAGGGCCTGAACCTGTTCGACGCGGCCCTCGCATGCGATGCGGACGTCGTCCTTCCCGTCCCGCTGGACCTGCGGGCGGCACGGGCCCGCACCGAGATTCCCGCACTCCTCCGTGGACTCGTACGCCCCGGTCGCCGCACGGCGAATGGCGGCACCGGCACACCCGACCTGGTCCGCACGCTCGCCTCGCTCGACGAGGTGGAGCGGCGTGAGGTGCTGCTGGACCTGGTGCGGGGGCAGGTGGCGTTGGTGCTGGGGCACGAGGGTGCGTCGGGGGTTGATGACTCGCGGTCGTTCCGGGATCTGGGTTTTGACTCGTTGCTGGCGGTTGAGCTGCGTAATGGGTTGCAGTCGGTGACGGGGTTGCGGTTGCCGGCGACGTTGGTGTTTGACTATCCGACGGTTGCGGTCCTGGCGGAGTTCTTGCTGGGTGAGGTGTTGGGGGCGCGTGGGGCGGTCCCGGTGGCGTCGGTGGGGGCGGTGGTCGACGACCCGGTGGTGATCGTGGGTATGGCCTGCCGGTTCCCGGGTGGTGTGTCGTCGCCGGAGGATCTGTGGCGGCTGGTGTCCGAGGGCGTGGACGCGGTGGGGGAGTTCCCGGCCGACCGTGGCTGGGATCTGGAGCGGCTCTACCACCCGGACCCCGAGCACACCGGTACGTCGTCCACCCGCGCCGGTGGCTTCCTCCGGGAGGCCGGAGGCTTTGACGCGGACTTCTTCGGGATGAGTCCGCGGGAGGCGTTGGCGACGGATGCGCAGCAGCGGTTGCTGCTGGAGTCCGCGTGGGAGGCCATCGAGCGGGCGGGCATCGACCCGACGTCGCTGCGGGGCAGCCAGACCGGCGTCTTCGCGGGCGTCATGTACAACGACTACGGGCTCCTCCTCGACGGCCGCGAGTTCGAGGGCCTGCGCGGCAACGGGAGCGCGATGAGCATCGCGTCCGGTCGTGTGGCGTACACGTTCGGCTTCGAAGGGCCGACGGTGTCCATCGATACGGCGTGTTCGTCGTCGTTGGTGGCGGTGCATCTGGCGGCGCAGGCGTTGCGGTCGGGGGAGTGCTCCTTGGCGTTGGCCGGTGGTGTGACGGTGATGTCGACGCCGACGACGTTTGTGGAGTTCTCGCGGCAGGGTGGGTTGGCGCCGGATGGGCGGTGCAAGGCGTTTGCCGACTCCGCGGATGGGGTTGGCTGGGCCGAGGGTGTGGGTGTGCTGCTGCTGGAGCGGCAGTCGGACGCGGTGCGTAAGGGTCACCGGATTCTGGCGGTCGTCAAGGGGTCGGCTGTCAACCAGGACGGCGCGTCGAACGGGCTGACCGCGCCGAATGGTCCGTCGCAGCAGCGGGTGATCCGGCAGGCGTTGGCGTCGGCTGGGCTGTCGGCCGCTGATGTGGACGCGGTAGAGGCGCACGGAACCGGTACGACTCTCGGTGATCCGATCGAGGCGCAGGCATTGCTGGCCACGTACGGGCGGGATCGTGAACGGCCGCTGCTGCTGGGCTCGGTGAAGTCCAACCTGGGGCATACCCAGGCGGCTGCGGGTGTGGCGGGTGTGATCAAGTCGATCCTGGCGATGCGGCATGGTGTCGTGCCGCGCACCCTGCACGTGGATGCTCCGTCGTCGCACGTGGACTGGTCGGCGGGGGCGGTGGAGCTGGTGCGCGAGCCGGTGGCCTGGCCGGACTCCGACCGCCCGCGTCGCGTTGGTGTGTCCTCGTTCGGCCTCAGTGGCACCAACGCGCATGTGATTCTCGAACTGCCTGAGGGTGCACCGATGTCCGGCACGGCTCAGTGCCCTCCCGTCATGCCGTTGGTGGTGTCGGCGCGGTCGGAGCAGGCACTCGACGCGCAGATCGAGCGGCTGCGGGTGGGCGAGCCGTCGGTGGACGTTGCTTACACGCTGGCCGCGGGCCGGGCGCGGTTCGCGTACCGTGCGGTGCTGTTGGCGTCTGCGGAGGGCATCTCCGAGGCGGCCAGGGGTGTGGCGGTCGAGGACCCGACGGCGTTCGTGTTCTCCGGTCAGGGTGCCCAGCGTCTGGGGATGGGGCGCGAACTGTACGAGCGGTTCCCGGTGTTCGCGCGGGCGCTGGACGAGGTCCTGGCCGAGCTCGACCCTGCCTTGCGTGAGGTGATCTGGGGCGAGGACGAGGAGGTCCTGAACCGTACGGAGTTCACGCAGCCCGCGCTCTTCGCTTTCGAGGTCGCGCTGTACCGGCTGGTGACCTCCCTCGGCGTCACCTCCAAGTACCTCGCGGGTCACTCCGTGGGTGAGATCGCTGCCGCGCATGTCGCGGGTGTGCTGTCGCTGTCGGACGCGTGCGCTCTGGTGTCGGCCCGGGCCAGGCTGATGCAGGCGTTGCCCGAGGGCGGGCTGATGCTCGCGGTCGAGGCCACGGAAGCCGAAGTCATCCCACACCTCACCGGCGAGGTGTCCATCGCGGCGGTCAACGGGCCCTCCTCCATCGTGCTCTCGGGGACCGAGGAGGCCGTTCTCGCGGTCGCCGCTGCTCTGCCGGATCGCCGTACGACGCGGCTGCGCGTGTCGCACGCCTTCCACTCGCCGCTGATGGACCCGATGCTGGCCGACTTCGCGCATGCCCTGTCCGGCACCTCCTTCCACCCGCCGCGCATCCCGCTCGTCTCCAACCTCACCGGCACCCTCGCCACCCCCGACGACCTGTGCGACCCCGCCTACTGGGTCCGTCACGTCCGCGAGACCGTCCGTTTCACCGACGGTATGCGCACCCTCACCGAGCACGGCGTCACCCGCTTCCTGGAACTCGGCCCGGACGGCGTACTCTCCGCGCTGGTGCGGCAGTCCGTCGCGGACGAGACGCTCGTCGTCCCCATGCTGCGCAAGGACCGGCCCGAGGAGAGCGCGGCGCTCACGGCCCTCGCGCAGCTCTTCGCGCACGGCGTGTCAGTGGACTGGCCGGCGCTCTTCACCGGCACGGGCGCCCGGCTCGTCGAAGTGCCGACCTATCCCTTCCAACACGAGAACTACTGGCCGGTCGGCGGGTACGTAACCGGTTCCGGGGACGTGCGGGCCGCGGGTCTCGTGGCCGCCGATCATCCGCTGCTCCGGGCCGCGGTGTCACTTGCCGACTCCGCCGACATGGTGCTGTCGGGGCGGCTGTCGATGGCCACGCACCCGTGGCTGGCCGATCATGTCGTGTTCGGGCGTGTGGTCGTCCCGGGCACGGCCTTCGTCGAACTGGCGGTGCGGGCCGGCGACGAGGTCGGCTTCGCCGCCCTTGAGGACCTCACCGTGTCCGCGCCGCTGGTGGTCCCCGACACCGGTGCCGTGCAGATCCAGGTGCGGGTCGCGGAGACCGATGACGCCGGGCGCCGCGCGGTGACGGTGCACGCGCGTCCCGACGACGCGGCCGGAGACGCCCCATGGACGCAGCACGCCGCCGGTGTCCTCTCCGACGAGCCGGTCGGGACGGCGTGGTCCGACGCCGCGCAGTGGCCGCCGGCCGGCGCGGAACGCGTCGAGACGGGTGACCTGTACGAGGACCTGGCCGACGCGGGTCTCACCTACGGCCCGCTCTTCCAGGGCCTGCGCGGTGTCTGGCGGCGCGGTGCCGAGGTGTTCGCCGAGGTGGCGCTGCCGACCGGTAGCGACGCCGGCGGGTTCGGCCTGCACCCGGCGCTGCTCGACGCCGCACTGCACGCCGTCGCCGCGGCCGGCGGTACGGGCGACCCCGCGCTGCCCTTTGCCTGGGAGGGCGTCTCGCTGCTGGCGTCCGGCGCGACCGAGGTGCGGGCCCGGCTGGTCCGGCGGGACGACCGGGACGCGGTCGCCGTCGATCTCGCCGACACCGAGGGGCGCCCGGTGGCAGGTGTGGCCGCGCTGGTCGTCCGGCCGGTGACGAGCGAACAGCTCGGTGGTGCGAGTGCGTCGGCAGACGGGGCACTGTTCCGGGTCGACTGGACCGAGGTGCCGGAGACGTCGGCCGAGCTTCCCGCCGTGGCGATGCTCGGCGTCGGCGAGGCACTTGCCCATGTGGTGCGGGACGCGGTGGCCGATGTCCGGAGCTATGCCGACCTGGACGAACTGGCCCTCGACGCCGACCGGCCGGTTCCGGGGCTGGTCGTGGCCGCCGTCGGGCCTGACGGTGACACGATGGCGGACGTGGCCGGTCGGACACACGCCGCCGTGGCGCGGACGTTGGCCCTGGTGCAGGCGTGGGTCGCCGAGGAGCGGTTGCGTGGCGCGCGGCTGGTCGTGCTGACGCAGTGCTCGACGGTCGTATCTGCCGCTGTGCGCGGGTTGGTGCGGTCGGCTGCGGCCGAGTATCCGGGGCGGTTCGCGACGCTGGATGTCACGGACGCCAGGCCTGAGCAACTCGGCGCCGCGCTACGTGTGTTGGCAGCTGACGAAGTCGATGTCGCCGTGCATGGTGACGTCCTCGCCGCCCCTCGCCTCGTCCGTGCGGGTCCGTCGGGTGATGTGGGGGTGGAGTGGGCCGGTCCGGGTGCCGTCGTGGTGACCGGTGGTACGGGTGGTCTGGGTGCGGTGGTGGCCCGGCATCTGGTGCGGGTGCATGGGGTGCGGGAGTTGGTGCTGCTGTCGCGCCGGGGGTTGGATGCGCCGGGTGCGGGTGAACTCGTCGCGGAGTTGGGCGAGTTGGGTGCGCAGGTCGACGCCGTCGCGTGTGATGCGGCTGATCGTGAGGCGCTGGCGGGTGTGCTGGAGGGACGGTCGGTCCGGGGCGTGGTCCATGCCGCGGGTGTCCTGGACGACGGTCTCCTCGGCACTCTGACTCCCGCGCGCGTCGAGGCCGTCCTGCGTCCGAAGGTCGACGCCGCCTGGCACCTGCACGAACTGCTCGCCGATGACACGCCGTTCGTCGTCTTCTCCTCCGTCGCCGGTGTACTCGGCAGCGTCGGCCAAGCGGCCTACGCGTCGGCCAACGCCTTCCTCGACGCCCTGGTGACCCTGCGCCGGGACATGGGTCTGCCCGCGGTGTCCCTTGTGTGGGGCCCCTGGGAGCAGCAGGCCGGAGGCATGACGGCCGACCCGCAGCGGATGGCCCGCACCGGCGTCCCCGCGATCACGATTGACCAGGGACTGGCCTTGTTCGACGCGGCGCTGCGGACGGGTGAGCCGGTGGTCCTGCCCGTTCCGCTCGATCTGCGTGCCGTGCGTGACCTTGGTGAAGTTCCGTCCGCCTTCCGTGAGTTGGTGCGGTCGCGTCGTCGGGTGGTCGCGGCAGGTGGTCTGCTTCGGCGGCTGACCGGTCTGGACGAGGTGGAGCGGCGTGAGGTGCTGCTGGACCTGGTGCGGGGGCAGGTGGCGTTGGTGCTGGGGCACGAGGGTGCGTCGGGGGTTGATGACTCGCGGTCGTTCCGGGATCTGGGCTTTGATTCGTTGCTGGCGGTTGAGCTGCGTAATGGGTTGCAGTCGGTGACGGGGTTGCGGTTGCCGGCGACGTTGGTGTTCGACTATCCGACGGTTGCGGTCCTGGCGGAGTTCTTGCTGGGTGAGGTGTTGGGGGCGCGTGGGGCAGTCCCGGTGGCGTCGGTGGGGGCGGTGGTCGACGACCCGGTGGTGATCGTGGGTATGGCCTGCCGGTTCCCGGGTGGTGTGTCGTCGCCGGAGGATCTGTGGCGGCTGGTGTCCGAGGGCGTGGACGCGGTGGGGGAGTTCCCGGCCGACCGTGGCTGGGATCTGGAGCGGCTCTACCACCCGGACCCGGAGCACACGGGTACGTCGTCGACCCGGGCCGGTGGCTTCCTCGCCGATGTCGCCGGATTCGATCCCGAGTTCTTCGGGATGAGTCCGCGGGAGGCGTTGGCGACGGATGCGCAGCAGCGGTTGCTGCTGGAGTCCGCGTGGGAGGCGATCGAGCGGGCGGGCATCGACCCGACGTCGCTGCGGGGCAGCCAGACCGGCGTCTTCGCGGGCGTCATGTACAACGACTATGGCGTCCTGCTCTCCGGCGATGAGTTCGAGGGCTTCCGGGGGAGCGGCAGTTCCCCGAGCATCGCGTCCGGTCGTGTCGCTTATGCGCTGGGCCTTGAGGGGCCGACGGTGACGATCGATACCGCCTGTTCGTCGTCGCTGGTGGCGGTGCATCTGGCGGCGCAGGCGTTGCGGTCGGGTGAGTGTTCGTTGGCGTTGGCCGGTGGTGTGACGGTGATGTCGACGCCGACGACGTTTGTGGAGTTCTCGCGGCAGGGTGGGTTGGCGCCGGATGGGCGGTGCAAGGCGTTCTCGGATGCGGCCGACGGTGTCGGCTGGGCCGAGGGTGTGGGGGTGCTGCTGCTGGAGCGGCAGTCGGACGCGGTGCGTAAGGGTCACCGGATTCTGGCGGTCGTCAAGGGGTCGGCTGTCAACCAGGACGGCGCGTCGAACGGGCTGACGGCGCCGAATGGTCCGTCGCAGCAGCGGGTGATCCGGCAGGCGCTGGCGGCTTCCGGGCTCGGTGCCGGGGACGTCGATGTGGTGGAGGCGCACGGCACCGGTACGACTCTCGGTGATCCGATCGAGGCGCAGGCATTGCTGGCCACGTACGGGCGGGATCGTGAACGGCCGCTGCTGCTGGGCTCGGTGAAGTCCAACCTCGGTCACACCCAGGCCGCCGCCGGTGTCGCCGGCGTGATCAAGAGCGTGCAGGCGATGAGCCATGGAGTCGTGCCGCGCACCCTGCATGTCGACGCTCCGTCCTCACACGTGGACTGGTCGGCCGGTGCGGTGGAGCTGGTACGGGAGCCGGTGGCGTGGCCGGACAGCGACCGCCCGCGCCGGGCCGCCGTCTCCTCCTTCGGACTCAGTGGCACCAACGCGCATGTGATTCTCGAACTGCCTGAGGGTGCACCGACGTCCGGCACGGCTCAGTGCCCTCCCGTCATGCCGTTGGTGGTGTCGGCGCGGTCGGAGCAGGCACTCGACGCGCAGATCGAGCGGCTGCGGGTGGGCGAGCCGTCGGTGGACGTTGCTTACACGCTGGCCGCGGGCCGGGCGCGGTTCGCGTACCGTGCGGTGCTGTTGGCGTCTGCGGAGGGCATCTCCGAGGCGGCCAGGGGTGTGGCGGTCGAGGACCCGACGGCGTTCGTGTTCTCCGGTCAGGGTGCCCAGCGTCTGGGGATGGGGCGCGAACTGTACGAGCGGTTCCCGGTGTTCGCGCGGGCGCTGGACGAGCTCCTGGCCGAGCTCGACCCTGCCTTGCGTGAGGTGATCTGGGGTGAGGACGAGGAGGTCCTGAACCGTACGGAGTTCACGCAGCCCGCGCTCTTCGCTTTCGAGGTCGCGCTGTACCGGCTGGTGACCTCCCTCGGCGTCACCCCCAAGTACCTCGCGGGTCACTCCGTGGGTGAGATCGCTGCCGCGCATGTCGCGGGTGTGCTGTCGCTGTCGGACGCGTGCGCTCTGGTGTCGGCCCGGGCCAGGCTGATGCAGGCGTTGCCTGAGGGCGGTCTGATGCTCGCGGTCGAGGGCACCGAGGATGAGATCACGCTGCATCTCACCGGTGAGGTGTCCATCGCGGCGGTCAACGGGCCCTCCTCCATCGTGCTCTCGGGGACCGAGGAGGCCGTTCTCGCGGTCGCCGCTGCTCTGCCGGATCGCCGTACGACGCGGCTGCGCGTCTCGCACGCCTTCCATTCGCCGCTGATGGAGCCGATGCTGGCGGACTTCGCGCATGCCTTGTCCGGCATCTCCTTCCACCCGCCGCGCATCCCGCTCGTCTCCAACCTGACCGGCACCCTCGCCACCTCCGACGACCTGTGCGACCCCGCCTACTGGGTCCGTCACGTCCGCGAGAGCGTCCGTTTCGCCGACGGCATCCACACCCTCACCGAGCACGGCGTCACCCGCTTCCTGGAACTCGGCCCGGACGGCACCCTCACCGCCCTGATCGAGCAGACGGCACCCGAAGACGCCGTCGTCGCCCCGCTCCTGCGTAAGAACCGCCCCGAAGAGACCGCCGCCCTCACCGCCCTGGCCCGCCTGTTCACCCACGGCGTGACCGTCGACTGGCCGTCCCTCTTCACCGGTACCGGCGCCCGCCTCACCGACGCCCCCACCTACCCCTTCCAACGCGGGCACTACTGGCCCGCCGTCACCGCCTCCCTCCAGGACGCCGTGGCACTGGGTCTGGAACCCGTCGGGCACCCCCTGCTCGGCGCGGTCGTGCCGTTGGTGGAGTCCGACGGGGTGGTTCTCGCCGGACGCCTCTCGGCAGGTACGCAGACCTGGCTCGCCGACCACGAAGTGCACGGCAACGATGTGCTGCCGGCAACCGCCTTCCTGGACCTGGTGCTGCGCGCGGGTGACGAGGTCGGATGCGGTCGCGTCGACGAACTGTCCCTCGGTATGCCCTTGATCCTGGGCCCGCGTGAGGCCGTTCGGATTCAGATCGCCGTGGGTGCCCCGGACGAGGACGGCCGTCGTTCCGTCGGCGTCCACTCCCGCCGCGACACGGCCGACGAGGACCTGGCCTGGACCCAGCACGCCTCCGGCACGCTGGCCCCGCAGGAGGCCGTCCCGCAGACACTCGACGTGACGGCGTGGCCGCCCGCAGAAGCGCGGCCGCTGGATCTCGACGGGTTCTACGAGGCGCGGGCCGAGGACGGGTTCGCGTACGGGCCGGTGTTCCGAGGACTGCGCGCCGTATGGCGCCGTGACGATGAGGTGTTCGTCGAGGCCGAGTTGCCCGAGCACGTTCCGACCGGCGGATTCGGGCTGCACCCGGCTCTCCTGGACGCCGTGCTGCACGCCGCGGCCTTCACGGGAGGGGAGGCCGCGGAGGCGGGCGGCCTGCTCCCGTTCGCCTGGGAAGGCGCGTCCCTGCACGCGACCGGCGCCTCCACGGTGCGGGCCAAACTCGTCGGCACCGGCACCGGCGGCATCGCCGTGACCGTGGCTGACGAGGACGGCAACCCGGTCGCGTCGGTGAGCCGTCTGGTCGTTCGTCCGGCCGACGACCGTCTCTCGGCGGGCCGGACGAGCAGCGACATCTATCGGATCGCGTGGACACAGGTTTCCGTGACGGAGCCCTACGGCGGTCCTCTCGCCGTCGTGGGCGGCGAGGAAGCCACTCGGCTCGCCGAGGCGTCGGACGTCACCGCGTACGCCGATCTCGCCTCCGTCCCCGATTCCTTCCACGGCGCCGTCCTCGCCCTCGTCGCGGCCGACATCACCACCGACGACGAAGTCGTCACGGCCATGCACGACGCAACGGGTCGCGTACTGAGGCTCGTTCAGGAGTGGCTCGAACAAGAGCGGCACCCCTACGCCCGCCTCGTAGTGACCACCACAGGCATGTCCGGACCGGCCCTCGGCGCCGTACGAGGACTGCTGCGCACGGTGCAGAACGAACACCCCGGGCGCGTCGGCCTGTTGTCCTGGCCCGCCGGGGACGCGCTCGACACGGACCTGCTACGCCGGGCGCTGGCCCTCGACGAGCCCGAAACAGCCGTATCCGAAGGCCGATCGGAGGCCCCACGGGTCGTTCGGGCCACCGGGCCCACCGACGTGGCCGGCCCTTGGACGGAGGCCGGTCCGGTCCTGGTGACCGGCGGTACCGGAGGGCTTGGCGCGGTCCTTGCCCGGCATCTTGTGCGAACTCACGGCGTACGCGAGCTGGTGCTGCTGTCGCGGCGCGGCCCGGACGCGCCGGGAGCGGTCGAACTCATTGCTGAGCTGGAGGAGTTGGGGGCGGGCCGGGTCGAGGCAGTGGCCTGTGATGTCGCCGACCGTGACGCGCTGGCCGATGCCCTGGCCGGGCGGCGGATCTCGGCCGTCGTTCATGCCGCGGGCGCACTCGACGACGGACTCGTCGGCGGCCTGACCCCCGAGCGACTGCACGCCGTACTCGCCCCCAAAGCCGACGCGGCCTGGTACCTGCACGAACTCCTTCCCGACGTCCGGGCCTTCGTCCTCGTCTCATCGGCCGCCGGTACCTTCGGTGGCACCGGACAGGCCAACTACGCCGCCGCCAACGCCTTCCTGGACGCCCTCGCCGAGCACCGCCGCACCCTCGGCCTTCCCGCCACGTCCCTCGTGTGGGGGCCGTGGGACCTCGACGGCACCGGCATGACGGGCGACCTCGCCCCCGCCGAACGCGAACGCCTCGCCCGTACCGGCTTTCCCGCCGTGACCCGCGAGCAAGGTCTCACGCTCTTCGACGCCGCCATGGCCCACGACGAGGCCGTCGTCCTTCCCATCCCGATCGACCTGCGCACGATCCGCGACCGCGGTGACGTACCCGCCATGCTGCGCGGGTTGGTGCGGTCGCGTCGTCGGGTGGTCTCGGCGGGCGGCCTGCTCCAACGGCTCACCGGTCTGGACGAGGTGGAGCGGCGTGAGGTGCTGCTGGACCTGGTGCGGGGGCAGGTGGCGCTGGTCCTGGGGCACGAGAGCCCGGCCGGCATGGACGACTCCCGATCCTTCCGCGACCTGGGCTTCGACTCACTGCTCGCCGTCGAACTGCGCAACGGATTGCAGTCGGTGACAGGGCTGCGGCTGCCCGCGACGCTGGTGTTCGACTATCCGACCGTGAGCGCTCTCGCCGGGTTCCTGCTGGACGAGGCGCTCGGGTCGCGTGCGGCGGCCCCGGTGGCGTCGGCCGTGGCGGTGGCCGACGACCCGGTGGTGGTCGTGGGCATGGCCTGCAGGTTCCCGGGCGATGTGTCGTCGCCGGAGGATCTGTGGCGGCTGGTGTCCCAGGGCGGTGACGCGGTGTCCGGCTTCCCGGAGGACCGTGGCTGGGACCTGGAGCGGCTCTACCACCCCGACCCTGAGCACACGGGCACCTCGTCCGCCCGTGAAGGCGGTTTCCTCACCGATGTCGGCGGGTTCGATCCCGAGTTCTTCGGGATGAGTCCGCGGGAGGCGTTGGCGACGGATGCGCAGCAGCGGTTGCTGCTGGAGTCCGCGTGGGAGGCGATCGAGCGGGCGGGTATCGATCCGACGTCGCTGCGGGGCAGCCAGACCGGCGTCTTCGCAGGTGTCATGTACAACGACTACGCCAACCTGCTGGTCGGCCCCGAATTCGAGGGCTTCCGGGGCAACGCCAGCTCCCCGAGCGTCGTCTCCGGCCGCGTCGCGTACAGCCTCGGCCTGGAAGGGCCATCCGTCTCGATTGATACGGCGTGTTCGTCGTCGTTGGTGGCGGTGCATCTGGCGGCGCAGGCGTTGCGGTCGGGTGAGTGTTCGTTGGCGTTGGCCGGTGGTGTGACGGTGATGTCGACGCCGACGACGTTTGTGGAGTTCTCGCGGCAGGGTGGGCTGGCGCCGGATGGGCGGTGCAAGGCGTTTGCCGACTCCGCGGATGGGGTGGGCTGGGCTGAGGGCGTGGGCGTACTGCTGCTGGAGCGGCAGTCGGACGCGGTGCGTAAGGGTCACCGGATTCTCGCTGTGGTGCGCGGTAGTGCGGTGAATCAGGACGGTGCGTCGAACGGGCTGACGGCTCCTAACGGTCCGTCGCAGCAGCGGGTGATCCGGCAGGCGCTGGCGGCTTCCGGGCTGACTGCCCGGGACGTCGATGTGGTGGAGGCGCACGGCACCGGTACGACTCTCGGTGATCCGATCGAGGCGCAGGCTCTGCTGGCCACGTACGGGCGGGATCGTGAACGGTCGCTGCTGCTGGGTTCGGTGAAGTCCAATCTCGGTCACACCCAGGCCGCCGCCGGTGCCGCCGGTCTGATCAAGTCGATCCTGGCGATGAGGCACGGCACTGTCGCACCGACCCTGCATGTGGATGCTCCTTCCTCGCACGTGGACTGGTCGGCGGGCGCGGTGGAGCTCGTCCGGGAGCAGGTGGAGTGGCCGCGGACCGGGCAGCCGCGTCGCGTCGGCGTGTCCTCCTTCGGCCTCAGTGGCACCAACGCCCACGTCATCCTGGAGGAGTGGCGGGACGCCGGGAGCGAGCCCGCGACCCACGTGCCGGCTCCGTCCGTGGTGCCGTTGGTGGTGTCGGCTCGGTCCGAGCAGGCGCTGGATGCGCAGATCGAGCAACTGCAGGCGGGCGAACCGTCGGCGGATGTCGCATACACGCTGGCCACCGGTCGTGCGTGCTTCCCGCATCGGGCGGTGCTGCTGGGGTCCGCGGAGGGCGTCACCGAAGTCGCCAGGGGAGTGGCGGCTGAGGGGCCGTCGGCGTTCGTGTTCTCGGGTCAGGGAGCTCAACGCCTCGGCATGGGGCGGGAGTTGTATGCCCGTTTCCCGGTGTTCGCTCAGGCGCTGGACGAGGCTCTGGCCGAACTGGATCCCGCCTTGCGTGAGGTGATCTGGGGCCAGGACGAGGAGGCTCTCAACCGTACGGAGTTCACTCAGCCCGCGCTCTTCGCGATCGAGGTGGCTCTGTATCGGCTGGTGACGTCCCTCGGTGTCACCCCGAAGTACCTGACCGGTCATTCCGTTGGTGAAATCGCCGCCGCGCATGTCGCCGGTGTGCTGTCCCTGACGGACGCAGCGGCGTTGGTGTCGGCGCGGGCGCGGTTGATGCAGGCATTGCCCGAGGGCGGGCTGATGCTCGCGGTCGAGGCCACCGAGGATCAGATCACGCCGCATCTCACCGACGAGGTGAGCGTCGCGGCGGTCAACGGGCCGTCCTCCGTGGTGCTCTCGGGGACCGAGGAGGCCGTTCTCGCGGTCGCCGCCGCCCTGCCCGGCCGCCGCACAAGCCGCCTGCGTGTCTCGCACGCGTTCCACTCCCCGCTGATGGACCCGATGCTGGCCGACTTCGCACAGGCCCTGTCCGGCATCACCTTCAACCCCCCGCGAATCCCGCTCGTCTCCAACCTCACCGGCGCCTTCGTCGCGCCGGACACGGTGGACTACTGGGTCCGCCACGTCCGCGAAACGGTCCGCTTCGCCGACGGCATCCGCACCCTCGTCGACCACGGCGTCACCCGTTTCCTGGAGATCGGCCCGGACGGCACCCTCACTGCCCTGATCGAGCAAACCGCGCCCGAGGACACCGCCGTCGTCACCTCGGTCCTGCGCAAGAACCGCCCCGAAGAGATCACCGCGCTCACAGCCCTGGCCCGCCTCTTCACCCACGGCGTCACCGTCGACTGGCCGTCCCTCTTCTCCGGCACCGGCGCCCGTCTCACCGACGCCCCCACCTACCCCTTCCAACGCCTGCACTACTGGCCCGAGTCCGGAGCAGCGGCCACTCTCGGGCGCCTCACCCATCCCGCCGAGGCGGAGTTCTGGGCGGCCGTGGATGACGCGGACGTGAACGGTCTCGCGGCGCAACTCCGTGTGGACGCCGAGGCGTTGAACGGCGTGGTGCCCGCGCTGTCCGCCTGGCGTGGCCGTCGGCGGATGCGTTCGGCCGTGGACGCGCTGCGGTTCCGGGAGACGTGGCAGGCGCTCGGGGACGCGGTCGCGGTCGGAGTGCGTGACGGTGGGCCTTGGCTGGCCGTCGTACCGGAGGGATGCGGCGAGGGCGCCTGGGTGCGGTCCGTCGTGGCGGCGCTCGGGGCACAGACCGTGCTCATCGAGGTCGCGGCGGGCTGCGACCGGGACGACCTCGCGCGGCGGGTGCGGGAGACCGTGGCCGGGCTCGACGACGGCGCCGTCTTCGCCGGAGTGGTGTCGCTGCTCGCCGCCGCCACCGATGTACGGGACTCCGGAGTCCCGGTGTCGGTGACCGGTACCGCCACCCTCGTGCAGGCCCTGGAGGAGGCCGGGGTCGACGCCCCTGTGTGGGCGGTGACGTGCGGTGCGGTGAGCGTGCCGGCCGCGAACGACGCCGCAGGTGGACTGCCGGAGCCGGCTGCCGCCGCGGTGTGGGGCCTCGGGCGGGTCGTCGCGCTGGAGCATCCCGAGCGGTGGGGCGGGCTCGTCGATCTGCCGGAAGAGCCGAGCGAGCAGCTGCTGGGCCGGTTCCTGAGCGTGCTCGCGCGCACCGACGGCGAGGACCAGGTCGCCGTACGGGAGTCGGGGACGTACGGGCGACGGCTCGTCGCCGCGCCGGTCGATGAGCAGCCCACCGACGACCACCCCGTGGCCTGGCAGCCCTCCGGCACCGTCCTCGTGACCGGTGGCACCGGCGCGCTCGGCGCCCATGTCGCGCGGTGGCTCGCCCGGAACGGGGCCGAGCGGCTGGTGCTGGTGAGCAGGCGTGGCCCGCAGGCGCCCGATGCCGCCGCGCTGGAGGAGGAGCTGACGGCGCTCGGCGTCGGTGTCACCGTCGCCGCCTGCGACATCGCCGACCGGGCGAAGGTCGCCGAGGTGCTGGCCGCGATCCCGGACGAGGCGCCGCTCACCGCCGTCGTACACACGGCCGGTGTCCTGGACGACGGGGTGCTGCTCAGCCTGGCGCCGGAACGGTTCGACCCGGTGTTCCGGGCCAAGGTGACCGCCGCCGAGGTCCTCGACGAGCTGACCCGGGACCGGGACCTGGACGCCTTCGTGCTGTTCTCGTCCCTCGCCGGGGCCGTAGGCAACCCCGGTCAGGCCAACTACGCCGCCGCGAACGCCGCGTTGGACGCGCTGGCCCGCCGGCGAGTCGCCGCCGGGCTGCCCGCCACCTCCCTCGCCTGGGGCGCCTGGAGCGGGGCCGGCATGGCCGCCGAGGGGCGCCTCGGACGGCACGCCTCCGGAACCGCCCTGCAACCGGCGCTCGCCCTCGCGGCCATGGCCGAGCTCATAGCCGAGAGCCAACCCGGCACCGTCATCGCCGACCTCGCCGACGCCCAGCTGCTGGACGGCATGTTCGCGCTGCGGCACACCGCGTCCCTCACGACGCTCCCCGGGGCCCGGCAGATCGCGGCCGCCGTGCAGCAGTCGCGGCAGGAACGTGCCGGTGCCGCCGCCGAGTTGCGTACGCGGCTGTTGGCGGCCCGTGAGGACGACCGGTTGCCGTTCGTTCTCGACGTGGTCCGTACGCATGCGGCGGCCGTTCTCGGGCATCCGGGCCCGGACGCCGTCAAGCCGGAACGGGCCTTCCAGGAGCACGGGTTCGACTCCCTCATGGCCGTCGAGCTGCGCAAGCGGCTCACCGTGGCCGTCGGTATGGCGTTGCCGGCCACCATGGTCTTCGACCATCCGACGCCGCTGGCGCTGGCCCGGCATCTGCTGGGTGAGGTGCTCGCCGAGGGCGACTCGGCCGATGTCGTCGCCACCGCCGCCGACGTGTCCGACGAACCGATCGCGATCATCGGCATGAGCTGCCGCTTCCCCGGTGGCGTCGACTCTCCGGAGGCCTTCTGGGAGCTGATCGCCTCCGGTACGGATGGGATCGGGGACTTCCCGGCCGATCGTGGGTGGGACGTCTCGGGGCTGTACGACCCGGACGCCGACCGCAGCGGGACGACGTACTCCACGCAGGGCGGATTCCTGGACGGGGCGGGCGAGTTCGACCCGTCCTTCTTCGGGATCTCGCCGCGCGAGGCGCTGGTGATGGACCCGCAGCAGCGGTTGCTGCTGGAGACCGCCTGGGAAGCCGTCGAGCGGGCCGGCATCGATCCGGGCACGCTGCGCGCCAGCCGCACAGGGGCGTTCATCGGCTCCAGCTACCAGGACTACGGGCGTGGTGCCGGAGAGGGCACCGAGGGCCACATGGTCACCGGGTCCAGCCCGAGTGTGCTGTCGGGGCGGCTGTCGTACGTCCTCGGGCTCGAAGGGCCCGCCGTCACCGTCGACACCGCCTGCTCCTCCTCCCTGGTCGCCCTGCATCTGGCCTGCCAGTCGCTGCGGGGCGGCGAGAGCACGCTCGCGCTGGCCGGTGGTGCGACGGTCATGACGACGCCGGACTCGTTCGTGGCGTTCAGCAGGCAGCGGGCGCTCGCCGCCGACGGACGCTGCAAGGCGTTCGGGGACGGCGCCGACGGCATGACCCTCGGCGAGGGTGTCGGGCTGCTGCTCGTGGAGCGGCTCTCCGACGCCGTGCGCAACGGGCACCCCGTGCTCGCCGTGATCCGCGGCTCCGCCGTCAACCAGGACGGCGCCTCCAACGGCCTGACCGCGCCCAACGGCCCCTCCCAGCAGCGCGTCATCCGGCAGGCCCTCGCCAACGCCCATGTCACCCCCGGTGACATCGACGCCGTGGAGGCGCACGGCACCGGAACCGCGCTCGGCGACCCCATCGAGGCGCAGGCGCTGGTCGCCACGTACGGCAGCGACCGGGACCCGGAGCGGCCGGTGTGGCTCGGCTCGGTGAAGTCCAACATCGGGCACGCCCAGTCCGCCGCCGGTGTCGCCGGCGTCATCAAGATGGTGCTGGCGCTGCGGCACGGCGTCCTGCCGCCCACCCTGCACGTCGACACGCCGTCCCGGCACATCGACTGGTCCTCCGGGGTGCTCCGGCTGCTCGACGACGAGCGGCCGTGGCCCGCGACCGGGCGTCCGCGCCGGTGCGCCGTGTCCTCCTTCGGTATCAGCGGCACCAACGCGCACGCCGTACTGGAGGAGGCGCCGACTCAGGAGCCCGCACCCGCCGACGAGTTGAGCACCGTCCCCGCCGACAGGTCGAGCACCGCGTCCCCGGTGACGGGCGCCCTGCCCTGGCTGCTGTCCGCCCGTGCCCGCGCCGCCCTGCGGGACCAGGCCACCGCCCTTGCCACGCATGCCACGGCACGGCCCGCCGACGACCCCGCCGACACCGGCCACGCCCTCGTCACCACCCGCTCCCTGCTCGACCACCGAGCGGTCGCCCTCGGCACGTCCGCCGCCGAACTCGCTGCCGCGCTGGACGCGTTCGCCGGTCAGGAGCCCACCGCGCCCGTCGTGCACGGCGAGGCCGACGTCGACGGCCGTACCGTGTTCGTCTTCCCCGGCCAGGGCACCCAGTGGGACGGCATGGGCGCGCGCCTGCTGGACCTGTCACCCGTGTTCGCCGAGCGCATCACCGCCTGCGCCCTCGCCCTCGACCCGTTCGTCGACTGGTCGCTGACCGGCGTACTGCGCCAGGAGCCCGGCGCGCCCGGACTCGACCGGGTGGACGTCGTCCAGCCCGTCACCTGGGCCGTGATGGTGTCCCTGGCCGCCGTGTGGGAGGCCTACGGCGTCCGCGCCGACGCGGTGATCGGCCACTCGCAGGGCGAGATCGCCGCGGCCGTCGTCGCGGGCGCGCTGTCCCTGGAGGACGGCGCCCGCGTCGTGGCGCTGCGCAGCCAGGCCATCGGCCGTACCCTCGCCGGACGCGGCGGCATGATGTCGGTGCCGCTCCCCGTCGCCGAGGCCACCGCCCGACTGGAGCCGTGGGAGGACAGGCTGACCGTCGCCGCCGTCAACGGGCCCGGCTCGGTCGTGGTCTGCGGCGACCCCGAGGCACTGGACGCCCTGCACGACGCGCTCACCGCCGACGGCGTCCGGGCCCGCAGGATCCCGGTGGACTACGCCTCGCACTCCGCGCACGTGAGCGACCTGCACGACGAACTCCTCGACGTGCTCGCCCCGGTCCGGCCGAGTGAACCGCGTATTCCGATGCTGTCCACGGTCACCGGCGAGTGGCTCGGCGACCCGGCGGCCGACGGTGGCACGGACGCCGCGTACTGGTACCGCAACCTGCGGCAGACGGTCCGCTTCGGCCCCGCCGTGGAACACCTCCTCGCCACCCAGCACCGGGCGTTCATCGAGATCAGCGCCCACCCGGTGCTCACCCTGGGCATCCAGGGCGCGGTCGAGGAGACCGGCGTCGCGGCGTACGTCGGTGGCACGCTGCGGCGCGGCGAGGACGACGCGCGACGCGTACTGGCCTCGCTCGCGGAGGCGTTCGTGCGCGGCGTGCACGTCGACTGGACCGCCGCGTACCGCGGCGGTGCCCGGCGCCGGGTGGACCTGCCCACCTACCGCTTCCAGCAGCAGCGGCTCTGGGTGCCGCCCGTGACCCCCGGGGCGGGCCAGGGCGCTGCCGGCACGGAGGACGCGGCCTTCTGGAACGCCGTGGAGGAGTCCGACCTGCCGGGGCTGGCCCGCGACCTCGATGTCGCCGAGGACGCGCTGGCCGCCGTACTGCCCGGCCTCACCGCCTGGCGCAGGCGCCGCAGCGAGCAGTCCACGCTGGACGACTGGCGGTACAGGGTGCGCTGGGTGCCGCTGTCCGTGCCGAGCGGTACGGCCACCGGGCGGTGGCTCGTCGTCACCGCCGACGGCGCCGACGGCGCCGACGGCACGGATGTCGCGGACGCGCTCGCCGCGCACGGAGCCGAACCCGTGCGGCTCGTGCTCGACGACACCCACCTCGACCGCGAGGCGGTCGCCGCGCTGCTGCGGGACGCGGGCCTGGCGGCCGACGGCGATACGACGCCTGTCGCGGGCATCGTCTCGCTGCTCGCCGCCGCCGAGCAGGACTGCCCGGGCCACCCCGGCGCCGCCCTCGGCACCGCGCTCAACGTCGTCCTCGTCCAGGCGCTCGGCGACCTCGACGCGGAGTGCCCGCTCTGGCTGCTGACCCGGGGCGCCGCCGCCACCGGGCGCGCCGACCGGGTCACCCGGGCCGTGCAGGCGCAGTCGGCGGGCATCGGCTGGACCGCGGCGCTGGAGCACCCCCGCTTCTGGGGCGGCACCGTCGACCTGCCCGAGACCCTCGACGAGCGGGCCGCACGCAGGCTCGCCGCCCTCCTCGCGGGCGGCGCGCACAGCGCCGAGGACCAACTCGCGCTGCGCGCCTCCGGCGTCTTCGCCCGCCGCGTCGTACGCGACCGCACCGGCGACCGCCCGGCGAACGGCGGCTGGACCCCGTGCGGCACCGTCCTCGTCACCGGCGGCACCGGCACCCTCGGCCCCCACGTGGCCCGCTGGCTGTCCGCCCAGGGCGCCGAGCGCATCGTGCTGGTCAGCCGGCGCGGCCCCGAGGCGCCCGGCGCCACCGAACTCGTCGCCGAACTGGCCGAGTCGGGCACCGAGGTCACCGCCGCGGCCTGCGACATCACCGACCGAGCCGCCCTCGGCGCGCTCCTGGACCAGCTGCGCGCCGACGGGCACACCCTGCGCACGGTGATCCACGCCGCCGCCGTCATCGAGCTGCACACCCTCGCCGGCACCGACCTCGCCGCCGTCTCCCGCGTCCTGCACGCCAAGGTCGACGGCGCCCGCAACCTCGACGCGCTCCTCGCCGACGACGACCTCGACGCGTTCGTGCTGTTCTCCTCGGTCGCCGGACTGTGGGGCAGTGGGCAGCACGCCGCGTACGTCGCCGGCAATGCCCACCTGGGCGCGATCGCCGCCGAGCGCCGCGCCCGGGGCCTGAGGGCCACCTCCGTCCACTGGGGCATCTGGGCCAACGAACTCGGCGTCGGCCGCGTCGCCCCCGACCAGGTGCGCCGCACGGGCCTGGTGTTCATGAACGCCGATCTCGCACTCGCCGGGATGCGCCGCGCCCTGGACGACGACGAGGCGGTCCTCGCCGTCGCCGACGTCGACTGGGATCGCTACTACCCCGTCTTCACCTCCGTCCGCGAGACCCGGCTGTTCGACGAAGTGCCCGAGACCCGGCGGGCCGTCGAGACAGTCGAGCGGCAACAGACCTCCGCCGACGGCGAGTTCGCCGCCCGGCTGGCCGCGCTGCCGGCCGCCGAACGCGACCGGCTGCTGCTCGACACCGTGTGCGGACAGGCCGCCGCCGCCCTCGGCCTCTCCGGGGCCGACGACCTGGCCGAGCGGCGTGCCTTCCGCGACGCCGGGTTCGATTCGATCACCGCCGTCGACCTGCGCAACCGGATCGCCTCGGCCACCGGGCTCACCCTGCCCGCCACCCTCGTCTTCGACCACCCGACACCCGCGGCGCTCGCCGCGCACCTGCGCACTCTCCTCGACGACACCGGCACCGCAACGGCCGGTCCCGCCGCGCCCGTCGCCGTCACCGCCGACGAACCGATCGCCGTCATCGGCATGAGCTGCCGCTACCCCGGCGGCGTCGACTCGCCCGAGGCGCTGTGGGACCTCGTCATGTCCGGCACCGACGCCATCAGCGGCTTCCCCGCCGACCGCGGCTGGCCCGCCGAGGAGTTGTACGACCCCGACCCGGACACCCCCGGCCGCACCTACGCAGTCCAGGGCGGATTCCTGCGCGACGCCGCCGACTTCGACCCGGTGTTCTTCGGCATCTCGCCCCGCGAGGCCCTCACCATGGACCCGCAGCAGCGACTGCTCCTCGAGACGTCCTGGGAGGCGTTCGAGCGGGCCGGGATCGTGCCCGAGCGGATCCGCGGCAGCCGTACCGGCGCGTTCATCGGCGCCAGCTACCACGACTACCCGGCCGCCCACGGCGAGGGCGCCGACGGGCACGCCGTGACCGGCTCGCTCACCAGCGTCCTGTCCGGTCGCATCGCCTACCTGCTCGGCCTGGAGGGCCCGGCCGTCACCCTCGACACCGCCTGCTCCTCCTCCCTCACCGCCCTGCATCTGGCCTGCCAGTCGCTGCGGGGCGGTGAGAGCGACCTCGCCCTCGCGGGCGGCGTCAGCCTCATGGCCACCCCGAACACCTTCATCGGCTTCAGCGGCCAGCGCGCCCTCGCCCCCGACGGCCGCTGCAAGGCGTACGGCGACGGCGCCGACGGCATGGCGCTCGCCGAGGGCGCGGGCATGGTCCTCGTCGAACGGCTCTCCGACGCCGTACGCAACGGGCATCCCGTGCTCGCCGTCGTCCGTGGTTCCGCCGTCAACCAGGACGGCGCCTCCAACGGCCTCACCGCGCCCAACGGGCCGGCTCAGCAGCGCGTCATCCGCGCCGCCCTGGCCGGTGCCCGCCTGGAGCCGGGCGACGTGGACGCCGTGGAGGGCCACGGCACCGGCACCGCCCTCGGCGACCCGATCGAGGCGCAGGCACTGCTCGCCACGTACGGGCAGGACCGCGAACACCCGCTGCTGCTCGGCTCGGTGAAGTCCAACATCGGGCACACCCAGGCCGCCTCCGGTATCGCCGGAGTCATCAAGATGGTCACGGCGCTGCGGCACGGTGCGCTGCCGCCGACGCTGCACGCCGAAACGCCGTCCTCGCATGTCGATTGGCCGGCGGGTGAGGTGCGGCTGCTGACCGAGGCCACCGAGTGGCCGCAGACGGGGCGGCCGCGACGGGCCGCCGTGTCCTCCTTCGGGATCAGCGGGACCAACGTGCACACCGTCCTCGAACAGGCCCCCGAGCCGGTCCGGCAAGGCGACACACCCCAGGTCGAACGTCCCGCCACGCCCGAAGACCTGCAGCCCGTCGGCCCGCTTCCGGTCCTGGTCTCCGCCCGCGGTGACGATGCCCTGCGCGCTCAGGCCGCCCGACTGCTCACCTTCGCCGAGGAGCGGCCCGAACTGCCGGTCGCCCGCCTCGCCGCCGCCCTCGCCCTGCACCGCTCGGCCTTCGAACGCCGCGCGGCCGTCGTCGTACACGACCGGGACGAGCTGCTACGGGGCCTGCGCGCCCTGCGCGACGGGCAGCCCGATCCCGCCGTGGTCCGCCCGGCCACGCCCGGCGCCGGACGGGGACGCGTCGCGTTCCTCTTCACCGGGCAGGGGGGCCAGCGCCTCGGCATGGGCCGTGAACTCTACGACCGCCACCCGGTGTTCGCCGACGCGCTCGACGCCGCCCTCGCCCACCTCGACAGCGGACTCGACGTGCCGCTCAGGGACGTGATGTTCGCGCCCGAGGGCACCCCCGAGGCCGCGTTGCTGGACGACACCGGATACACGCAGCCCGCCCTGTTCGCCTTCGAGGTCGCTCTGTTCCGCCTCGTCGAGTCCTGGGGACTCACGCCGGACCACGTCGCCGGGCACTCCGTCGGCGAGATCGCCGCGGCCCACGCGGCCGGCGCGCTCGACCTGGCGGACGCCTGCGCCCTGGTGGCCGCCCGCGCCCGCCTCATGGCGCGGCTGCCCGAGGGCGGCGCGATGGTGTCCGTGACGGCGGCCGAGGACGAGGTGGCCCCGCTGCTCGACGAGCGGGTGGCCGTCGCCGCCGTCAACGGCCCCGCCTCGCTGGTCCTGTCCGGCGACGAGGACGCCGTCGAGGCCGTCGCCGCCACGCTCACCGCACGCGGTCACCGCACCCGTCGCCTCAGCGTCAGCCACGCCTTCCACTCGCCCCGCATGGACGCCGTCCTGGACGAGTTCGCCGAGGCAGCCTCAGGGATCCACCCGGCATCGGCCGTCCTCCCGCTCGTCTCCACCCGCACCGGCGACGTCCTCACCGACGACGAACTCGCCACCCCCGACCACTGGGTGCGGCACCTGCGCGACACCGTGCGGTTCGCAGACGCCGTCACGACCCTCACCGGCCGTGGTGTGCGTACGTTCCTGGAGATCGGCCCGGACGCCGTCCTCAGCGGCATGGCCCGCGCCGTCCTCGACGCCGACCCCGCCACCGGCGAGTCCGCGGCCGTCGTACCGCTGCTGCGCCGCGACCGTGCCGAGGCCGCACAGCTCAGCACCGCGGTCGCGGGCGCCCATGTGCACGGCGTGACCGTGGACTGGGCGGCCTTCCTCGCCGCCGTCGGCGTCCCCGACCACCACCTCGACCTCCCCACCTACGCCTTCCAGCGGCAGCGCTACTGGCCCGAACCCGGCACGTCCGCACCGGCATCGGCCGCCGATCCGGCCGACGCGGCGTTCTGGTCCGCCGTCGAACGCGAGGACACCACCGCCCTCGCCGCACAGCTCGGCCTCGACGCGGACACCGCCGGCTCGCTCGCGCCCGCCCTCGCCGCCTGGCGCCGCCGGCGCCACGACCGTGCGCGTCTCGACACCCTGCGCCACCACGTCGTCTGGCGGCCCGCTCAGCCCGCCACGGCCACCCTCACCGGAACCTGGCTGGCGCTGCTGCCCGAGGACATCGGCGACTCCGAGTGGGCCGAGTACACCCTCGCCGCGCTCGGCACACCCGTCGTCCGTGTCACCGTCACCGGCGACCGCGCGCGGACCACTGCCCAACTCCGTGAACCGGCCGGGCCGTTCACCGGCGTACTGTCCCTGCTCGCACTCGCGGGCGAGGACGCCCCCGCGCTCACCGCCACCGCCTGCCAGGCGCTCGGCGACGCCCACGTCGACGCGCCCCTGTGGTGTGTGACCCGCGGTGCCGTCTCCGTTCTCGGCGCGGGCGAGCCCGTCCGCGACCCGGTCCAGGCCGGGGTGTGGGGACTGGCCCGGGTCGTCGCGCTCGAACACCCCGGACGCCTGGGAGGATCGGTGGACCTGCCCGACCGGGTCGACGCCGCCACCGCGCGCCGGCTGCGGGCCGTCCTCGCGGGCGGCGACACCGAGACCGCCGTACGCGATACCGGCGTCTACGTCCGCAGGCTCGTCCAGGCCCCGCCCCGCGAGACCCCGGCTACCTCGGGCCGTGGTCTCGCCGACCCGCACGGCACGGTCCTCATCACGGGCGGCACCGGAGCCCTCGGCGCCCACGCCGCGCGCCGCCTCGCCCGTGAGGGCGCCGGGCACCTGCTGTTGCTCAGCCGCCGCGGCCCCGACGCCCCCGGCGCCGCCGAGCTGCGCGACGAACTCACCGTCCTCGGCGCCCGGGTCACCCTGGCCGCCTGCGACGCGGCCGACCGCGACCAGCTCGCCGCCGTCCTCGCCGACCTGCCCGCCGGCGCACCCCTGACCGCCGTACTGCACACCGCCGGCGTCGTCGAGGACCGCGTCCTCGACGCCCTCACGCCGGACGACTTCACGGCCGTACTGCGCGCCAAGGTCACCGCCGCGGAGCACCTCGACGCGCTCACCCGCGACCTGCCGCTCACCGCGTTCGTGCTGTACACCTCGACCGCCGGTGTCCTCGGCGCCGCCGGACAGGGCAACTACGCGGCCGCCAACGCCCGGCTCGACGCGCTCGCCGCACGCCGCCGCGCCGACGGTCTGCCCGCCACCGCCATCGCGTGGGGACCCTGGGCCGGATCGGGCATGGCCGCCGGGGAGGACATCGACCGCCGACTGCGCCGCGCCGGACTCACTCCACTCGACCCCGGACTCGGTGTCGACGCCCTGCTGGACGCGGTCGCGCACGGCGACACCGCCGTCACCGTCGCCGACGTCGACTGGCCGCGTCTCGCGGCTCTCCAGCCCGCCTCCGCCGCGCTTCTCACCGAACTCACCGGGCCCGTACCGGCCGACGAAGCGTCGGCGGAGCCGGGCGAGGACGACCTGCGGTCCCGACTGGCCGCACTGCCCCCCGCCGAACGCGGCCGGACCCTGCTCGACCTGCTGCGCACCCGCATCGCCGCCGTCCTGGGCCACACCGACCGGCGGACCGTCGAGGCCGACTGGACCTTCCGCGACCTCGGCTTCGACTCGCTGACCACCCTCGAACTGCGCAACGGCATCGCCGCCGCCAGCGGCCTCACACTGCCCGCCTCCTTGATCTACGACCACCCCACCCCACAGCACCTGGCCGACTTCCTCCTCGGCGAACTCCTCGGCGACACCGGGGAGTCCACGCCCGATGCCGTGGTGCCGCAGACCCGCCCGGTCACCGACGACCCGATCGCCGTCGTCGGCATCGGCTGCCGCTTCCCCGGCGGCGTCACCGGACCCGAAGACCTGTGGCGGCTGCTCGCCGACGGCCGCGACGCCATCGGCGCCTTCCCCGACGACCGGGGCTGGGACCTGGCCGCGCTCGCCGACGGTGCGTCCGCCACCCGCGAGGGCGGATTCCTCGACGGTGTCGCCGACTTCGACGCCGACTTCTTCGGGATCTCCCCGCGCGAGGCCCTCGCCATGGACCCGCAACAGAGACTGCTGCTGGAGACCTCGTGGGAGGCCCTGGAACACGCCGGCATCGACCCGACCGGCCTGCGCGCCACGCCCACCGGCGTGTTCGTCGGCACCAACGGCCAGGACTACGCCACCGTCCTGCGGCGCGGCACCGCCGACGTCCAGGGCTACGCCGCCACCGGGAACACCGCCAGCGTGCTCTCCGGCCGGCTGTCCTACGCCCTCGGCCTCGAAGGCCCGGCCGTCACCGTCGACACCGCCTGCTCCGCCTCGCTCGTCGCCCTGCACTGGGCCGTGCGGGCGCTGCGCGACGGTGACTGCGGCCTCGCCCTGGCGGGCGGTGTGTCGGTGATGTCGGCGCCGGACGCCTTCGTCGAGTTCAGCGCCCAGGGCGGACTCGCCGCCGACGGCCGCTGCAAGGCGTTCTCCGCCACCGCGGACGGCACCTCCTGGTCCGAGGGCGTCGGCGTCCTCGTCCTCGAACGGCTCTCCGACGCCCGCCGGCGCGGACACCACGTGCTCGGCCTGATCCGCGGCTCCGCCGTCAACCAGGACGGCGCCTCCAACGGCCTCACCGCGCCCAACGGCCCCGCCCAGCAGCGCGTCATCCGCCACGCCCTCGCCGACGCCGGACTCCGCCCCGCCGACGTCCAGGCCGTCGAGGCGCACGGTACCGGCACGACGCTCGGCGACCCGATCGAGGCCGAGGCGCTGCTCGCCGCCTACGGACGGGACCGTGAACGGCCCCTGCTGCTCGGCACGGTGAAGTCCAACCTAGGCCACACCCAGGCCGCGGCCGGTGTCGCCGGCGTCATCAAGGTGCTCCTCGCGCTGCGCCACGGCGTCCTGCCGCGCACCCTGCACGCCGAGGAACCCTCCCCGCACATCGGCTGGACGCCGGGCGGCCTCGCCCTGCTCACCGAGGCCACCGAGTGGCCCGCCGGGTACGGCCCGCGCCGCGCCGGTGTCTCCGCGTTCGGCATGAGCGGCACCAACGCGCACGTCATCGTGGAGCAGGCACCCGAGGAGCCGGCCGCGACAGAGCCGACCGGGGACGGCACCGGAACGGGTGCCGAGAGCGATGCCCCGTTGCCGTGGGTCGTCTCCGCGCGCACCGCCGCCGCTCTCGACGCCCAGCTCGACCGGCTGCGGACCGCCGACCTGAACGGGACCGCCGCCGACGTGGCCCTCACCCTGGCCACCGCCCGCGCCGCCCTCCCGCACCGCGCCGTCCTGCTCGCCGGAGCCGACCGCACGACCGAGGTCGCGCGCGGCCGGGCCCGCGGCAGCCGTGGCCCGCTCACCGTCCTGTTCTCCGGCCAGGGCAGCCAGCGCCTCGGCATGGGACGCGAACTCCACGCCCGCTTCCCGGCGTTCGCCGACGCCCTCGACGCCGTCCTGGCCCGGCTCGACCTGGAAGTCGGCCGCCCGCTGCGCCCGCTGATGTGGGGCGACGACGCGGCCGCCCTCGACCGCACCGGCACGGCGCAGCCCGCCCTGTTCGCCGTCGAGGTGGCCCTGTTCCGGCTGCTGGAGTCCTGGGGCGTCACCCCCGAGTACGTCGCGGGACACTCCGTCGGCGAGATCACGGCCGCCCATGTCGCGGGCGTGCTCACCCTCGACGACGCCTGCGCCCTGGTCGCGGCGCGCGCCCGGCTGATGGACGCCCTGCCGCCGGGCGGCGCCATGGCCGCCGTACGCGCGAGCGAGGAGGACGTACGGCCGTTGCTCGGCGGCACCGTCGCCGTCGCCGCCGTCAACGCGCCCGACGCGGTGGTGTTGTCCGGCGAGGAGAGCGAGCTCGACGCGGTCCTCCACCGGCTCGACGCCACCCGGGTCACCCGGCTGCGGGTCAGCCACGCCTTCCACTCGCCGCTCATGGAGCCGATGCTCGACGAGTTCCGGGCCGTGCTCGGCCGTCTCGCCTTCCACCCGCCGACGCTCACCGTCGTCTCCAACCTCACCGGACGCCCGGCCACGGACGGTGAACTGGGCACCCCCGACTACTGGGTGCGGCACGTCCGGGAGACCGTGCGGTTCGCCGACTGCGTAGCCGCGCTGCGGGACGCCGGCGTCGGCGCGTTCGTCGAGGCCGGCCCCGACGCCATGCTGTGCGGCGCCGTACGTTCCCAACTCGACGACACCGTCCCCGTGGTGCCGCTGCTGCGCCGGGACGGTGACGAGGCGACCGCCGCGCTGACCGCCCTCGCCCGGCTGCACGCCGACGGCGTTCCGGTGGACTGGACGGGCTTCTTCGCCGGTAGCGGCGCCCGACTCGTGGATCTGCCCACCTACGCCTTCCAACATCGCCGTTACTGGCCCGAGACCGCGCCCGTGGTCCAGGCCGATCCCGTGGAGGCGGAGTTCTGGCAGGCCGTCGAGGCGTCCGACCCCGAGGCGCTCGCCGCCACCTTGGGCACCGACCTCGGTTCCGAGGCGACGGCCGCCCTGGCGACGTGGCGTCGTAGGCGCCGCGCCCGGGCGGCCGCCGACGGCCTGCTCTACCGCGCCGACTGGGTGCCGGTCTCGCTGCCCGAGGCGTCCGGGACGGGGCGCTGGCTGCTGCTGGCCGGGGACGGGGACGAGGAGTGGGCCAATGCCGCCGTCGCGGCTGTGGGCACCGAGCGCCTCCTGCGGACCGGCCCGGAGACCATGGCGGACGTCACCGTCGAACCGGCCGGTGTGCTGGCCCTGCCCGGCGCGGTGCGCGCCCACGGTCCCGACGAGCTGCTGGCGCAGCTGGAGCGGGCGGGCGTCACGGCACCGCTGTGGTGTGCGACCCACCGGGGCGTGAAGGCCGACGCGGCCGACCCCGCGCCGGATGTGGCGTCCGCCGCGGCTTGGGGCGCCGGACGGGTCACCGCTCTGGAAGCCCCCGGCCGGTGGGGCGGACTGCTCGACCTGGACACCGTTCCCGACGAGCGGCTCGGTGCCCTGCTCACCCTCGCCGACCAGGCATCCGCCGAACGCGAACTGGCCCTGCGCGCCGACGGCCCGCGGGCCCGCCGTATCGTCCGCGCCCGCCCCGCGGCCGGCACCGCCGACTGGGCACCGCGCGGCACCGTGCTCGTCGTCGGCACCGGCCCGATGGGGGTGGCCGTCGCACGCCGGGCCGCCCTCGGCGGCGCCGACCACGTCCTGCTCGCCGGCCGCGCGCCCGCCCCGGACACCGCCGACCGCGTCCTCGCCGGCACCACGGGTGCGGCCCGGCTCACCGTCCACACCTGCGACATCGACGACCGCAGCGCCCTGACCGCACTCCTCGACAGCCCGGACGCCGCCGCGCTCACCGCCGTCGTCCATGCCGAGGAGCCCGCGCAGACGGCCCTGGACGGAGCCCTCGACGACGGGCTCGCCGAACGGCTCGCAGGGGTGCTCGCCCTCGACGACCTCCTCGCCGACCGCGACCTGGACACCTTCGTGCTGTTCGGCTCCCTCGCCGCCACCTGGGGCGCCCGCGGCCGGGCCGCCGAGGCCGCCGCGGGTGCCGCCCTGGAGGCCGTTGCCGAACGCGGCCGGGAGCGCGGCAGGGCCGCCGTGGCCATCGCCTGGAACGCCTGGGCCGGCACCGTCGAACCGTCCCTCGCCGGGCACCTGCGGCTCAGCGGGCTTCCCGCCCTCGACCCGGACACCGCGCTCGCCGCCCTCGACCGGGCCGTCGGCCTCGGACTGCCCGCCGTCACCGCAGCCGACGTCGACTGGACGACGTTCGCCCCCGCGCACACCACGAGCGGCGCCTCCGCCGCCCTGTTCGCCGCCCTGCCCGAGGCCCGCGACGCGCTGGCCGCCGTCACCGGCACGGCACCCGGCGACGACCCGGCAGCCCGCCTGCGCGCCGACCTCCTCGCCCTGCCCGGGACCGAACGCGCCGGCACCCTCCTCGACCTCGTCCGGGAGAAGAGCGCCCTCGTCCTCGGACACGACCACGGCACGGCCGCCATCGATGCCATCGAACCCGACCGGCCCTTCCGCGACCTCGGCTTCGACTCGCTGGCCGCCGTCGACCTGCGCGACCAGCTGGCCCGCGCCACCGGCCTGACGGTGCCCGCCACCGCCGTGTTCGACCATCCCACTCCCGACGAACTCGCCCACCACCTGCTCACCGAGCTCCTCGGTACCACCGGGCAGCCCGAGCGCGAGGTCACCACCGCACCCGTCGCGGCGACCGACGACCCGATCGTCATCGTCGGCATGAGCTGCCGCTACCCCGGCGGCGTCCGGTCCCCGGAAGACCTGTGGGACCTGGTCGTCGCGGGGATCGACGCCACCGGTGACATGCCGCTCGACCGCGGCTGGGACTTCGACCGGCTGCTGTCCGGCGGCCCCGGCGGCAGCATCACCCGGCGCGGTGGATTCCTCGCCGACGCCGCCGATTTCGACCCCGGCTTCTTCGGCATCTCGCCCAACGAGGCCCTCGTGATGGACCCACAGCAGCGGCTCGTCCTGGAGGCCGCCTGGGAGGCGCTGGAGCGGGCTGGCATCGACCCGACGGGGCTGCGCGGCAGCGACGCGGGCGTCTTCGTCGGCGGTACCAGTGGCGACTACCGGCTTCCGGACGACCTCGGCCGCTGGGAGACCGCACAGTCCGGCAGCCTCCTCTCCGGCCGCGTCGCCTACACCCTGGGACTGCAAGGTCCCACGGTCTCCGTCGACACCGCCTGCTCCTCCTCCCTGGTGGCCCTGCACCTCGCCGTGCAGGCGCTGCGCGCGGGGGAGTGCGCCGTCGCCCTGGCCGGTGGCGTGACCGTGATGTCGACACCGGTCGGCTTCGTCGAGTTCACCACGCAGGGCGCGCTGTCCGCCGACGGCCGGTGCAAGGCCTTCTCCGCCGACGCGGACGGCACCGGCTGGGCGGAGGGCGTCGGCATGCTCGTCGTGGAACGGCTCTCGGACGCCCAGCGGCTGGGGCACCCGGTGCTCGCCGTCGTACGCGGCACGGCCATCAACCAGGACGGTGCCTCCAACGGCCTCACCGCGCCCAACGGCCCCGCCCAGCAGCGCGTCATCCGCCGCGCCCTGGCCAACGCCGGACTGACCCCGGCCGACGTGGACGCCGTCGAGGCGCACGGCACCGGCACCGGCCTCGGCGACCCGATCGAGGCGCAGGCCCTGCTCGCCACGTACGGCCAGGACCGTGAACTGCCGCTGCTGCTCGGCTCGGTGAAGACCAACATCGGGCACACCCAGGCCGCCTCGGGTGTCGCGGGCGTGATCAAGACGGTGCAGGCGATGCACAGCGGTCTGCTGCCGCGCACCCTGCACGCCGACACGCCGTCCCCGCACGTCGACTGGGCCTCCGGCGCCGTACGCCTGCTGACCGAGGCCACCGACTGGCCCGACACCGGCCGGCCGCGCCGCGCGGGCGTCTCCTCCTTCGGCGCGAGCGGCACCAACGCCCACGTCGTCCTGGAGCAGGCACCCCCGGCGCCGGCCGATGAGCCCGCGCCGGACGTACGGCACCCGCTGCCCGTCGTGCTCTCCGCCCGCACCCCCGCCGCCCTGCGCGACCAGGCCCGCCGGCTGCTCGACCGGATCACCGCCGACCCGAACCCGGCCGTCGCCGATCTGGCGTACGCGCTGGCCACCGGACGCGCCCTGTTCGAGCACCGTGCCGCCCTCACCGTCACCGGCCACGACGACCTCACGACGGGCCTCGCCGCCCTCGCCGACCCGTCCGGCACGGCCGACGCCCCCGGCGTCCTGCGCGCCGACGCACACCGCCCCGGCCGTGTCGCGTTCCTCTTCCCCGGCCAGGGCAGCCAGCGCCTCGGCATGGGCCGGGAGCTGTACGACGCCCACCCGGCCTTCCACGCCGCGCTGGACGAGGTACTCGGCCACTTCGACCCGGCCGTGCGGGAGGTGGTGTGGGGCGAGGACGAGGCGGCTCTCGCCCGCACCCGTACGGCCCAGCCCGCGCTGTTCGCCGTCGAGGTCGCGCTGTTCCGGCTGCTGGAGCACTGGGGAATCACCCCGGACTACGTCGTCGGCCACTCCGTCGGTGAGATCGCCGCCGCCCATGTCGCGGGCGCCCTCACGCTCGCCGACGCGTGCCGGCTCGTCGCCGCTCGGGCCCGCCTGATGGACGGGCTGCCCGAGGGCGGCGCCATGAGCGCGGTACAGGCCACCGAGGACGAGGTCCGGCCGCTGCTCACCGACCGGGTGTCACTGGCCGCCGTCAACGGCCCCGACGCGGTGGTCGTCTCCGGCGACGAGGACGAAGTGCTGCGCATCGCCGGGCACTTCGCCGGCCTGGGCCGGCGTACCGGCCGCCTCCGCGTCAGCCACGCCTTCCACTCCCCGCACATGGAGCCGATGCTGGACGCCTTCCGCGCCGAGCTCACCGGCCTGACCGTCACGGCGCCCGCGATCCCGGTCGTCTCCAACCTGACCGGGCGTCTCGCCGCCGCCGACGCCGGCTTCGGCTCGCCCGAGTACTGGGTACGGCATGTGCGCGAGGCGGTCCGGTTCGTCGACGGCCTTCGCACTCTGGGGGAGCGCCAGGCGTCCGTGCTGGTGGAGGTCGGACCGGGCGGCGTGCTGCTCGGCATGGCCGCCGCCGGTCCGGCCGCGTCCGCGCTCGCCGTGCCGCTGCTGCGGCGGGACCACAGCGAGGCGCAGTCGCTGACCACCGCCCTGGCCCGGCTGCGGCTCGCCGGTCTCGACGTGGACTGGGAGGCGTACTTCGTCGGCACCGGGGCGCGTCGCGTCGATCTGCCGACGTATCCCTTCCAGCACGAGCGGTTCTGGCCCGAGCACACCGCCCGGCGGGCCGCGCACGGTGCGGACGGCGACTTCTGGACGGCCGTCGAGAAGGAGGACTTCGCCGAGCTCGGCGCCCGCCTCGACGTGGACGACGACGCCTTGGCCAAGGTGCTGCCCGCGCTGCTCGACTGGCGGCGCGGCCGCGACACCGAGAGCCGCATGGACGGCTGGCGGCACCGTGTGGTCTGGCAGCCGCTGTCCGGCCTGACGGCCCGCCGTGTCACCGGCACCTGGCTCGCGGTGCTGCCCGCGTCCGGCGCCGACGACGCCTGGACGGAAACGGTCCTCGACGGGCTCGGCGCGAGCGTCGTGCGGATGCGCGCCGAGACCACGGACCGGGCCGAACTCGCCACCCGGATACGGACGTACGGCAGCGGATTCGCCGGAGTGCTGTCGCTCCTGGCACTGGACGACCGCACCGGCGACGACGAGATGCCCGCCGGAACGGTCGGCACCGCCGCCCTCGTCCAGGCACTCGGCGACGCGGGCCTGACCGCGCCCGTGTGGTGCCTCACGCGCGGCGCGGTGTCGGTCGGCGCGGCGGACGCGGCCCCTGCCCCCGAGCAGGCCGCCGTCTGGGGCCTGGGCCGGGTCGCCGCGCTGGAGTACCCGGACCGCTGGGGCGGCCTCGTCGATCTGCCGGCAGCCGTGCCCGCCGCCCGCGAACTCGGCGTTCTCACCGCCGTCCTCGCCGGGCAGGACGGCGAGGACCAGGTCGCCGTCCGCGGGGGCACCGTCTTCGCGGGCCGTATCGTCCCGGCACCCGGTGACGGCCCTGACGCGGACGCCGCCTGGCAGCCCTCCGGCACCACGCTGATCACCGGCGGCACCGGAGCGCTGGCCGCCCATGTCGCGCGGCGACTCGCCAAGGCCGGTGCCCCGCACCTCGTACTCGCCGGACGCCGTGGACCCGACGCGCCCGGAGCCGCCGCGCTGCGCGAGGAGCTGACCGGCCTCGGCGCCCGCGTCACGCTCGCCGCGTGCGACGTCGCCGACCGCAAACAACTCGGCGAACTGCTCGCCGCGATCCCGGACGACCTGCCGCTGACCGCCGTGGTGCACACCGCCGGCGTGGTCGACGACGGCGTGCTGGACCGGCTCACCCCCGAGCGGTTCGGCACGGTCTTCCGCGCCAAGGCGGCCTCGGCCCTGCTCCTCGACGAACTCACCCGGGACCGCGACCTGGAGGTGTTCGCCCTGTTCTCCTCGGCGACCGCCCTCGTCGGCAACCCCGGCCAGGCCAACTACGCCGCCGCCAACGCCGTCCTGGACGCGCTCGCCGAACGGCGCCGGGCCGAGGGCCTGCCCGCCACATCCATCGCCTGGGGCGTCTGGGGAGGCGGCGGCATGGCCGGGGGCGCCGCCGCCGAGGAGGCCATGCGGCGGGTCGGCATCGCACCCATGGACCCCGAACTCGCCGCCGAGATGCTGTGCCGGCTCGTCGCCGAACCCCACCCGACCGCGCTGGTGGCCGGTCTGGCCACGGACGCGTTCGCCGGACCCGCCGCCGGACGCCCCCGCGCCCTGCTGCGCGGCCTGCCCGGCCACGACCGACCGCAGGGCGCCGCCTCCGAGCAGACCGCCGAACCGGCCGGCGCCCTTCGGGACCGGCTCGCCAAGCTGCCCCCCGCCCGCCGCACCGAAGCCGTCCTGGACCTGGTGCTGGCGCGGGCCGCGGCCGTCCTCGGCCACCGCGACCCGGCCGCCATCGGCGCCGAACGCCTCTTCCGCGACATCGGCGTCGACTCCCTCGGCGCGGTCGAACTGCGCAACCAGCTCACCGCCGCCACCGGCCTGCCCCTCGCCGCCACCCTCGTCTTCGACCACCCCACCCCGCTGGCGCTCGCCCACCACGTGACCGAACGCCTCGCACCCGAGACGCCCACCGCGCCCGCCACGCCCACCTCGCCCGACGAGACCCCCGAAGACGCCCGGATCCGGTCGGCGCTCGCCCAACTGCCCCTGGACCGGCTGCGCGAGACCGGTCTGCTCGACGAACTCCTCGCCCTGGCCACCGACAACGACGCTTCCGAGCCCCCGGCGGCCCCCGAACCCGACGCCGACATCGACGCCATGGCGCTCGACGAGCTCGTGCGCGCCGCACTCCAGGGCCACGGCGCCGGCCCTGACGACCCCACCGACCCCCATGACTCGTACGACCCGACCGACGAGTCCGCCGAGTGACGGAGCCAGCCATGACCACGACGCCCAGCGAACAGGTCGTCCACGCCCTGCGGGCCGCCATGAAGGACGTCGACCGCCTGCGAAGGAAGAACAGGCAGCTGGTCGCCGCCGCCGCGGAGCCGATCGCCGTCATCGGCATCGGCTGCCGCTACCCGGGCGGCGTGCGCTCCCCGGAGGACCTGTGGCGACTCGTCGCCGACGGCACCGACGCGGTGTCCGCGCTGCCCGCCGACCGCGGCTGGGACCTCACCACGCTGCGCACCGCCGGAGTCGACGAGCACGGGCACGAACTCAGCACACGCGGCGGCTTCCTCGACGGGGTCGCCGACTTCGACGCCGCGTTCTTCGGCATCTCCCCGCGCGAGGCACAGCGCATGGACCCCCAGCAGCGACTCCTGCTGGAGATCTCCTGGGAGGCGATCGAGCGCGCCGCCCTCGATGCCACGCTCCTGCGCGGGAGCCGCACCGGCGTCTTCATGGGCACCAACGGCCAGGACTACGCCCATCTCGTGCTGCGTTCCCTGGCCGACGCCGACGGCGAGGTCGGCAGCGGCATCGGGGCGGGCGCCCTGTCCGGACGGCTCTCCTACACGCTGGGCCTGGAAGGTCCCGCGCTCACCGTCGACACGGCGTGTTCCTCGTCCCTGGTCGCCCTGCATCTGGCCTGCCAGTCGCTGCGCGGCGGGGAGAGCGCCCTGGCCCTGGCCGGCGGTGTCAACGTGATGGCGACGCCGGGACCGCTCGTCGAGTTCAGCCGGCAGGGCGGGCTCGCCCGGGACGGCCGCTGCAAGGCCTTCGGGGACGGCGCCGACGGCACCGGGTGGGCCGAGGGCGCCGGAGTGCTGCTGCTGGAGCGGCTCTCCGACGCCGAACGGCACGGCCGCGAGATCCTCGCCGTCGTGCGGGGCTCCGCCGTCAACCAGGACGGCGCCTCCAACGGCTTCACCGCGCCCAACGGCCCCTCCCAGCAACGCGTCATCCGCGCAGCCCTGGCCGCCGCCCGTCTCACTCCCGCCGACATCGACGTCGTCGAGGCACACGGCACCGGCACCCCGCTCGGTGACCCCATCGAGGCGCAGAGCCTGCTCGCCACCTACGGCCAGGACCGTGAACGGCCCCTGCTGCTCGGCTCCGTGAAGTCCAACTTCGGCCATGCGCAGGCCGCCTCCGGTGTCGCCGGCGTCATCAAGACGGTCATGGCGATCCGGCACGGAATCACCCCCCGCACCCTGCACGCCGACACCCCCACCCGCCTCGTCGACTGGACGTCCGGCGCGGTGCGGGTCCTCGGCACCCAGCAGTCCTGGCCCGACACCGGGCGCCCGCGCCGCGCCGGCGTCTCCTCCTTCGGCGTGACCGGCACCAACACCCACGTCATCCTCGAACAGGCCCCGCCCGCCCCCGAACCCGAGCCGACAGCGCCCGCCCGTGTCCCGGGCGCGCTGCCCTGGCTGCTGTCCGCCGCCACCCCGGCCGCCCTGCGCGACCAGGCCGAACGGCTGCGCGCCCACCTGGCCGACGGCGACCTGCGTCCCCGTGACGTCGCCTACTCCCTCGCCGTCACCCGCGCCGCCCTCGACCACCGCACCGCCGTCGTCGCCGACGCGGACGACAGCGCTTCCTTCCCCGCCGACCCCACCGGACCGGGCACGATCAGCGGTACCGTCACCGGCCGGCCCAAGCTCGCCCTGCTGTTCTCCGGACAGGGCAGCCAGCGGCTCGGCATGGGCCGTGAACTGCACGAAGGTTTCCCGGTGTTCGCCGCCGCCCTGGACGAGGCGCTGGCCTGCTTCGAGTCCGGACTGCGCGAAGTGATGTGGGGCACGGACGAGGCGCTGCTCAACCGTACGGACCACACGCAGGCCGCGCTGTTCGCCGTAGAGGTCGCGCTGTACCGGCTGCTGGAGTCCTGGGGCGTGCGCGCCGAGTTCGTCGCCGGGCACTCGGTCGGCGAGATCGCCGCAGCGCATGTGGCGGGGGTGCTGTCCCTCGAGGACGCGTCCGCACTGGTGGAGGCGCGCGGCCGGCTGATGGCGGCCCTCCCTCCGGGCGGCGTGATGGTTGCCGTCGAGGCGAGCGAGGACGAGGTACGGCCGCTGCTGAGGCCCGGCGTGGCGGTGGCCGCCGTCAACGGGCCGCGGGCCCTCGTGCTCTCGGGCTCCGACGAGGATGTGGAGCGCCTGCTCACGGCGCTGGGGGAGCGGCGGCACACCCGCCTCCCGGTGAGCCACGCCTTCCACTCGCCGCTGATGGACCCGATCCTCGACGACTTCCGCGAGGTCGCCGCGGGACTGACCTGGAACGCCCCCCAGCTCGCGGTGGTGTCGGGGCTGACCGGCCGGATCGCCGAGCCGGACGAGCTGTGCTCGGCGGAGTACTGGGTACGGCACGTCCGCGAGACCGTGCGCTTCGCCGACGGTGTGACGGCCCTGGCGGAGGCCGGGGCCACCGCGTTCCTGGAGGTCGGCCCGGACGCCGTACTGTCCGCCGCCGCGCGCGCCTGCCTGCCCGAACGGGCCGTGGTGCGGCCGCTGTTGCGCCGGGACCGGCCCGAGGAGCCCGCGCTTGTCACCGGCCTCGCCGGTCTGCACGTGCACGGTGTCGCCGTCGACTGGGCCGCGTTCTTCGCCGGCACCGGCGCCCGCCGCGTGGACCTGCCGACGTACGCCTTCCAGCGTGAGCGGTACTGGCCGGCCGGCGGCGCCCGCGCCCTGGAGGTGTCCGGCGCGGGACTGGAAGCGGTCGGGCACCCCCTGCTCGGTGCCGCGATGGTGGTGGCGGGCTCCGACGACCTCGTGCTCACCGGCGTGCTCTCCACCGCCGTACAGCCCTGGCTGGCCGACCACCGCGTCGGCGGCATGATCTTCTTCCCCGGGACCGGCTTCCTGGAACTGGCCGTCCGCGCCGGCGACCAGGTCGGCTGCGCCCGCGTCGCCGAACTGACCCTCGCGGTACCGCTCGTGCTGCCCGAGGAGGGCGCCGTACAGGTACAGCTGAAGGTCGGCGGACCGGACGCGGACGGACGCCGCGAGCTGTGGTTCCATGCCCGCCCCGCCGACCGTCCCGAGGCACCGTGGACCCTGCACGCCACCGGACGGCTCGCCCCCGACGCCGCCGAACCGGCGCGGTTCGACGCCGTCGAGTGGCCGCCGCGCGACGCCCGGCCCGTCGACATCACGGACCGCTACGACCGCTACGCCGCCTCCGGACTGGTGTACGGCCCCGCCTTCCGCGGGCTGCGCGCCCTGTGGCGGCGCGGCGAGGAACTGTTCGCGGAGATCGCCCTGGACGCCTCGGTCCGCGACACGGGCGAGTACGGCGTCCATCCCGGCCTGCTGGACTCCGTACTGCACGCGGCCGCCCTGGACCACGACGCCGAGCGCCTGCTGCCGTTCGAGTGGCGTGACGTGACGCTGCATGCCTCCGGAGCCGGACTGTTGCGGGCCCGGCTGCTGCGTACGGGACCGGACACCGTGGTGGTCGACGCCGCCGACGCGCACGGGGCACCCGTCGTGTCGGTCGCGGGGCTCACGCTGCGGGCCGCGCCCGATGACGCGGCTACGGCCGCCCTGCCCGATCCGGCCGGATCGCTGTTCCGGATGGAGTGGCAGACCCACCGGGTGCCGACCGCCGTGGCGGGCACCTGGGCCCTGGTCGGCGAGGACCCGTTCGGACTCGCGGACCATCTGGACAGCGCCGTACACGTGCCGATGCTGGACGCGCTGCCGGGTGAGCGGGCACCGCGCCACCTCGTCGTGTCCGTCACCGGGCCCGGCGACGGCGCCGAGGCGGCCCGCGCCGCCACCCGCCAAGTGCTCGACCTGCTGCAGGACTTCCTCGCCGACGACCGATTCCGCCGCTCCCGCCTGCTGGTGGTGACGCGCGGCGCTGTCGCCGCGACCGGTGCCGAGGACGTGACCGACCTGGGCGCCGCCGCCGTATGGGGACTCGTCCGGTCCGCCCAGGCCGAGAACCCCGGCCGTCTCTTGCTGGTGGACACCGACGAGGCCTCCGCCGCGCTGCTGGCGACCGTGCCCGCCCTGTTCGACGACGACGAACCGCAGGCCGTCCTGCGCGACGGGGAACTGCGGGTCGGACGGCTGGCCCGCGGGGCCGGCGCCGCACTCGTCCCGCCCGTGAGCGGGCCGTGGCGGCTGGACGTGACCGAGCGGGGGAGCCTGGACGGGCTCGCGCTGACGCCCTGCGAGCGAACGGAGTTGACGGGACGTCAGGTGCGGCTCGCGGTGCGGGCGGCCGGCATCAACTTCCGGGACGTGCTCAGCGCGCTCGGCATGTATCCCGGCGAGGCCGGTCCGCTGGGGTCCGAGGCGGCGGGCGTGGTCGTCGAGACGGGGCCCGAGGCCGGGCTGTGGCGGCCGGGCGACCGGGTCATGGGCATGGTCGCCGGGGGCTTCGCGCCGACCGTCGTCGTGGACGAGCGGCAGTTGACCGCCGTACCGGCCGGCTGGGCCTGGGAGACGGCCGGTTCGGTGCCGCTGGTGTTCCTCACCGCCTATCGGGCGCTCGTCGAACTCGCCGGACTGCGCCCCGGCGAGAAGGTCCTCGTGCACGCGGGCGCGGGTGGCGTCGGCATGGCGGCGATCCAGCTCGCCCGGCACCTCGGCGCGGAGGTGTTCGCCACCGCCAGTGAGCCGAAGTGGCCCGTCCTGCGCGAACTCGGCGTGGCGGACGACCACATCGCCTCCTCACGCGACACCGGCTTCGCGGACCGGTTCGCGGGTGTGGCAGGGGACGGCTTCCATGTCGTACTCAACGCGCTGTCCGGCGAGTTCGTCGACGCCTCGCTGCGACTGCTCGGGCCGGGCGGCCGGTTCCTGGAGATGGGCAAGACCGATCTGCGCGACGCGGACACCCTTCCCGACGGCATCCGCTACGAGCCCTTCGACCTGGGCTGGGTGGAGCCCGACGGTATCCGGCGGATGCTGACCGCGCTCGGCGCGCTGTTCGCCGACGGTGCCCTGCGGCCCCTGCCGGTGAGCACCTGGGACGTGCGGCGGGCCGCCGAGGCGTTCCGTTTCATGAGCCTCGCCCGGCACACCGGCAAACTCGCGCTCACCCTGCCGCCCGCCCTGGACCCCGACGGCACGGTCCTGATCACCGGCGGTACTGGCGGCCTTGGCAGCCTCATTGCCCGCCACCTCGTCGCCCGCCACGGCGTACGGCATCTCCTGCTCGCCGGTCGCCGCGGACCCGACGCGCCCGGCGCCCGCGAACTGCGCGAGGAACTCACGGAGCAGCGAGCCGAGGTGGCGGTCGTCGCCTGCGACCTCACCGCGCCCGGCGCCGTCCGTGCCCTGCTGGACGCCGTCCCGGACGGGCACCCGCTGACGGCTGTCGTCCACACGGCGGGCGTCCTCGATGACGGCGTGCTGGACGCCCTCACCCCGGACCGGCTCGATATCGTGCTGCGGCCGAAGGCCGACGTGGCCTGGCAGCTGCACGAGCAGACGCGCGACCTGGACCTCGCCGCGTTCGTGCTCTACTCGTCCACCGCCGGCCTGATGGGCAGCCCCGGCCAGGCCAACTACGCCGCCGCCAACGCCTTCCTCGACGCGCTCGCCGAGCACCGCGAGGCCCACGGGCTGCCCGCGCTGTCGCTGCGCTGGCCCGGCTGGGCGCAGGACGGCGGCGGCATGACCGCCGACCTGACCGAGCGTGACCTGCGGCGCACCTCGGCGCTCGGGCTGCCGCCGCTGACGGCCGAACAGGGCCTGGCCCTGTTCGACGCCGCGCTCGCCACCGACGCGGCCGCCCTCGCGCCGCTGCCCGTCGGCGGCGCGCCCCTGCCCCCGTCCGTCGCCGTGCCCGCGCTGCTGCGGGGCCTGGTGCGGCCTGGACGGCGCACCGCGGGCGGCGCGGCCGTGACGCGCGGTGCGCTCGTCGACCGGCTCGCGGCCCTGCCCGCCGACGAGCGGCGCCGGCACCTCGTCGAACTGGTGCGGGCCGAGGCCGCGGGCGTCCTTGGCCACGGCACGAGCGAGGCGGTCGACGCCGACCACGAGTTCCGCAGGCTCGGCGTGGACTCGCTGACCGCGATCGAACTGCGCAACCGCCTGGCCGGCGCCACCGGCCTCCAACTGCCCGCCACGCTGGTCTTCGACTACCCCACACCGCGCCGTCTCGCGGTCCACCTGCTCGGCGAACTCGTCGAGGAGGGCGTCGTCGGCGACGCCCCCGCGACGCCGATCGCGTCCGGCACCGACGTCACGGACGAACCCCTCGCCGTCGTCGGCATGGCCTGCCGCTACCCCGGCGGCATCACCTCGCCCGAACAGCTGTGGGAGTTCGTCGCGGCGGGCGGCGACGCCATCTCCGGCATGCCCGACGACCGGGGCTGGGAGAAGCACACCGGCGTCGCCTCGGCAGACGGAGTGGCCGGCGGATTCCTGTGCGGCGCGAGCGAGTTCGACGCCGCGTTCTTCGAGATCTCACCGCGCGAGGCCGTGGCGACGGACCCGCAGCAGCGGCTGCTGCTGGAGACCGCCTGGGAAGCCCTCGAACGGGCCGACCTCGACCCGCACAGCCTGCGCGGCAGCCGCACCGGCGTCTTCGTCGGCCTCAGCGGCCAGGACTACGGCACCCTCGTCATGCAGTCCTCCGTCGACGTCGAGGCCCACGCCACCACCGGCCTCAACACCAGCGTCGCCTCGGGCCGGCTGGCCTATGTGTTCGGGCTGGAGGGCCCGGCCCTGACCGTCGACACCGCCTGCTCGTCGTCGCTCGTCGCCCTGCACCTCGCCGGGCAGGCGCTGCGCGGCGGCGAGTGCTCTCTCGCCCTCGTCGGAGCGGTCACCGTCATGTCCACCCCGGTGGGCTTCGCCGGGTTCTCCCGCATGGGTGGCCTCGCCACGGACGGCCGCTGCAAGGCTTTCGGTGACGGCGCCGACGGCACCGGCTGGTCCGAGGGCGTCGCCGTCCTCGTCGTGGAGCGGCTGTCGGACGCCGTACGCAACGGGCACGAGGTGCTGGCCGTCGTGCGGGGCTCGGCCGTCAACTCCGACGGTGCCTCCAACGGCCTCACCGCGCCCAACGGCCCCTCCCAGCAGCAGGTCATCCGCCAGGCCCTCGCGGGCGCCGGGCTCACCCCGGCCGACGTGGACGCCGTGGAGGCGCACGGCACCGGGACCGCTCTCGGCGACCCGATCGAGGCGCAGGCCCTGCTCGCCACCTACGGCCAAGGCCGCGAACGGCCGCTGCTGCTCGGCTCGGTGAAGTCCAACCTCGGCCACACCCAGGCCGCAGCGGGCGCCGCCGGACTCATCAAGACCGTGATGGCGATGCGGCACGGCGTCCTGCCCCGCACCCTGCACGCCGACCCGCCGTCCCGGCACGTCGACTGGTCGAGCGGCGCCGTGCGGCTGCTCACCGAGAACCTCCCCTGGCCGGACGACGGCCGCCCGCGCCGGGCCGGTGTGTCCTCGTTCGGCATCAGCGGCACCAACGCGCACGTCCTCCTCGAACAGCCGCCCACCGCACCGGAGCCGGACCGTACGACGGCCACCGCCCTGCTGCCGTGGGTGATCTCCGCCCGTACCGAGGCCGCCCTCGACGCCCAGATCGAGCGGATCCGGTCGGCCGCCGACGGGCTCGACGCCCGCGACGTGGCCTGGACCCTGGGCGGCCGCGCCGCCCTCGAACACCGCGCCGTGCTGCACCCCGACGGCACCACCGAACTCGCGCGCGGCCTGGCCGCCGACCGCCCCCTCGCCGTAGTGTTCCCCGGCCAGGGCAGCCAGCGCCTCGGCATGGGCCGCGAACTGCACGGCCGTTTCCCGGAGTTCGCCACCGCCCTCGACGAGGCCCTCGGCCATTTCGACACCGCGGTCCGGGACGCGATGTGGGGTACCGACGAGGCGCTGCTCAACCGCACGGACCACGCGCAGTGCGCGGTGTTCGCCGTAGAGGTGGCGCTGTTCCGGCTGCTGGAGTCGTGGGGCGTCACCGCCGCCCACGTCACCGGCCACTCCGTCGGTGAGGTGGCCGCCGCCCACGTGGCAGGGATCCTCTCCCTCACGGATGCCTGCGCGCTGGTCGCGGCCCGGGGCCGGCTGATGGCGGCGCTGCCGCCCGGCGGCGTCATGGTCGCGGTCGAGGCGACCGAGGACGAGGTGCGGCCGCTGCTCACCGACGGCGTGTCCCTCGCGGCGGTCAACGGCCCCACCGCGGTCGTCGTCTCCGGCGCCGAAGACGAGGTGACCGCCGTCGTGGCGGCCCTCGGCGAGCGGCGGCACACGCGCCTTGCCGTGAGCCACGCCTTCCACTCCCCGCTCATGGAGCCCATGCTGGACGATTTCCGGCAGGCTCTGGCCGGACTGGAGTTCCGCGCGCCCCGGATCACCGTGGCGTCGGCCCTCACCGGCCGTATCGCCGGGCCCGAGGAGCTGTGCTCGGTGGAGTACTGGGTGCGGCACGCCCGGGAGACCGTGCGGTTCGCCGACGCGGTGGACACCCTGCGCGCGGCCGGTGCCGGGGCCTTCCTGGAGGTCGGCCCGGCGGGCGTGCTCAGCGGCCTCATCCTGGCCGGCGGCCCCCGGGACACCGTCGCCGCCCCGATGCTGCGCCGAGACCGGGGCGAGGCGGAGACCGTCGTCGGCGCGCTCGCCACGCTGCACGTCGCCGGTGTCCCCGTCGACTGGCGCGCCCTCGGCGTCGGCACCGGGGCACGCCGCGTGGAGCTGCCGACATACCCCTTCCAGCGGCAGCGGTACTGGCCCGACGGCGGCCCCGTCGCCGCGCCCGAACCCCGTACCGAACCCGCCCCCGCTTCCAGCAACGGGCTCGCCGCCCTCGGCCCGCAGGAGCGCGAGCGGCACCTCCTGGGGCTGGTGCGCGCCGACACGGCCGTCGTGCTCGGCCACCGGGACCGCGACGAGATCGACCCCGACCACGAGTTCGGCCGGCTGGGCATGGACTCGCTCACCGCCGTGGAACTCGGCAGACGCCTGTCCGCCGCCACCGGACTCCAGTTGCCCGCCACGCTGGTCTACGACTACCCGAGCCCGCGCCGGCTCGCCACCCACCTGCTGGCCGAACTGCTCGGCGAAGGGGCCGCCGACAGGCCCGCCGAACCGGCCGCGCGCCCGGCCCAGGACGAGCCGCTGGCCATCGTCGGCATGGCCTGCCGCTTCCCCGGAGACGTCAGCACCCCCGAGGAGTTCTGGGAGCTGATGCTCGACGGCCGCGACGGCACCGGCCCCTTCCCGGACGACCGCGGCTGGGACCTCGACACGCTGCACGGCGCCGGCCCCGGCAGCAGCGCCACCACCCGCGGCGGATTCCTCTACGACGCCGCCGACTTCGATCCGGCCTTCTTCGGTATCAGCCCCCGCGAGGCGCTCGCGATGGACCCGCAGCAGCGTCTGCTCCTCGAGACATCGTGGGAGGCGTTCGAACGCGCCGGACTCGACCCCGACGCCCTGCGCGGCAGCCGCACCGGCGTCTTCGTCGGCACCAACGGCCAGGACTACGTCCATCTCGCCACCCGCGCCCGTGAGGACATCGGCGGCCACCTCGGCACCGGCCTCGCCGCCAGCGTGATCTCCGGCCGGCTGGCCTATGTGTTCGGCCTGGAGGGCCCGGCCCTGACCGTCGACACCGCCTGCTCCTCCTCCCTCGTCTCCCTGCACCTCGCCGGGCAGGCGCTGCGCAACGGCGAGTGCGAACTCGCCCTGGCCGGCGGCGTCACCCTGATGACCACCTCGGTCAGCTTCGTCGGCTTCAGCATCCAGGGCGGTCTGGCGGAGGACGGCCACTGCAAGGCGTTCTCCGACGACGCCGACGGCACCGTGTGGTCCGAGGGCATCGGCATGCTCGTCGTGGAACGCCTGTCGGACGCCGTGCGCAAGGGGCACGAGGTCCTCGCCGTGATGCGGGGGTCGGCGGTCAACCAGGACGGTGCCTCCAACGGGCTCAGCGCCCCCAACGGCCCCTCCCAGCAGCGCGTCATCCGCCAGGCCCTCGCCAGTGCCCGACTCACCCCCGCCGACGTGGACGCCGTCGAGGCGCACGGCACCGGGACCCGGCTCGGCGACCCGATCGAGGCCCAGGCCCTGCTCGCCACCTACGGCCGGGACCGTGAACGGCCGCTGCTGCTCGGGTCGGTGAAGACCAACATCGGTCACACCCAGGCCGCCGCCGGAGTCGCCGGCGTCATCAAGTCCGTGCTCGCCCTGCGCCACGGCCGACTGCCGCGCACCCTCCGCGCCGACACGCCCTCCAGCCGTATCGACTGGTCCTCCGGCGCCCTGTCCCTGCTCCAGGACACCACCGAGTGGCCCGAGACGGGCAGGCCGCCGCGCATCGCCGTCTCCGCGTTCGGGATCAGCGGCACGAACGCGCACGTCGTCCTGGAGGGCGCGCCCGAGGCCGAGGCGGAGCCTCCCGCTCTGGCACCCACAGTCACCCCGTGGCCGGTGTCCGCCCGCACCGAAGAGGCCCTGGACGCCCATCTCGCCGCGCTGACCGACTGGGCCCGCGGCCGCGACCCGCGTGACGTGGGCCGCTCCCTCGCCTCCCGCTCGCACTTCGCCCACCGCGCGGTGCTCCTCGCCGACGGCGAGACCGTCCGAGGCACAGCCGCCGAACGCACCCCGGCCCTGGTGTTCTCCGGGCAGGGTACCCAACGGCCGGGCATGGGGCGCGAGTTGTACGACCGCTTCCCGGTCTTCGCCGACGCCTTCGACGAGGTGCTCGCCCATCTCCCGCCCGGCCTGCGGGACATCGTCTGGGGCGAGGACGCCGAGGAGCTGAGCCGCACCGAGAACGCGCAGCCCGCGCTGTTCGCCCTCCAGGTCGCCCTGCACCGGCTCGTGACGTCCCTGGGCGTCACGCCGGAATACGTCACCGGGCACTCGGTGGGCGAGATCGCCGCCGCCCACGTCGCGGGCGTCCTGACCCTGGACGACGCCTGCGCCCTGATCAGCGCCCGGGCCCGGCTGATGGGTGAACTGCCGTCCGGCGGCGTCATGGTGGCCGTCGCCGCGACCGAGGACGAGGTACGGCCCCTGCTCACCGGCGAGGTGGCCGTCGCTGCCGTCAACGGCCCCTCCGCGCTGGTGCTGTCCGGCGCCGAGCCCGCGGTAGAGGCCGTCCTCGCCCGGCTCGGCGACCGCCGTACCCGTCGGCTGGAGGTGTCCCACGCCTTCCACTCCCCGCTGATGGCCCCGATGCTCGACGAGTTCCGGTCGGTCGCCGCCACCCTGACCCACCAACGGCCCCACATCCCCTTCGTGTCCGCGGTGACCGGCGCCCCGGCCGGCGACGAGCTCGCCTCGCCCGAGTACTGGGTACGGCACCTGCGCGAGACCGTCCGCTTCGCCGACGCCGTCGGCACACTCGCGGGCCAGGGCGCCGACGCGTTCGTGGAGATCGGCCCGGACGGCGGACTCACCTCCCTCGTCGCCGACCTGGCGCCCGAGGCCGCCGTCGCCGTACCGGTGCTGCGCCGCGACCGCCCCGAGGAGGCGTCGGCGGTGACCGCGCTCGCCGCCCTGCACGTCGAGGGCGTCACCGTCGACTGGACCGCCCTGTACGCCGGTACGGGCGCCCGGCGCCTGACCGAACTGCCGACCTATCCCTTCCAACGGCGCCGGCTGTGGCCCACCGCTTCCCTGCGCTCGGCCGACGCCACCGGACTCGGGCTCGCCGCCACCGACCACCCCCTGCTCGGCGCCGCACTGCCGGTCGCCGGAGCCGGGGAACTGGTGCTCACCGGCACCCTCTCGCGCACCCTGCACCCCTGGCTCGACGGTAGCGCCGTGGACGGCGCGGTCCGGCTGCCCGGCGCCGCCCTCGTGGAGGCCGCCGTACGCGCGGGAGACCGCCTCGACACGCCGCACGTCGCCGACCTGGCCCTCACCGAGCCGGTGACCGTGCCCGACCAGGGCGCGCTCCAACTCCAGCTCCGTATCGGCGCCCCCGGCGACGACGGCGGCCGACCCGTGTGGTGCCACACCCGGCCCGCCCACGAGCCGGACGCCGCCTGGACCGAGCACGCCCAGGGCCGGCTGACCCCCGAGCCACCGGCCCTCGACTCCACCCGGTTCGCCGCGGGCCAGTGGCCCCCGCCCGACGCCACCGAACTCGCCGTCGACGGCCTGTACGACCGGCTCGCCGACGCCGGAATCGAGCACGGCCCCGCCGCCCGCGCCCTGCGCGCCGCCTGGCGGCACGGCGACCACCTGTACGCCGAGGTAGCCCTGCCCAAGGAGGCCGGCGAACACGTCGGGTTCGGACTGCACCCGGTACTCCTCGACGCCGCCCTGCACGCCGCGCACATCGTCGCCGGGGCCGACGACGCTGAGCCCGAGCGGCTGCTCGACGCCCAGTGGCGTGAGGTGTCCCTGCACGCTGTGTCCGCCACCGAGCTGCGGATACGGCTGACCGGCAGCGGCGACATCCGCGACCTCGTCGCCGCCGACCCTTCCGGCGCACCCGTCCTCACCGCCCGAGCCGTCACCCTGCGGCCCGCGGAGCGCCGGGCCGACGCCCCCGCCGCCGGACCCGACCTGCGCACCTCCCTGTTCCGCCTGGACTGGGAGGAGCGGCCCGTCCCGGCCGCCCTCGCCGACCCAGTTCCCTGGTACGTCCTCGGGCCCGAGGGCACCGACCTGGCCCTCGCCCTCGGTTCGCTCGCAGAACCAGTGAAGTCCCTAGCCGAACTGCGAGACGGTGACGGGGCGCCGGTACGGATGATCGTCGTACCGCTCGCGGGCCGCCCCGACGACGCGGCCCGAGCGGTTCGCGAGCTGACGCACCGCGCGCTGACGCTGATGCAGGAGTTCCTCGCCGAGGACCGGTTCGCCCGCACCCGCATGGTGTTCATCACCCGGGGCGCGGTCGCACCGCACGGCGCGGAGGTCACCGACCCGGGCGCCGCGGCGGTCTGGGGCCTGGTGCGGTCCGCGCAGATGGAGCACCCCGGCCGGTTCCTCCTCGTCGACGTCGACGGCGGCGCGTCCTCGACGGCCGTGCTGCCCGCTCTGCCGGACACGGACGAGGAGCAGTTCATGGTGCGCGAGGGACGCGTGCGCGTGGCACGGCTCGCCCGCGTGCCCGACGCCGCCGCCACACCCGACGCCGCCGCCACACCCGGCGCCGGCCCGGCCCGCTGGCGCCCCGACGGCACCGTCCTGATCACCGGCGGCACCGGTGGCCTGGCCCGCATCCTCGCCCGGCACCTGGTCACCACCCACGGCACACGGCACCTGCTGCTCGTCGGCCGACGCGGCCCCGACGCCCCCGGCGCCGCGGAACTGCGCGACGAACTCGAAGCGCAGGGGGCCCGGGTCACCCTGGCCGCCGCCGACGTCGGCGACCCGGACGACGTGGCCGCCCTCGTCTCCGGCATCCCGGCCGAGCACCCGCTGACGGCCGTCGTCCACACCGCCGGCGTCCTCGACGACGGTGTCCTGGACGCCCTGACCCCGGACCGCTTCGACGCCGTCCTGCGGCCCAAGGCCGACGCCGCCTGGCACCTGCACCGGGCCACCCTCGACCTGGACCTCGACGCGTTCGTCACCTACTCCTCCACCGCCGGCGTCGTCGGCAGCCCCGGTCAGGCCAACTACGCCGCCGCCAACGCCTTCCTCGACGCCCTCGCCCAGCACCGCGCGACCACCGGACGGCCCGGCCACTCGCTGGCCTGGGGCCCCTGGGCGCAGGCCTCCGGCATGACCGGCGGACTGAGCGAGGACCACATCCGGCGCATGAACCGCTCCGGCACCCCGCCCCTCGACCCCGAACTGGGCCTCGCCCTGTTCGACGCCGCCACCGCCCGCGACGACGCACGGCCCGTCCTGATGCGCACGGCCGCCCGCGCCGGCGCCGCGCTGCCCTTCGCCGGACCGGTGCCGCCGGTCCTGCGCGGCCTGATCGGCGGACGCCGCACCGCCGCCGGGCGCAACCGCGTCGCCGAACTCACCGCCCGCCTCGACGGACTGCGCCCGCAGGACCGCACCCGGCACCTCACCGACCTGGTGCGCGCCGAGGCCGCGAGCGTGCTCGGCCACGACACGCCCGAACAGATCGGCGCCGAGGAGGAGTTCTCCCGGCTCGGCTTCGACTCCCTGACCTCCGTGGAGATGCGCAACCGGCTCGCCGCCGTCACCGGGCTGCGCATGCCCGCCACCCTCGTCTTCGACCACCCCACCCCGCTGGCCGTCGCCGAGCACCTCGCCGAGCGCCTCGGCCGAGGCCACACACCACCCGCAGCCGCCCTGCACACCGAACTCGACCGCCTGGACTCCGCCCTGGCCGACGCGCTCGCCGCGGACGGCCTCGACCCGGCCGTCCGGACCGGCACCGCCGCCCGGCTGCGCGCCCTGCTCGCCCGGATCACCGACGACGGCGGCGAACGGCAGGGCGCGGACGACGACGTACGCGAGCGCATCGGCGCCGCGAGCGCCGAGGACCTCATCGCCTTCATCGACAGCGAGATCGGACGACCCACCGACCGCTGAACCGGTCGTATCTCCCCACCGGTCTCTCACCGAGGAAAGGGCATTGACCATGCCGGACGAAGCAAAACTCGTCGAGTACCTCAGGTACGTCACCGCTGACCTGCACGAGACCCGGCGGCGTCTCGACGAGGCCGAGTCGGGACGCCACGAGCCCGTCGCCGTGGTCGGCATGGCCTGTCGCTTCCCCGGCGGCGTCCGCACCCCCGAGCAGCTGTGGGAGCTGGTCGCCTCCGGCACCGACGCCATCTCCGCGTTCCCCGCCGGCCGCGGCTGGGACCTCCAGGGCCGCGGCGGCTTCCTCGACGACGTCGACGGCTTCGACGCGGGCTTCTTCGGTATCAGCCCGCGCGAGGCGCTCGCGATGGACCCGCAGCAGCGTCTGCTCCTCGAGACGTCGTGGGAGGCGTTCGAGCGCTCCGGTATCGCCCCGGCCTCGCTGCGCGGCAGCCAGACCGGCGTCTTCGTCGGCACCAACGGCCAGGACTACGTCCGTCTCGTGCACACCGCGAAGGAGGACCTGTCCGGACACGCCGGCACCGGCCTCGCCGCCAGCGTGATATCCGGCCGCGTCGCCTACGTCCTCGGCCTGGTCGGCCCGGCGGTCACCGTCGACACGGCGTGCTCGTCGTCGCTGGTGTCGTTGCACCTGGCGGCGCAGGCGCTGCGCAGCGGCGAGTGCTCCCTCGCGCTGGCCGGCGGTGTCACGGTGATGACGACCCCGGCCGCCTTCGCGGGCTTCGACGTCCAGGGCGGCCTCGCGGCCGACGGTCGTTGCAAGGCCTTCTCCGACGACGCCGACGGCACCACCTGGTCGGAGGGCATCGGCGTCGTCGTACTGGAGAAGCTCTCGGACGCCGTGCGCAACGGCCGCCGCATCCTCGCCGTCGTGCGTGGTTCCGCGGTCAACCAGGACGGTGCGTCCAACGGGTTGACGGCGCCGAACGGTCCGTCGCAGCAGCGGGTGATCCGGCAGGCGCTGGCGTCGGCGGGGCTGTCGGCCGCCGAGGTGGACGCGGTCGAGGCGCACGGCACGGGGACGCGGCTTGGCGACCCCATCGAGGCACAGGCCCTGCTCGCGACCTACGGTCAGGATCGTGAACGGCCGCTGCTGCTCGGCTCGGTGAAGTCCAACATCGGACACACCCAGGCCGCCGCAGGCGCCGCCGGACTCATCAAGGCCGTGATGTCCCTCCGGCACGGCGTCCTGCCGCCCACCCTGCACGTCGGCCGCCCCTCCGGCCACGTCGACTGGACCGAGGGCGCCGTCGAACTCCTCACCGCCGCCACCGACTGGCCCGACACCGGGCACCCGCGCCGCGTCGGCGTGTCGTCCTTCGGCATCAGCGGCACCAACGCCCACGTCATCGTCGAGCAGCACAGCCCGGCCGACACCGCGGAGGCGCCCCCGACGGCCACCCCCGGAGTCGTTGCCTGGCCCGTGTCCGCCCGCACCGAGGCCGCGCTGGACGATCAGCTCGACCGGATCCGCGCCCATGCCGAGGGCTGTCCGGCGGTGGACATCGGCTACTCCCTGGCCACCGCGCGCTCGGCCTTCGAGCACCGCGCGGTGCTGCTCGCCGCGGGGGAGCAGCCGGTCGAAGTGGCCCGGGGCGAGGCCCGGAACGGGCCGCTCGCCGTGCTGTTCTCCGGGCAGGGTGCCCAACGGCTGGGGATGGGGCGGGAGTTGTACGGCCGCTTCCCGGTGTTCGCGGGGGCCCTCGACGAGGTGCTGGCCGAACTGCCGCCCGGCATACGGGACGCGATGTGGGGCGCCGATCCTGCCGCGTTGGAGCGTACGGGTGTCGCGCAGCCGGCGTTGTTCGCGGTGGAGGTCGCCCTGTACCGGCTCGTCGAGTCGCTCGGCGTCACCCCCGACTACGTCGCCGGTCATTCGGTGGGTGAGATCGCGGCGGCGCATGTGGCTGGGGTGTTGTCGCTGCGGGATGCGTGTGTGCTGGTGTCGGCGCGGGCGCGGTTGATGGAGGCACTGCCCGCGGGTGGTGCGATGGTCGCGGTCGAGGCCTCCGAGGGCGACGTGCGTGAGCTGCTCGGTGCCGATGTGGCGCTCGCAGCCGTCAACGGGCCGCGTGCCGTGGTGCTTTCGGGCACTGAGGAGGGTGTGGAGCGGGTTCTGGCGGCGTTGGGTGAGCGCCGGCAGTCGCGGCTGTCGGTCAGTCACGCCTTCCACTCGCCGCTGATGGATCCGATGCTCGACGACTTCCGCGCCGCCCTGGCCGGGGTTGTCTTTGGCGAGCCCACCTTGCGGTTCGTCTCCCATCTGCCCGGCGGTGACGGACGATCCGTCGACCACTGGGTGCGGCACGTCCGGGAGACCGTCCGGTTCGCCGACGGCGTCCGTGCGCTTGCCGACGCGGGTGTGCGGCACTTCCTGGAGGTCGGCCCGGACGCCGTCCTCACGCCTCTGGTCGAGCATGCCGTTCCGCTGTTGCGGCGGGACCGCGACGACGAGACGGCGGCCGTGACGGCGCTGGCCCGGCTGTACGCCTCCGGCGTTCCGGTGGACTGGCCCGCGCTCTTCACGGGCACCGGCGCCCGCCGCGTCGACCTGCCGACCTACGCCTTCCAGCACGAGCGCTACTGGCCCGAGCCCGCTGACGCCGTACTCCCGTCCGGCGACGGCGACGGCGACGGCGTGGACGCCGACTTCTGGGCCGCCGTCGAACGCGAGGACCTGGCGGCGCTCGCCGCACGCCTGGACATCGGCACCGAGGCGCTCGGCGGCGTCGTCCCCGCGCTGTCCGCCTGGCGCAGCAAGCGCCGCGCCCGGTCGCTGTCCGACGCGCTGCGCTTCCGCGAGACCTGGCAGCCGCTGCCCACCACGCCCTCGGCAGGGCCGTCCGGCACCTGGCTGGTCGTCCTGCCCCTCGACGGGCCCGACACCGACGGCGCCTGGCTGGACGCGGTGACCGCCGCCCTCGGCCCCGACACCGTGTCCATCAGACTCGGCAAGCGGCCCGCGCGAGGCGAACTCGCCGAGGAGCTCTCCCGGCTCAGCGCCGACGGCACGCGTTTCACCGGCGTCCTCTCCCTGCTCGCGGGCACCGACGCCACCCGCTGGACCAGCGTCCCGGTCGGCCTCGTCGACACCGCCGTACTGCTGCAGGCCATGGACGACGCCGGGATCCGCACCCGGATCTGGGCCGCCACCCGTGGCGCGGTCGCCGTCTCGCCCGACGAGACCGTACGGCCACTCCAGGCCGCGCTGTGGGGTCTGGGCCGGGTCGCGGCGTTGGAGTACCCCGACCGGTGGGGTGGCCTGATCGACCTGCCCGGGGAACCGGACGAGGCCGCACTGCGCGGACTCGTTGCTGTCCTCGCCGCTTCTGGCGAGGAGGACGAGGTCGCGGTACGGGGCGCCGGAGTCTTCGGGCGTCGCCTTCTCGCGGCGCCGGGTGCGGAGCAGGCCCCGGTGTGGGAGCCGTCCGGCACGGTTCTGATCACGGGTGGCACGGGTGCGCTCGGCGCTCACGTGGCCCGGTGGGCGGCGCGGCACGGGGCCGAGCACCTGCTGCTGCTCAGCCGGCGGGGCCGACAGGCGCCCGGCGCGGAGGAGTTGGAGGCCGAGCTGACCGCGCTGGGCGCGCGGGTGACGATCGCCGCGTGCGACACGGCGATCCGCGCCGAGCTCTCGGCGGCGCTGGAGGCGATCCCCGCCGACGTGCCGCTGACCGCGGTGGTGCACGCGGCCGGCGTCCTGGACGACGCGGTGCTCAACGGCCTCACCCCGCAGCGCTTCGGCGCCGTGTTCCGCGCCAAGGTCAGCCCCGCGTTGCTGCTGGACGAGCTGACGCGGGAGCATGGTCTGTCGGCGTTCGTGCTGTTCTCGTCGGTGGCCGGTGCGGTCGGCAATCCGGGGCAGGGCAACTACGCCGCCGCGAACACGGTGCTGGACGCGCTGGCGCAACGGCGGCGGGCCGAAGGACTGCCCGCCACCTCCGTCGCCTGGGGTGCCTGGGACGGCGGCGGCATGGCCGCCGGGATGACCGAGGCGCTGCGCGAGACCGGCACCACCGCCCTCGAACCCGGGCTCGCCCTCGGCGTGCTCGCCGAACTCGCCGTCGACACCGCACCCGTGACGGTCGTCGCCGACCTCCAGCAGCGGGACACCCTGCGGATGCTGTTCAGCATCCGGCCCTGCGCCGCCCTCAGCGCCCTGCCCGCCGCCGCGGAGGCCCGCACCGAGGCCCGCAGTCTCCGCGACGACACCCGCTCCGCCGCCTCCGTCCTGCGCCGCAAGGTGTACGCCGCCCCCGAGGACGAGCGTGTCCCGCTCCTCCTCGATCTGGTCCGCACGCACGCCGCCGGCGTCCTCGGCCACGCCGCAGCGGAGTCCGTGGACGCCGAACGCGCCTTCCACGACATCGGGTTCGACTCCCTGACCTCGATGGAGCTGCGCAACCAGCTGGCCCGCGCCACCGGTCTCGCCCTCCCCGCCAGCCTGCTGTTCGACTTCACCCGGCCCCGCACCCTCGCCGAGCACCTCGTCGCCGAACTCCTCGGCAGCCAGGACGAGTCGGACGGCCCGCTGCCCGCCGCCGAGCCCGCCGACACCGCCGAGGACCCGGTCGTCGTGGTCGGCATGGCCTGTCGCTTCCCCGGCGGCGTCCAGACCCCCGAGCAGCTGTGGGAGCTGGTCGCCTCCGGCACCGACGCCATCTCCGCGTTCCCCACCGACCGTGGCTGGGAGATCCAGGGCCAGGGCGGCTTCCTGCACGACGCCGCCGACTTCGACTCCGAGTTCTTCGGCATCAGCCCGCGCGAGGCCGTCGCGATGGATCCGCAGCAGCGGCTGCTCCTTGAGACCGGCTGGGAGGCGTTCGAACGGGCCGGTATCGCCCCGACCTCACTGCGCGGCAGCCGCACCGGCGTGTTCGTCGGCAGCAACGCCGTCGACTACCACCACCTCCTCGCCCGCGCCAAGGACATGGAGGGCCGCGGAGTCATGCTGGCGGCCAGCGTCATCTCCGGCCGACTCGCCTACGTCTTCGGCCTCGAAGGCCCGGCGGTCACCGTCGACACGGCGTGCTCGTCGTCGCTGGTGTCGCTGCATCTGGCGGCGCAGGCGCTGCGCAGCGGCGAGTGCTCCCTCGCGCTGGCCGGCGGTGTCACGGTGATGACCACCTCCGCGGCCTTCGCGGGCTTCCGCCACCACGGCGGTCTCGCCGAAGACGGTCGTTGCAAGGCCTTCTCCGACGACGCCGACGGCACCGGCTGGTCGGAGGGCGTCGGCGTGGTCGTACTCGAAAGGCTGTCGGACGCGGTGCGGCACGGACACCCGGTCCTCGCCGTCGTGCGTGGCTCCGCGGTCAACCAGGACGGTGCGTCCAACGGTTTGACGGCGCCGAACGGTCCGTCGCAGCAGCGGGTGATCCGGCAGGCGCTGGCGTCGGCGGGGCTGTCGGCCGCGGAGGTGGACGCGGTCGAGGCGCACGGTACCGGGACGCGGCTGGGTGACCCGATCGAGGCACAGGCGCTGCTGGCGACGTACGGTCAGGATCGTGAACGGCCGCTGCTGCTCGGCTCGGTGAAGTCCAACATCGGACACACCCAGGCCGCCGCAGGCGCCGCCGGACTCATCAAGACCGTCATGGCCCTGCGCCAGGGCGTCGTCCCCCGCACCCTGCACGCCGACGTGCCCTCGTCGCACGTCGACTGGTCCATGGGCGCCGTCGAGGTCGCCACCGCCAACACCGACTGGCCCGACACCGGGCACCCGCGCCGCGTCGGCGTCTCGTCCTTCGGCATCAGCGGCACCAACGCCCACGTCGTCCTCGAACAGGCCCCGGAGCCGGAGGCCGAGCAGCAGGAAACGACCGTCACGCCGCGCGTGGTGCCGTGGCCCGTCACCGCCACCGGCGAGGGCGCGCTGGACGCCCAGCTCGACCGGATCCGCGCCCACGCCGAGGGCCACCGGCCCGTGGACGTCGGCCACTCCCTGGCCGTCAGCCGCTCTGCCTTCCCTCACCGGGCCGTCCTGCTCGCCACCGCCGACGGACTCACCGAGGCCGCCCGATCCGTCGCCGAGCCCGGTCCCCTCGCCGTCCTGTTCTCCGGGCAGGGTGCCCAACGGCTGGGCATGGGCCGGGAGTTGTACGGACGCTTCCCGGTGTTCGCCGACGCGCTGGACGCCGTACTCGACGAACTCGGTCCCGGAGTACGGGAGGTGATGTGGGGCGATGATCCTGCCGCGTTGGAGCGTACGGGTGTCGCGCAGCCGGCGTTGTTCGCGGTGGAGGTCGCCCTGTACCGGCTCGTCGAGTCGCTCGGCGTCAGGCCCAAGTACGTCGCCGGTCATTCGGTGGGTGAGATTGCGGCGGCGCATGTGGCTGGGGTGTTGTCGCTGCGGGATGCGTGTGTGCTGGTGTCGGCGCGGGCGCGGTTGATGGAGGCGCTGCCCGCGGGTGGTGCGATGGTCGCGGTGGAGGCGGCCGAGGACGAGGTACTGCCGTATCTGACGGATGATGTGGACCTCGCAGCCGTCAACGGGCCGCGTGCCGTGGTGCTTTCGGGCACAGAGGAGGGTGTCGAGCGGGTTCTGGCGGCTTTGGGTGAGCGGCGGCAGTCGCGGCTGTCGGTCAGTCACGCCTTCCACTCGCCGCTGATGGATCCGATGCTGGACGACTTCCGCGCCGCCCTGGCCGGGGTTGCCTTCGGCGAGCCCACCTTGCGGTTCGTCTCCAATCTGCCCGGCGGTGACGGACGATCCGTCGACCACTGGGTGCGGCATGTCCGGGAGACCGTCCGGTTCGTCGACGGTCTGGGGGTCCTTGTCGACGCGGGTGTGCGGCACTTCCTGGAGGTCGGTCCGGACGCCGTCCTCACGCCTCTGGTCGAGCATGCCGTGCCGCTGCTGCGGCGGGACCGTGACGAGGAGACGGCCGCCCTGACGGCACTCGCCCGGCTGTACGCCTCCGGCGTTCCGGTGGACTGGCCCGCGCTCTTCACGGGCACCGGCGCCCGCCGCGTCGACCTGCCGACCTACCCCTTCCAGCGCGCCAGGTACTGGCCCGAGGCCGCCGAGCCGACACCGCAGGGCTCCGGCGTGGACGCCGAGTTCTGGGCGGCCGTGGAGCGTGCGGACATTCAGGCCCTCGCCGGACGGCTCGACGTGGCGCCGGACGCGCTCGACGCGATCGTTCCCGCGCTGTCCTCGTGGCGTAGCCGCAGCCGGGTGCGGACGACTGTCGACTCCTGGCGCCACCGCGAGACCTGGCAGCCGCTGACCGGCACGGCCACGGGCCGTCGCGACGGCACCTGGCTCGCGATCCTTCCCGCGCAGGGGACCGTCGCGCCCTGGGCCCACGCCGTCATCGACGCGCTCGGACCGGACACCGCGACGCTCGTCGTGGACACCGCCGATCGTGCCGAACTCACAAAGCGACTGCGGCAGTTCACGGAACCCGACGATGCGGACGTCACGCGGATCGTGTCCCTGCTGGCCGCCGACACCACCACGCTTTCCGGCGAGGTCCCCGCCGGGGCGCCTGCGACGGCTTTGCTCCTGCAGGCCCTGGACGACGCCGGACTCACCGCACCCGTGTGGGCGGTGACCAGCGGCGCCGTCGGCACCGGGCCCGGGGACGGTCCTGTCGATCCCGCGCAGGCCGCGCTGTGGGGTCTGGGCCGGGTGGCGTCGCTGGAGTACCCCGACCGCTGGGGTGGCCTGATCGACCTGGCCGGGGAGCCGGACGAGGCCGCACTGCGTCGGTTCGGCGCCGTCCTCACCGCTCCCGGTGACGAGGACGAGCTCGCCGTGCGGGGCGCCGGTGCCTTCGGTCGTCGTTTCGTGCCGGTGCCGGGTGTGGAGCAGGCGCCGGTGTGGGAGCCGTCCGGGACGGTGTTGATCACGGGCGGTACGGGTGCCCTGGGTGGTTATGTAGCCCGATGGGCCGCGCGGCAGGGGGCCGAGCATCTGCTGCTGCTCGGCCGACGGGGACGACAGGCGCCGGGCGCTGAGGAGTTGGAGGCCGAACTGGCCGGACTCGGTGCGCGGGTGACCATCGCCGCTTGTGACACGGCCGACCGCTCCCAGCTCTCGGCGGCGCTGGAGGCGATCCCGGCCGACGTGCCGCTAACCGCCGTAGTGCATGCCGCCGGTGTGCTCGACGACGCCGTGCTGGACGGGCTGACGCCTGACAAGTTCACGGAGGTCTTCCGCGCGAAGGTCCAATCCGCGTTGCTCCTGGACGAGTTGACGCGGGAGCACGGTCTGTCGGCGTTCGTGCTGTTCTCTTCGGTGGCCGGTGCGGTCGGCAATCCGGGGCAGGGCAACTACGCCGCCGCGAACACGGTGCTGGACGCGCTGGCGCAGCGGCGGCGGGCCGAAGGACTGCCCGCCACCTCCGTCGCCTGGGGTGCCTGGGACGGCGGCGGCATGGCCGCCGGGCTCCAGGACACCGAGCGGGCCTCCGGGGCCACGCTGCTTGACCCCGCCGCTGCCCTTACCGCGCTCGCCGAACTCGTCGCCGAACCGCACCCCGTCACGGTGATCGCCGACCTCCAGCACCCGCCGTTCCTCCAGGCGCTGTTCAGCCTCCGTCCCTCGCCCGCCCTGGCCGCGCTCCCCGCCGGCCAGGAGGCCCTGCGCACCGCCCGCACCTCCCGCTCCGCCGGTGCGGAGGCCCGCCGTGCGCTCCGGGACCGGGTGCACGCGACGACCCCCGGGGAGCGGCTGCCGTTGCTGCTCGACCTGGTGCGCACCCAGGCCGCCGCCGTCCTCGCCCACCCCGACCCCGCCGCGATCCGGCCCGACAAGCCCTTCCAGGACCTCGGCTTCGACTCGCTGACCTCGATGGAAATGCGCACCCGGCTGGCCCGCGTCACCGGCCTGCCGCTCCCGGCCGGCCTGCTCTTCGACCACCCGCGCCCCCGGACGCTCGCCGAGCATCTCCTCGACACGCTGCTCGGCGAACCGTCCCAGGAGCCGGCACCGCTGCCCGTCGCCCGGGCCGTCACCGACGAACCCCTCGCGATCGTCGGGATGGCCTGTCGCTTCCCCGGTGACGTGCGGTCCCCGGAGGACCTGTGGGAACTGGTCGTCGGCGGCCGGGACGCCGTCGGACCGTTTCCGACCGACCGGGGCTGGGACCTCGATGTCCTGGCCGGCTCGGGCCGCGGGCACAGCGCCACCACCGAGGGCGGATTCCTGCGCGACGTCGCCGACTTCGACCCCGAGTTCTTCGGCATCAGCCCGCGTGAGGCCCTGGCCATGGACCCGCAGCAGCGCGTCCTGCTGGAGACCACCTGGGAGGCCTTCGAACGGGCCGGCATCGACCCGCACACCCTGCGCGGCAGCCGCACCGGCGTCTTCGTCGGCACCAACGGCCAGGACTACGCCGAACTCGTCGCCCGGTCCGCCGAGAACATGGAGACCCACCTGGGCACCGGCCTCGCGGCCAGCGTCATGTCCGGCCGGATCGCCTACGTGTTCGGCCTGGAGGGCCCGGCGGCCACCATCGACACCGCCTGCTCCTCCTCCCTGGTCTCCCTCCATCTGGCCGCCCAGGCGCTGCGCGGCGGCGAGTGCGAACTCGCCCTCGCCGGCGGTGTCACCGTGATGACGAGCTCCTCCAGCTTCTCCGGCTTCACCGCCATGGGAGGTCTGTCCGGCGACGGCCGCTGCAAGGCGTTCTCCGACGCCGCCGACGGCACCGGCTGGTCCGAGGGAGCCGGCGTCCTGGTCGTCGAGCGGCTGTCCGACGCCGAACGCCACGGCCATCGCGTCCTCGCCGTGGTGCGCGGCTCCGCCGTCAACCAGGACGGCGCCTCTAACGGGCTCAGCGCCCCCAACGGCCCCTCCCAGCAGCGCGTCATCCGGCAGGCCCTCGCCACCGCCGGACTCACGCCCGCGGACATCGACGCCGTCGAGGCCCACGGCACCGGCACCACGCTCGGCGACCCCATCGAGGCCGAGGCCCTGATGGCGGTGTTCGGCAGCCCCGAACGCGCCCGGCCGCTGCTGCTCGGCTCGGTGAAGTCCAACATCGGCCACACCCAGGCCGCCGCCGGAGTCGCCGGCGTCATCAAGACCGTCATGGCGCTGCGCCACGGCACCCTGCCGCCCACCCTGCATGTCGAGACGCCGTCGTCGCACGTCGACTGGTCGACCGGCCCGGTGGCCCTGCTGGAGCGGGCCGTCCCCTGGCCGGACACGGGGCGGCCGCGACGGGCCGGCGTGTCCTCGTTCGGCATCAGCGGCACCAACGCGCACGTCGTCCTCGAACAGGCCGACCACATGGCTCCAACGACGGGCGACGCGGCCCTCGCCGCCCCAACCGAAGCGGACCCCGTCGTTTCAAGGACGGACGATGCGGCCCTCGCCGCGCCGACCACGCCGGCCGACCGGCCGCTGCCCTTCGTGCTGTCCGCCCGGACGCCCGGCGCGTTGCGCGGCCAGGCCGCCGCCCTCGTCGCCGACCTCACCCACGACCCCGCCGACATCGCGTACTCCCTCGTCACCACCCGGGCCGCCTTCGTGCACCGCGCGGTCGTCGTCGGTACCGGGCGGGACGAGCTGCTCGCCGGGCTCGACGCGCTCGCCGCGGGGGACACGGTGGCCGCCGGTGTGGTGCGCGGCACCGCCGACGGTGAGGGCCGTACCGTCCTCGTCTTCCCCGGGCAGGGCGCCCAGTGGGCCGGCATGGGGGCCCTGCTGCTGGAGGAGTCCCCGGTGTTCGCCGCGCGGATCGCCGAATGCGCCGCCGCCCTCGCCGAGTTCACCGACTGGTCCCTCGTCGACGTCCTGCGCGGCGCCGACGGCGCCCCCGCGCTGGACCGCGTGGACGTGGTGCAGCCCGCCACCTGGGCGGTCATGGTCGCGCTCGCCGCGGTCTGGGAGGCGCACGGCGTCACCCCGGACGCGGTCCTCGGACACTCCCAGGGCGAGATCGCCGCGGCCGTCGTCGCCGGGGCCCTGTCCCTGACCGACGGCGCCCGCGTCGTGGCCTTGCGCAGCCGGGCCATCGCCCGCCGGCTCGCCGGACGCGGCGGCATGGTCGCGGTCCCGCTGCCCGCCGCCGACGTCGAGCCGCGCCTCGCCGAGTGGGACGGGCGGCTGTCCCTGGCCGCGGTCAACGCCCCCGACGCCGTCGTCGTCAGCGGCGACGCCGAGTCGCTCGACGAGTTCTTCGGCCGGCTCACCGCCGACGGCGTCCGTGTCAAGCGCATCGCCGTCGACTACGCCTCGCACTCCGACCATGTGGCGGATCTGCACGCCGACCTGCTCACCGACCTCGCGTCCGTCACCCCGCGTGCCCCGCGGATCCCGCTGCTGTCCACGGTCACCGGCGAACGCCTCGACACCGCCGCGACGGACGCCGAGTACTGGTACCGCAACCTGCGCCGGACCGTGCGGTTCGCCGACGCGGTGCGCGCGCTGCTCGACCAGGGCTGCAGGCGGTTCGTCGAGTGCTCACCGCATCCCGTGCTCACCGGTGCCGTCCAGTCGTGCGCCGAGTCGGCCGGCGCCCGCGCCGTCGCCGTCGGCACGCTGCGGCGCGGCGAGGACGGCACGGAGCGGCTGCTCACCTCCCTCGCCGAGGCCTTCGTCCGCGGCGTCCCCGTGGACTGGGCGGCCACGGGCGGCTTCGGCCGGGCCAAGGTCGTCGACCTGCCCACGTACGCCTTCCAGCGGCAGCGGTTCTGGCCCACCACAGCGGCCGTGACCACGGACGTGTCGGGCGCCGGCCTCGACGCCACCGGGCACCCGCTGCTCGGCGCCGCCGTCACCGTCGCCGACTCCGGCGACCTGGTCCTCACCGGCACCCTGTCCCTGTCCGCACAGCCCTGGCTCGGACAGCACCGGGTGTCCGGCGCCGTGTTCTTCCCCGGCACCGGATTCCTCGAACTCGCCGTCCGGGCCGGAGACGCCGCCGACTGCGGCCGGGTCGACGAACTCACCATCGCCGCCCCGCTCGTCCTGCCCGAACGTGGCGCCGTCCAGGTGCAGGTCCGGGTCGACGCGGCCGACGACGAGGGCAGGCGCGGCATACGGTTCCACTCCCGGCCGGCCGGCGGCGACGCACCCTGGCAGCTGCACGCCACCGGCGTCCTCTCCCGCGAGCCGGTGACCCCGGCCCTCCTCGACACCACCGAGTGGCCGCCCGCCGGCGCCACCGAGGTCGACGTGACCGACATCTACCAGCGCTACGCCCGCGCCGGCCTCGACTACGGGCCCGCCTTCCAAGGGCTGCGCGGCGTATGGCGGCTCGACGACGACGCGTACGCCGAAGTCGTCCTGCCCGAACCGGCCGGCGGCACCCAGGGCCTCGGGCTGCACCCGGCGCTCCTGGACGCCGTCCTGCACGCCGGTGTCCACGCGGGCGAGGAGAACCATGAGCGGACACTGCCGTTCAGCTGGCAGGACGTCACCCTGCACGCGTCCGGCGCCGGCGTGCTGCGCGCCCGCATCGTCCGCACCGGACCCGACACCCTCGCCATCACCGCGACGGACGTCGAGGGCGACCCCGTCGTCACCGTCGGCACCCTCACCCTGCGCGCCGGCACCGACCGGCCCGCCGCCACCCCGGCCGACGACCCGCGCGAGTCCCTGCTGCACCTGGCGTGGGAGCCCGCGCCGGCCGACCTGACCGCACCAGTGGGCGCCCGCTGGGCCGTCGTCGGCGACGACGGCCACGGCCTCGGCCAGGCGCTGGCCCTGGCGGGGGAGAGCGTGGTCGCCTACGCCGAGACCTTCGCCGCCGCGATCGGCGAGGACGGCGACAACGGGCCCGTCCCGCACGGCTTCCTCGTCTCCGTCACCGGCGGCGAAGCACCCGATGCGGTACACGACACCGTCTCCCGGGTACTGACGCTGCTCCAGGAGTGGCTCGCCGACGAGCGGCTCGACCGCTCGCGGCTCCTGCTCGTAACCCGTGGCGCCGTCGCCCCCGACGGGGGTGACCTGACCGACCCGGCCGCCGCCGCCGTGTGGGGCCTCGTCCGCTCCGCCCAGTCGGAGAACCCGGGCCGCTTCGTCCTGGTCGACCTCGACGAGGCGGACACCTCCGCCACGGCCCTGCCCGCGCTGCTCGTGGCCGAGGAGGAACAGTGGGCGGTCCGCGGGGGCCGGCCGCGGGTGCCCAGGCTCGCCCGGGCCGATGCGGCCGACCGGACCGGCGGTGTCGCGGACTGGAACCCGGACGGCACCGTCCTCATCACCGGCGGCACCGGCGGCCTCGGCGGCGAACTCGCCCGGCACCTCGTCACCCGGCACGGCGTACGCCATCTGCTGCTGGCGTCCCGTGGCGGCGAGGCCGCGCCCGGCGCCGACGCGCTGTGCGCCGAACTCACCGCCGCCGGTGCCTCGGTGACCGTCGCCGCCTGCGACGTCGCCGACGCGGGCGCCGTGGACGCGCTGCTCGCCGCAGTGTCCGCGGAGCACCCGCTGACCGCCGTCGTGCACACCGCCGGTGCCCTCGACGACGGCGTGCTGCCCGCGCTCACCCCCGAGCGGGTCTCCGCCGTCCTGCGCCCCAAGGCCGACGGCGCCTGGCAGCTGCACCGGGCCACCCGCGAGATGGACCTCGCCGCGTTCGTCCTGTACTCCTCGGTCTCCGGCGTCCTCGGCAGTCAGGCCCAGGCCGGCTACTCCGCCGCCAACGCCTACCTCGACGCCCTCGCCGTCCGCCGCCGGGCACAGGGGCTGCCCGCCACCTCCCTGTCCTGGGGGTTCTGGGCCCGCCGCACCGGCATGACCGCGGGGCTGACCGAGACCGACGTACAGCGCATGGAACGCTCCGGGACACCGCCGCTCGGCCTCGAACTCGGGCTCGCCCTCTTCGACGCGGCACTCGCCCGCGACGACGCCCACCTGGTGCCGCTGCGGATCGACCGGACCCACGCCGGCGGCGACGTACCGCCCCTGCTGCGCGGCCTGTTGCGGGGCACCCGGCGCACCGCCGCCACCGCGACGCGGTCCTTCGCCACGCTCCGCGACCGGCTCGCCGGGCTCGACGCCGCCGGTCAGCACAAGGCGCTGACCGACCTCATCGTGGAGACCTCCGCGGTGCTGCTGGGCCGACGCGAGGACGGGCCCCTGGACCCGGACCGCGAGTTCCTCACCCTCGGCTTCGACTCGCTCATCGCCCTGGAGCTGCGCAACCAGCTCGGCGAGGCCCTCGGGCTGCGGGTGCCGACGTCCGCCGTCTTCGACCACCGCACCCCCGCCCGGCTCGCCCAATGGCTCCGGGGCCAGCTGGCCGCCCTCGGCAACCGCGCGGCCACCGGCCCCGGCACGCTCACCGCGAACGCCCGCGAGAGCGCCCCCGACTCGGTGGTCAACCTGTTCTTCGACACCGTCAGGAACGGCAAGACCCTCGAGGCGATGCGGCTGCTGATGGCGGTCGCCGCGACCCGCCCCCAGGTCGAGCTCACGGCCGAGGTACCGGAACTGCCGCAGCCCGTCACGCTCGCCGAGGGACCCGCGCTACCCCGGCTGATCTGCGTCAGCGCGCCCGGCGCCACCGGCGGTGTGCACCAGTACGCCCGCATGGCCGCCCCGTTCCGAGGCGGCCGGCACGTCAGCGCGCTGCCCCTGCTGGGCTTCGCCGAGGGAGAGGCACTGCCCGCCGACAGCGAGGTCGCGGTACGGCTCATCGCCGAGAGCGCCCTGCTGGCCAGCGAGGGCGAGCCGTTCGTCCTCGTCGGCTACTCCATGGGCGGCACCTTCGCCTACCGCGCGGCGGGCGTACTGGAGGAGACCTGGGGCATCCGGCCCGAGGGCCTGATCCTGCTCGACACGCTCAGTCTGGAGTACAAGGCGGGGGAGGGCGTCGACTGGGACCTCTTCCACGAGAACTACCTCGCCGACATGGACAAGCCCGCCGTGAAGCTCGACAGCGCCCGCCTTTCGGCGATGGCCCAGTGGTTCCTGCGGATGACCACCGGCGGCGCGGAACGCTACAAGACCGGCGTGCCGAGCCTGCTGATCCGCTGCACGACCTCCATGCCCGCGGTCGAGCGCGGCGACGAGGCCCCGCCCGTGCCCGCCCACACCACCCGCATGATCGACGCCACCCACCAGAGCCTCATCGCCGAGCGGTCCCACGAGACCGCCCGGCTCATGGAGGAGTGGCTGCGGACCCTGGAGTCCGAGGGGCACTGACCCGAACCCCGCCCCGGCGGGGCAGGGTTCGGGTCAGGTCTAAGGAAAACCGAGACCGCCCCGACCTACCTTCCACAACAGTCTCGTCGAGTGCGTGAACCATCGGAGGCGGTGCGGCATGACCATCCTGTCCGGACTGGAGTTCCTCGACCTGTACGACCACCCGGTGGCCGCCGAGCCGGTCGCGGTCGTGGCCATGGCGTGCCGACTGCCCGGCGGGATCACCGACCCCGAGGGGCTGTGGGAACTGCTCCTGGCCGCACGCGACGCCATCGGCCCGCTGCCCGCCGACCGGGGCTGGGACCCGGACGCCCTCGACGGGCCGGACCGGGTCACCGTGCCCCGGCGCGGTGGATTCCTCGACGGCGCCGCCGACTTCGACGCCGACTTCTTCGGGCTCTCGCCCCGCGAGGCCGTCGCGACCGACCCCCAGCAGCGGCTGCTGCTGGAGACCGCCTGGGAGGCCGTGGAGCGGGCCGGTATCGACCCGCTGTCGCTGCACGGCACCCGCACCGGCGTCTACGTCGGCGTCAGCGGCGAGGACTACGCCCTGGTCACCGCGCGCTCCGCCGAGGACGCCGCCGCGAACGCCGTCACCGGCACCGCGCCCGGCGTGGCCTCCGGCCGCCTCGCACACTTCCTCGGACTGCGCGGCCCCGCGCTGACCCTCGACACCGCGTCCTCGTCCTCGCTGACCGCCCTGCACTGCGCGGTCCGCGCCCTGCGGGCCGGGGAGTGCACGCTCGCCCTGGCCGGCGGGGCGAACGTCCTGTCCACGCCGCGCAGTCTCGTCGGGTACGCCCGGCAGGGCGGCCTGGCCCCCGACGGCCGCTGCAAGCCGTTCTCCGCCGACGCCGACGGCACCGCCTGGGCCGAGGGCGCCGGGGTCGTCGTACTGGAACGCCTCGCGGACGCCCGCCGCAACGGGCATCCCGTTCTCGCCGTGATCCGCGGCACGGCCGTCAACGCCGACGGCGCCACCGACCGGCTGACCGCGCCGAGCGGCGCCGCCCAGCGCGAGCTGATCGCCCTGGCCCTGCAGGACGCGGGCCTCGGCCCCGGCGACATCGACGCCGTGGAGGCGCACGGCACCGGAACCCGCGTCGGCGACCCCGTGGAGGCCGAGGCGCTCCTCGCCACGTACGGGCGGGAGCGCGAACACCCGCTGCTCATCGGCTCCGTGAAGGCCAACCTCGGGCACGCCCAGGCCGCGGCCGGCATCGCCGGCGTCATCAAGACCGTCCTCGCGTTGCGGCACGGCGTCCTGCCCGCCACTCCGCACCTGTCCGAGCGCACCCCGGCCGTCGACTGGTCGGCCGGCTCGGCGCGGCTGCCGCGCGAGACCACCGACTGGCCCGCCACCGGCAGGCCGCGCCGCGCGGCGGTCTCCTCCTTCGGTATCGGCGGCAGCAACGCCCACGTCGTCCTCGAACAGGCCCCGCCCACTAACGCGCCGGCCGACGAACTCGGCAGCGCCCCGCACGTCGTGCCCTGGGTGATCTCCGCGCGGTCCGCCAACGCCCTGGACGCGGCGGTCGCCCGACTGCGCCGCCTCGACCCCGTCGACGACCGGGCCCGCGCCGACATCGCCGTCTCGCTGGCCACCGGCCGGGCCACCGCGCTGCCGCACCGCACCGTCCTGCTGGCCTCCGCCGAGGGCACGCCCACGGCGGCGCGCTGCGTCGCCGAACCCGGTCTGTCGGCCATCCTGTTCGCCGGACGGGGCGGCCCGCACGACGCCGCCCGGACCCGTGAACTCGCCCGGCGGTTCCCGGTGTTCGCGCGGGCCTTCGACGCCGTACGCGACGCCTTCGACGGGCTGTCGCCCTGCCTCATCGGCGACTGCACGGAGCCGGGCCACAGCACCGAGCCCCTGCTGTTCGCCCACGAGATCGCCCTGTACCGGCTCCTGGAGTCCGTCGGCCGGACTCCCTCCTACGTCGCCGGACACGGCCTCGGCGAGGTGGCCGCCGCCCACGTCTCGGGCGCGCTGTCCCTCACCGACGCCTGCCGGGTCGTCGCCGCCCGGGTCCGGCTGGAGGAGCGGCTCGCGCCCGCCGCCGGCGTCGCCGTCCGCGCCACCGAGGCCGAGGTGGCACCGCTGCTCACCGCGAACGTCGCCGTCGCCGCCGTGGACGGACCGGACCGGATCGTGCTCTCCGGCGCGGCACGCGAAGTCGCCCGCATCGCCGACGCGTTCGCGGCCGAGGGCCGTGCCACCACCCAGCTCCGCGCCCCGCACGGACTGCACTCCCCTCTCGTGGCCGACGCCCTCGACGAGTACCGCGGCGCACTGGCCGGCCTCGAACCGCGCACCCCGCGCATCCCGCTCGTGTCCACCCTCACCGGCACCCGCGTCACCGGCACCGACCTCGCCTCGCCCGCCCACTGGGTCGGTCACGTGAGCGGCACCGTACGGTTCGCCGACGCCGTCACCGCCCTGCGTGACGCAGGCGTCCACACCTTCCTCGAAGTGGGCACCGACGCCACCCTCACCGCGAGCACCGTCGAACTGCTCGCGTGGACCGGTGTGGTGACCGTCGCCGCCCAGCGCGCCGGCACCGACCCCGAGACGGCCCTGCTCACCGCGCTAGCCCGGCTCCACGTCACCGGCAGCGACGTGCACTGGCCGGCCCTGTTCACCGGAACCGGCGCCCGCCGCACCGACCTGCCCACCTACCCCTTCCAGCGTGAACGCCACTGGCCCACCCCGGCGGACACGACACCGTACGCGCCCGCCCCGTCCCAGGCCGACGACCGTCCCGCCGCCGAACCGGCCGCGCTGCGGGCCCTCAGCGGACCGCGCCGGGTCCGCGCGCTGCTCACGCTGGTGCGCGCCGAGGCCGCCGCCGCCCTCGGGCACGCCGACCCCGGCCGCGTCGAACCACGCCTTGCCCTGCGCTCCCTGGGCCTCGACTCCTACGCGGAGACCGAGCTGCGGGTCCGCCTGGGCCGCGCCACCGGACTCGACCTGCCCGCCACCCTCTTCTACGACCAGCCCACCCCCGCCGCGCTCGCCGCCCGCCTCGCCGAACACCTGGACGAGACACCGCGCCCCCTGCCGGACTGGCCCGCCGGCTTCGAACAGGCCCTGCGTGAACTGCCCGAGGACCACCCCGCGCGGCGCCGCGCCGTGCGCCGCCTCGAGGCACTGCTGTCCGACCTCGACCCCGTACGGGGCCGGCACCGCGTGAACGGCACACATGGCACCCACGGCACGACGGACGCCGCCGACATCGCCGCCGCTCCCGTCGACCGGCTCCTGGACCTCATCGACGAGGAGTTCCCGGTCCGCTGACCGGCGCCCACCCCCTCACCGCAGGCCACGAACGCCCGCCGACGCGATGGGACATCCCGTGCAGGAAGAGCAGCAGGACACAGTCGTCGACTACCTCCGAAGGGTCACGGCGGAGCTGCGCCATGCCCACCGGCGCATCGAGGAACTCGAGACGGACCGCGCCCACGGAGCCCCCGCCGACGACCCCGTCGCCGTCGTCGGCATGGGCTGCCGCCTCCCCGGAGACGTCACGTCGCCCGACGACCTGTGGCGGCTGGTCGACTCCGCCGGGGATGCCGTCACCACCTTCCCGGCGGACCGCGGCTGGGATCTGACCGCACTGCTCGCCGAGTCCGCCGCGCGCGGCGGCGGGTTCCTCACCGGCGCCGACGCCTTCGACGCGGAGTTCTTCGGCATCTCGCCCCGCGAGGCGGCCACGATGGACCCACAACAGCGGCTGTTCCTCGAAGTCGCCTGGGAGGCCCTCGAACACGCCGGCATCGACCCGCAGTCCCTGCGCGGCAGACGCGCGGGCGTGTACGCGGGCACCTACCAGTGGGACTCCGGGCGCCCCGGACCCGGCGACGGCGCGGGCCACGTCATGACCGGCACCGCCTCCAGCGTCCTGTCCGGCCGCCTCGCCTACGTCCTCGGCCTCGAGGGCCCGGCCCTCACCGTCGACACCGCCTGCTCCTCCTCGCTGGTCGCCCTGCACACCGCCGTCCAGGCCCTGCGGACCGGCGAGACCGAACTGGCCGTCGTCGGCGGTGTCACGGTGATGTCCGACCCGGCGCTCTTCACCGAGTTCAGCCGGCAGGGCGGACTCGCCCCCGACGGCCGCTGCAAGGCGTTCTCCGCCGCGGCCGACGGCACCGGCTGGTCCGAGGGCGTCGCCGTCCTCGTCGTGGAGCGCCTGTCCGACGCCCGCCGCAATGGGCACCCCGTCCTGGCGCTCGTACGGGGCACCGCCGTCAACTCAGACGGTGCCTCCAACGGCCTCACCGCCCCCAGCGGTCGCGCCCAGCAGCAGGTCATACGGCAGGCCCTCGCCGCCGCCGGGCTCACCCCCGCCGACGTGGACGCCGTCGAGGCGCACGGCACCGGCACCCGGCTCGGCGACCCCGTGGAGGCGTCCGCGCTGCTCGCGACCTACGGCCAGGACCGCGAACGGCCGCTGCTGCTGGGCTCGTTGAAGTCGAACATCGGGCACGCCCAGGCCGCCGCGGGCGTCGCCGGCGTCATCAAGACGGTGCTGGCGATGCGGCACGGCAGACTGCCGCGCACCCTGCACGCGGGCGAGCCCACCGCCGCCGTCGAGTGGACGGCCGGCCGCGTCGAACTGCTGCGGGAAGCCGCCGACTGGCCGCGCACCGGCCGGCCCCGGCGGGCCGCCGTGTCCGCGTTCGGCATCAGCGGCACCAACGCCCACGTCGTGCTGGAGGCGGCTCCCGAGCCGGTGCCGACGGCGGAGGCGGCCCCGAGGCCGGTCCGCGCGGTGCCCTGGCCGGTGTCCGCCCGCGGTGCCGAGGCCCTCGCGGACCAGGTGGCCCGCGTCCGCGCCCGGGCCACCGACCAGGACCCGCTGGACATCGGCCACTCGCTGGCCACCGGACGGTCCTCCTTCGAGCACCGGGCCGTGCTGCTCGGCTCGGCCGAGGGCGCGCCGCCGCTCGCCGAGGCGGTCGCGGGCGACGAGCCGTCCGTCGCCGTGCTGTTCTCCGGGCAGGGCAGCCAGCGCCTCGGCATGGGACGCGAACTCGCCGCCCGCTTCCCGGTCTTCGCCGCTGCCCTCGACGAGGTCCTCGCCGAGCTCGACCCGCGCGTGCGGTCGGCGATGTGGGGCGAGGACGAACAGACCCTGCACCGCACGGAGTTCGCCCAGCCCGCACTGTTCGCCGTCGAGGTCGCCCTGTACCGGCTCGTCGTCTCGTGGGGTGTGCGGCCCGAGTACGTCATGGGCCACTCCGTCGGCGAGATCGTCGCCGCCCACGTCGCCGGCGTGCTGTCCCTGACCGACGCCTGCCGCCTGGTGTCCGCACGGGCCCGCCTGATGCAGGGACTCCCGGCGGGCGGAGCCATGGTCGCCGTGGCCGCCGGTGAGGAGGAGGTCCGCCCCCTACTCACTGACGGCGTGGTCCTCGGCGCGGTCAACGGCCCGCGCTCCGTGGTCCTGTCCGGCCCCGAGGAAGCGGTGGAGGCCGTCGCGGCCCGCCTGAGCGAGGCCGGGCACCGCACCGCACGCCTGCGGGTCTCGCACGCCTTCCACTCCCCGCTGATGGAACCCGCCCTCGACCCGTTCCGCACGGCCGTCGCGGAGCTGTCCTTCGCCGAACCCGTCCTGCCCGTCGTCTCCAACGTCACCGGACGGCTCGCGGCACCCGGCGAACTGACCACCCCCGACTACTGGGTACGGCACCTGCGCGAGACCGTACGCTTCGCCGACGGCGTGCGGACCCTCGCGGAGCACGGCGTCGGCGCCTGGCTGGAGGTGGGCCCCGGCGGCGTCCTCGCGGCGCTCGCCCAGGAGACCCTGCCGCCCGGCACCGTCGTCACACCCCTGCTGCACGGCGGCCCGGACGACGAGCACTGCGCCGTCACGGCACTGGCCCGGCTGTACGTCCACGGAGTCCCGGTCGACTGGACGGCCCTGTTCGCCGGGACCGGCGCCGAGCGGATCGACCTGCCCACCTACCCGTTCCGCCGCAGCCGCTTCCCGCTCCGCCACAACGCCCCGGACTCGGACGGTACGGACCTGTGGGCGGCACTCGGCCGCACGGAACCGTCCGCGCTCGCGAGCCGCCTCGGCGTCGCGGAGGACGCCGTCCGTTCCGTCGTACCCGCCCTGCTGTCCTGGCGTTCCGGGCACCGCAGCCGAGCGGCCCTGGACGCCCTGCGCCACCGCGAGCACTGGCAGCCGTACTCCTTGCCCCCGGCCGGCGAGGTGACGGGCGGCCGGCTGCTCCTGCTGCCGGAGCACGACGATCACCCGTGGGCCCGCGCGCTCGCCGACGCCCTGGCCAGGGCTGCCGTGCCGGTCCGCTGCCCGGCCGGCGCCGACCGGGCCACGCTCGCCGCTCTGCTGCGGGACGCGGCGGGCGACACCGACCTGGCGGGCGTCCTGTGCCTCACCGCGCTCGGGGACCCCGACGGACCGGACGTGCCCACCGGGCTCCTGGACGCGCTGACGGCCGTTCAGGCGACCGGTGACGCCGGGCTGCGGGCGCCCGTGTGGTGCGTGACGCGTGACGCCGTGGCCGCCGCCGACGGCGACCGGGCCCACGGTCTCGCCCAGGCCGCGGTCTGGGGGCTCGGCCGGGTCGCCGCCCGGGAGATACCCGACCGCTGGGGCGGCCTGCTCGACCTGCCCGCCGACGCCCCCACCCCGCACACCGTCGCCACCGCCCTGGCCGCCCTCACGGCCCCCGGCGGCGAGGACGAGGTGGCCGTACGCGCCACCGGAGCCCTCGTACGGCGACTCGTGCCGGCGCCTCGACGGGAGCCCGAGGCGCCCGGGGGAGTGCCCGGCGGCTCGCCCAGCGGATGGCGTCCCGCCGGCACCACCCTCGTCACGGGCGGCACCGGCGGTCTCGGCGCGCAGGTCGCACGCCGCCTGGCCCGGGAGGGCGCCGAGCGGCTGTTGCTGATCTCCAGGCGCGGACCCGATGCGCCGGGCGCGGCCGAGCTGAGACGCGAACTGGCCGAGGCCGGCTGCGAGGCGGACATCGCCGCCTGCGACGTCGCCGACCGGGCCGCGCTCGCCGCACTGCTCGCCTCCCTCCCCGCCGACCGGCCGCTGACCGCCGTGGTGCACACCGCCGGCGTCCTCGACGACGGCGTACTGGACCGCCTCACCCCCGACCGGTTCGCGGACGTGTACCGCGCCAAGACCACCGGCGCACTGCACCTGGACGAACTGACCCGGGGCCACGACCTGTCGGCGTTCGTCCTGTTCTCGTCGGTGTCCGGTGCCCTCGGCAACCCCGGCCAGGCCAACTACGCGGCGGCCAACACCGTGCTCGACGCGCTCGCCGCCCGCCGTCGGGCCGAGGGGCTGCCCGCCGTGTCGATCGCCTGGGCGGCCTGGCGCGGCGCCGGTATGGCCGCCGGACTCGACGACGCGCAGGGCCGGCGCTCCGGCCTCGGCGGCCTCGACCCCGAACTCGCCCTCAGCGCCCTGCTGGAGGCCACCGCCGAGCCCCACCCGGCCCTCCTCGTGGCCGACCTGGCACCACTGGCCGCCGCACTGCGCGCCGGGCTGCGCGGCAGCCCCGTCCTCGACGGCCACCCCGCCGTACCGGCCCTTGCGGACGTGTCCGCGACGCCCCTGGCCGAACGGCTGCGTACGGCCCCGCCCGCCGAGCACGCCACGCTCGTCCTGGACGCCGTACGCGCCGCTGCCGCCGCCTCGCTCGGTCACCGTCGCGCCGCCGACGTGCCGCCCGACCGGGCCTTCCGGGCCTCCGGGTTCGACTCCCTCACCGCTGTGGAGCTGCGCAACCGGCTCGTCGCCGCGACCGGCCTGCCACTCGCCGCAGGCGTCGTCTTCGACCATCCGACCCCGCGTGGCCTCGCCGAGCATCTGCTCGAAACCCTGACCGGCACGGGGGAGGACCCGGCTGCCGTCGCCGCGCCCGAACTCCGCGACGACGCCGACGACCCGGTCGTGATCGTCGGCATGGCGTGCCGGCTGCCCGGCGGCGCCGACTCCCCGCAGCTCCTGTGGGACCTGCTCGCCGAGGAACGGGACGCGATCGGGCCCTTCCCCGGCGACCGCGGCTGGGACCTGACGGAGTTCGCCGACGGCGGCGGACGTCTCGAAGGCGGATTCCTCTACGACGCCCACGACTTCGACGCGGCCTTCTTCGGGATCTCGCCGCGCGAGGCGGTCACCATGGACCCGCAGCAGCGCCTGCTCCTGGAGACCGCCTGGGAGGCCGTGGAACGGGCCGGCATCGACCCGCACACCCTGCGCGGCAGCCGCACCGGCGTGTTCGTCGGCAGCAACGGGCAGGACTACGCCCATGTCGTCAGCGGCTCCGCGGAGCGCACCGAGAGCCACGCCGCCACCGGCCTCGCCGCCAGCGCCCTGTCCGGCCGCGTCTCCTACACCCTCGGCCTGAACGGCCCGGCGTTCACCGTCGACACCGCCTGCTCCTCCTCGCTGGTCGCCCTGCACCAGGCGGTGCGCGCGGTCCGCGCGGGCGAGTGCGTGCTCGCCCTCGCCGGCGGCGTCACCGTGATGACCGACTCGGCCAGCTTCGCCCGCATCCAGCGGCTGGGCGCCATCGCCCGCGACGGCCGCTCCAAGGCGTTCTCCGAGGACGCCGACGGGACCGGCTACTCCGAGGGCGTCGCCCTGCTCGTCGTCGAACGGCTCAGCGAGGCCCGCCGTCTGGGCCATCGGGTACGGGCCGTGATCCGCGGGTCGGCCGTGAACCAGGACGGCGCCTCCAACGGGCTCACCGCCCCCAACGGGCCCGCCCAGCAACGCGTCATCCGCGCGGCCCTGGCCGATGCCGGGCTCGCCCCGGCCGACGTGGACGCCGTCGAGGCGCACGGCACCGGCACCCGGCTCGGCGACCCCATCGAGGCCGAGGCCCTCCTCGCCACCTACGGACAGGACCGCGCGCACCCCCTGCTGCTGGGGTCGGTCAAGTCCAACATCGGCCACACCCAGGCGGCCGCCGGAGCGGTCGGCGTCATCAAGACGGTACTGGCCCTCGAACACGGCACCCTCCCGCGCACCCTGCACGCCGACACGCCCTCCACCCGCGTCAACTGGACCACGGGCGCCGTACGGCTGCTGCGGTCCGCGCAGGAATGGCCCGACACCGGGCGAGCCCGGCGAGCCGCCGTGTCCGCGTTCGGCATCAGCGGCACCAACGCCCACGTCGTACTGGAGCAGGCGCCCCCGCAGCCCGCCACCGACCCCGAACCTCAAGGCGAGGCGCCCCTCGTCACCTCCGACCTGCCCCTGCTGCTGTCCGCCCGTACCGCCCCGGCGCTGGTCGAACAGGCCGCCCGCGTCGGCACGTTCCTGCGCTCCCGGCCGGACACGGACCCCTCGGCGGCCGGCTGGGCGCTCGCCACCACCCGGGCCGCCCACCCGCACCGCGCGGTCGTCCTCGGCCACGACCGCGACCGGCTGCTCGACTCGCTGGACGCCCTGGCCACCGGCACCGCCGACCGCGCCGTCGTACACCGCACGGCCGCCGACACCGCCGCCGGGCCGGTGTTCGTCTTCCCCGGTCAGGGCTCCCAGTGGTGGGGCATGGGCCGCGAACTGTACGACACCTCAAGGGTGTTCCGCGCCACCGTCGACGACTGTGCCGACGCCCTCGCCCCCTACGTCGACTTCTCGCCCGTCGACCTGCTGCGCGGCGCGGGCGACGACCCGGCCGTGCTGCACAAGGCCGACGTCGTGCAGCCCGCGCTGTTCTCCACGATGGTCGCGCTGGCCGCCCTGTGGCGCTCCCTCGGTGTCGAACCCGCCGCCGTCGTCGGCCACTCCCAGGGCGAGATAGCCGCCTCCCACGTCGCGGGCGCCTTCACCCTTGAGGAGGCCGCGAGGATCGTCGCGCTGCGCGGCCGGACGATGCTCGAACTCGGTGGACTGGGCGGGCTGATGACGGTGTTCGCGCCGGTCGACCGTGTCGAGCCCCTGCTTCGGGCGTGGCCCGGCCGGCTCGGCGTGGCCGTGCTCAACGGCCCCTCCACGGTCGTCGTCTCCGGCGAGAACGGTGCCCTCGACGAGCTGCGCGAGCTGTGCGCGGGCATGAACCTGCGCACCAAGGACGTCAAGTCCGACATCGCCGGGCACGGACCCCAGACCGAGGCCGTCGAGGAGCAACTCCTCGACGCCCTGGGTACGTTGACCCCGCGCCCGGCCGACGTCCCGTTCTACTCCACCGTCACCGGCGGCCGCCTGGACACCACCGAACTGGACGCCGGCTACTGGTACCGCAATCTCCGGCAGACCGTCCGTATGGAGGCGGCCACCCGCGCCCTGCTGGAGGCCGGGCACCGGGTGTTCGTCGAGAGCAGCCCGCACCCGGTGCTGGCCGGCGCGATCGGTGAGACCTGCGAGGCGGCGGGCACCGAGGGCGCCGTCGTCCTCGGTTCCGTGCGCAGGGACGCCGGCGACGCCCGCACCTTCCTGCTGTCGGCGGCCGCCGGCTGGGCGGCGGGCCTGCCCGTCGACTGGCGGACCTGCTTCCCCTCCGCCGCCCGCACCGCGCCCCCGGTCGAGCTGCCCACCTACCCCTTCCAGCGCCGCCGGTACTGGCCCACCCCCGGAACCGACCCGGAGGCCGCCGGCTCCGGGGAGGACAGCGCCTTCTGGGACCTCGTGGACGGCGCCGACACCGCCCGGCTCGCCGCCGAGACCGGAGCCGGCGAGCCCGAGCTGGCCGCCGTCCTGCCCGCCCTCGCCGACTGGCGGCAGCGGTTCCGGCGGCGGGCGCTCGCCGCGTCCTGGAGCTACCGCGACGCCTGGCAGCCGCTGCCCACGGCTACCGCGGCAGCGCCGGCCGACCGCCTCGTCGTCGTCCCGGCCACGCACGCCGCCGACCCCTGGGTGGCCGCCGTCGTCACCGCTCTCGGCCCCGGCACAACTCGCCTCGACATCGACCCCGCCACCGCCGACCGCACCACCCTCGCCGCGGCGCTGCCCGCGCAACTCTCCGTCGCAGTGTCCCTGTTGGGCCTCGCCGAGGAACCGGCCGACGCCCGCCACCCGGCGGTGCCCGCCGGGCTGGCCGCGACCGTCGCCCTGCTCCAGGCCCTCGCCGAGCGGCCCACCGGGGCCCGGCTGTGGTGCCTGACCCGGCAGGCCGTCGCAGCCTTCCCCGGCGACCCCGTCCGCCATCCGGTCCAGGGCACCCTGTGGGGACTCGGCCGGGTCGCCGCCCTCGAACAGCCCGCGCTGTGGGGCGGTCTGGCCGACCTCCCGGACACCGTCGACACCCGCACCGGCGGACTGCTCGCCGCGCTGCTCACCGCCGACGCCACCGAGGACCAGCTGGCCCTGCGCCCCTCCGGCGCCTACGCCCGCCGCCTCCTCCCCGCCGGGGAACCGATCCCGTCGCAGTCCTGGCGCACCGGCGGCACCGCCCTCGTCACCGGCGGCACCGGAGCCCTCGGCAGCCGCCTCGCCCACTGGGCCGTCTCCCGGGGCGCCGCCCACGTCCTGCTCCTCAGCCGTCGCGGCCCCGACGCCCCCGGCGCCGACACCCTCACCAAACAGCTCACCGAACTGGGCGCCCGCGTCACCGTCGCCGCCTGCGACACCGCCGACCGCGACGCGCTCGCCGCCCACCTCGACGCCCTGCCCGCCGACCAGCCGCTGACCACCGTCATCCACGCCGTCGGCGTCTCCGACGGCGACAGCGAGACCACTGCCCTCACCCCGGACACCCTGCAGACGCTGCTGAGCGCCAAGCTGCTCGGCGCCCGCCACCTCCACGAACTCACCGCGGAGCGCGACCTCGACGCGTTCGTGCTGTTCTCCTCCGGCGCCGCCTCCTGGGGCAGCGGCGGCCAGCCCGCCTACGCCGCCGCCAACGCCTACCTCGACGCGCTCGCCCGGCACCGCCGCGCCACCGGCCTGCCCGCCACCTCCGTCGCCTGGGGCGCCTGGGGCGAGACCGGCATGGCCACCGAGCCCGGCCTCGCCGTCGAACTCGCGCGCCGCGGCGTCCACCCCATGGACCCCGACACCGCGCTCGCCGCCCTGCAGCGCGCCCTCGACGAGGACCTCACCGGCATGACGGTCACGGCCACCGACTGGGCGGTCTTCCTGCCCGCCTTCACCGCCGCCCGGCCCAGCCCGCTCCTTTCCGCACTGGCACGGACCGTCGAACCGCCCTCCGCCGAGGACCCCGAGCCCGACTCCGGCCCGACCCTGCGCGACCGGCTCGCCGACCTGCCCGACGTCGAACGCACCCGCCTGCTGCTCGACCTCGTCCGCACCGAGGCCGCCGCCACCCTCGGCCACTCCGGCGCCGACGCCGTCCCCGCCGATCGCGCCCTGCGCGACCTCGGGTTCGACTCCGTCAGCGCCGTCGACCTGCGCAACCGGCTCAAGACCGTCACCGGCCTCGCCCTGCCCGCCTCCCTGGTCTTCGACCACCCCAACGCCGCGGCCCTCGCCGCCCACCTGCGCACCGCACTCTTCCCCGACGCGCCCACCACCACCGACGGCGACCCGGACGCCGAGGTCCGCGCCGCCCTCGCCGCCATCCCGCCCGCCCGGCTGCGCACGGCAGGCCTGCTGGACCTGATCCTGCAACTCGCCGACGGCGAAGCCGAGGTCACGACCGCTCCCGCCGACGAGAGCGACCTGGACGCCCTCGACGGCGAGAGCCTGCTGCGGCTCGCGGCCGAGACCACCTCGGACTGACGCCCCGCCCGACTTGAGAGAGCCCGCTTTGAACACACCCAACCCCTACGTCGAGGCGCTGCGGACCTCCCTGAAGGAGAACGAGCGGCTGCGGCGGCACAACCAGCAGCTGATCTCGGCGGCCGTGGAACCGATCGCCGTCGTCGGCATGGGATGCCGCTACCCCGGCGGCGTCGCCTCCCCGGAGGACCTGTGGCAGCTGGTCGTCGACGGGCGGGACGCCATCGGCCCGTTCCCCGCCGACCGCGGCTGGGACCTGGCCCGCCTCACCGGCGACGGACTCGGACGCAGCCGCGCCCACGAGGGCGGCTTCCTCGACGCGATGACCGAGTTCGACCCGGGGTTCTTCGGCATCGCCCCACGCGAGGCCCTCGCCATGGACCCGCAGCAGCGGCTGCTCCTGGAGACCGCCTGGGAGGCCCTCGAACGCGCCGGGATCGCCCCCACCGCGCTGCGCGGCAGCCGCACCGGCGTCTTCGCCGGCACCACCATCCAGGACTACGGCAAGGTCGTCGCCGAAGCCCGCGAGAACATGGACGTCTACGCCACCACCGGCCACGCCGCCGGCGTGATCTCCGGGCGCGTCTCCTACGTCCTCGGCCTGGAGGGGCCCGCCGTCACCGTCGACACCGGCTGCTCCTCCTCCCTCGTCGCCCTGCACTGGGCCGTGCAGTCGCTGCGCAGCGGCGAGTCCACGCTCGCCCTCGCCTGCGGCGCCACCGTCATGTGCACCCCGGGCACCTTCGTGTCCTTCACCGCGCAGGGCGGCCTCGCCGCCGACGGCCGCTGCAAGCCCTTCTCGGCCGCCGCCGACGGCGTCGGCTGGAGCGAGGGCGCCGGCGTCCTCGTACTGGAACGCCTCAGCGACGCCGAGCGCAACGGCCACCCCGTCCTCGCCGTGGTCCGCGGCACCGCCCTCAACCAGGACGGCGCCTCCAACGGCATCAGCGCCCCCAACGGGCCCGCGCAGCAACGCGTCATCCGCGCCGCCCTCGACAACGCCGGCCTCACGCCGGAGCAGATCGACGCCGTGGAGGCGCACGGCACCGGCACGACGCTGGGCGACCCCATCGAGGCGCAGGCCCTCCTCGCCGCCTACGGCCAGAACCGCGAACGGCCCCTGCTGCTGGGCTCGGTGAAGTCCAACATCGGTCACACCCAGGGCGCCGCCGGAGTCGCCGGCGTCATCAAGACCGTCATGGCGCTGCGGGCCGGTCAGCTCCCGCGCAGCCTGCACGCCGAGGAGCCCACGCCCAACGTCGACTGGACCGCCGGCTCCGTCGCGCTCCTGACCGCCAACACGCTCTGGCCGCGGACCGGCGCTCCGCGCCGCGCCGGCGTCTCCTCCTTCGGCATCAGCGGCACCAACGCCCACGTCATCCTCGAACAGGCCCCGCGCACAGAGGAACCCGAGGCCACCTTCACCCCGGCCCTGACACCCTGGCCGGTGTCCGCCCGCACCGCCACCGCCCTCGACGCCCAGCTGCACCGGGTCACGGCCGCCGCCTCCGGCCTCACCGCTGTCGACGTCGGCCACTCCCTCGCCACCGGACGCGGCCACCTGGAACACCGCGCCGTGCTGCTGCCGCACGAGGACGGTCCGCGCGAGGTGGCCCGCGGCACGGCAGGAGAGGGCGGCCTCGCGGTGCTGTTCACCGGTCAGGGGAGCCAACGCCTCGGCATGGGACGCGAGTTGTACGACCGCTTCCCCGTGTTCGCCGAGGCCCTCGACGAGTTGTTCGGCCACCTCGACCCCGCGCTGCGCGACGTGATGTGGGGCGACGACGAGGCCGCGCTGAACCGCACGGAACACGCCCAGTCCGCCATCTTCGCCGTCGAGACCGCCCTGTACCGGCTCGCGGTGTCGCTGGGGGTGCGCCCCGGCTTCGTCGCCGGGCACTCCATCGGCGAGATCACCGCCGCCCATGTCGCGGGCGTGCTCTCCGCCGAGGACGCCTGCGCGCTCGTCAGGGCACGCGGACGCCTCATGCAGGCGCTGCCCGGGGGCGGTGCGATGGTCGCCGTGGCGGCCTCCGAGGACGCGGTGCGCCCGCTGCTCGGCGGCGACGTGGCCCTCGCCGCCGTCAACGGCCCCGCCTCCGTCGTCCTGTCCGGCGCCGAGGACGCCGTGCTCGCAGCCGCCGCACGGCTCCGCGACGCCGGGCACCGCACCCACCGGCTCGTCGTCTCGCACGCCTTCCACTCACCGCTGATGACACCCGTCCTCGACGACTTCCGTGCCGTCGTCGCCGGGCTCACCCTGCACGAGCCGCGGCTGCCCGTCGTCTCGACCGTCACCGGCCGCACCGCCACCGCCCGCGAGTTGTGCGACCCCGAGCACTGGACGCGGCACGCCGTCGCCACCGTGCGGTTCGCCGACGCCGTACGCGGCCTCGCCGCGCAGGGCGTGCGCGCCCACCTGGAACTCGGCCCCGACGGCGTGCTCAGCCCGCTCGTCGACGACACCCTCGCCGACCCCGAGACCGTCGCCGTCCCGGTCCTGCGCGCCGGCCGCCCCGAGGAACTGTCCCTGATCACCGGACTGGCCAGGCTCCACACCGCCAGCGCCGCCGGAACCGTCGACTGGGCCGCCCTCTACCGGGACACCGGCGCCCGCCGCGTCGACCTGCCCACCACCGTCTTCGAACGGCAGCCCTACTGGCCCACCGGCACCGGCCGCGCCCGCGACGCCGCCGGCCTCGGCCTCGGCACGTCCGGCCACCCCCTGCTCGCCGCCACCGTCGACCTGGCCGACGGCGAGGGCGTCGTCCTCACCGGACGGCTGACCCCCGCCCGCCAACCGTGGCTCGCCGACCACGTCGTCCACGGCCGCGTCCTGCTGCCCGGCACCGCCTTCCTGGACCTCGCCCTGCGGGCCGGTGACGAGGTCGGCTGCGACCGCGTCCACGACCTCACCCTCACGGCCCCGCTCGAAATCGCCGACCGCGAGGCCGTACACCTCCAGGTACGCGTCGGCCCGCCCGCCCCCGACGGACGCCGCCCCGTCAGCGTCCACTCCCGCCCCGACACCGCCGATCCGGGGACCCCCTGGACCGTCCATGCCACGGGACGCCTCGACACCGTCACGGACAGCCCTGCCGCCGCGCCGCCCGACACCGCGTGGCCACCGCCCGGTGCCGAGCCGATCGACCTCACCGACTGCTACGACGATCTGGCCGGACTCGGCTTCGCCTTCGGGCCCGTCTTCCGCGGCCTGCGTGCCGCCTGGCGACGCGACACAGAACTGTTCACCGAGGCCGCGCTGCCGAGCCAGGCACACACCGACGCCACCGCCTTCCTGCTCCACCCGGCCCTGGCCGACGCCGCCCAGCACGCCGCCGCCTACGGCGACCTCGGCACCCTCAGCGAAGGCGGCCTGCCGTTCTCCTGGGAGGGGGTCCGCCTGCACGCCGCCGGTGCCACGACCCTGCGCACCCGCATCGCCCGCCTGGACGACGACACGGTCACCGTGACGGCCGCCGATCCCGCGGGCAACCCGGTCCTGACGGTGGACGCGCTGGTCACCCGCCCCGCGCCCGCGACGCCCAGTACCGCACCCGACGCGCTCTTCACCGTTGACTGGCAACTCCTGGGCGAGAGCACCGCAAGGGACCTCTCCGTCGCCGTCATCGGCCCCGACACCGACGACCTGGCCGACGCCCTACGTGCCACGGCAGCCACGGTCACCGTCGCCCCCGGCCTCGCCGCACTCGACGCCGCACCCCCCGTCGTCCTCACCCGCATCGCATCCGGGCCCGACGACGGCCCGCCCCCGCCGGCCGTGCGCGCCCTCACCGGACACGCGTTGAGCCTGGTCCAGGCATGGCTCGCGGACCCCCGTTTCGCCGACTCCCGCCTCGTCGTGGCCACCCCCGCCACCGGCGACCTCCCGGCCGCCGCCGCCCGCGGCCTCCTGCGCACCGCGCAGACCGAGAACCCCGGCCGCATCACGGTCCTCCACCTCGACGGCCCTGTCGACGGCGAACTGCTGCGCCGCGCCCTGACCACGCCCGAGCCCGAAGTACGCGCCGACGCGGAGGGCCTGCGCGCCGCCCGGCTGGCCCGAGTCCCGCGCGCCGCCGAGCAGTCACCCGCCTGGGACGTCTCCGGTACCGTCCTCGTCACCGGCGGCACCGGCGGCCTCGGCGCCGTCGTCGCCCGCCACCTCGTGACCCGGCACGACGCGCGTGACCTCCTGCTCGTCTCCCGCCGCGGCCCCGACGCCCCCGGCGCGGACCGGCTCACCGCCGACCTGACCGAACTCGGCGCCCGAGTCCGCGTCGTCGCCTGCGACACCGGCGACCGCGACGCTCTCGCCCGGCTGCTGGACGGCGAGCGGCTGACCGCGGTCGTCCACGTCGCCGGCACCGTCGACGACGGCATCGTCGGCGCCCTCACCCCCGAGCACCTCGACACGGTGCTGCGACCCAAGGCCGACGCGGCCTGGCACCTCCACGAACTCGTCTCCGACGCAGGCACGTTCGTCCTGTTCTCCTCCGCCGCCGGCACCCTCGGCGGTGCGGGCCAGGCCAACTACGCCGCCGCCAACGCCTTCCTCGACGCCCTCGCCGAGCACCGCCGCGCCCTCGGCCTGTCCGCGCTCTCCCTCGCATGGGGGCCGTGGGACGTCGCGGGCAGCACCATGACCGGCGACCTCACCGACGTCGACCGGGCCCGCCTCGCCCGCTCCGGCTTCCCCTTCCTCACCCCCGAGCAGGGCCTGGCCCTCCTCGACGCCGCCCCGGCCACCGGACACGCCGCCGTCCTGCCCATCCGCATCGACCTCGCCGCGCTGCGCGCCCGGGACGACGTCCCCGCACTCCTCAGCGGGCTGGCTCGCCCTACGGCACGCCGTACCACGCTGAGCACGGCCGCCACCACCGCGTCCCGCACGGACGGCCTCGTGGAACGGCTCGCGCCGCTGGAACCCGCCGACCGCAGGGCCGCGCTGCTCGACGTCGTGCGTGAGCAGGTGGCCGCAGTCCTCGGTCACCAGGACGCCCAACGCGTCGAGCCCGGCCGGGCCTTCCGGGACCTGGGCTTCGACTCGCTGACCGCCGTCGAACTGCGCAACGCCCTCGGCGCGGCGACCGGCCTGCGGCTGCCCGCCACCCTCATCTTCGACCACCCCACACCCAGGGCGCTGGCCGAGCACCTGTTGTCGGACCTGTTCCCGAACACCGCCACGGGGACGACGACACAGACAGCGCCATCCACGACGACCCCCACCGATGATCCGGTGGTGGTCGTCGGGATGGCGTGCCGGTTCCCGGGTGGTGTGTCGTCGCCCGAGGACCTGTGGCGGCTGGTGTCCGAGGGCGTGGACGCGGTGGGAGAGTTTCCTTCCGACCGTGGTTGGGACCTTCAGCGGCTCTACCACCCCGACCCCGAGAACCCGGGTACCTCCTCCACCCGCCAAGGGGGTTTCCTGCACGACGCCGGGGACTTCGACGCGGACTTCTTCGGGATGAGTCCGCGTGAGGCGTTGGCGACGGATGCGCAGCAGCGGTTGCTGCTGGAGTCCGCGTGGGAGGCCATCGAGCGGGCGGGTATCGATCCGACGTCGCTGCACGGCAGCCGGACGGGCGTCTTCGCGGGCGTCATGTACAACGACTACCGCGAGTTGCTGCCGGAGGAGGAGTACGAGGCATTCCGGGGCAACGGCAGCGCACCGAGCGTCGCCTCGGGGCGTGTCGCGTATGCGCTGGGCTTCGAGGGGCCGGCTGTGTCCGTCGATACGGCGTGTTCGTCGTCGTTGGTGGCGGTGCATCTGGCGGCGCAGGCGTTGCGGTCGGGTGAGTGTTCGTTGGCGTTGGCCGGTGGTGTGACGGTGATGTCGACGCCGACGACGTTTGTGGAGTTCTCGCGGCAGGGTGGGTTGGCGCCGGATGGGCGGTGCAAGGCGTTCTCGGATGCGGCCGACGGTGTCGGCTGGGCCGAGGGTGTGGGGGTGCTGCTGCTGGAGCGGCAGTCGGACGCGGTGCGTAAGGGTCACCGGATTCTGGCGGTCGTCAAGGGGTCGGCTGTCAACCAGGACGGCGCGTCGAACGGGCTCACCGCGCCGAATGGTCCGTCGCAGCAGCGGGTGATCCGGCATGCGCTGGCGGCTGCCGGGCTCGGTGCCGGGGACGTCGATGTGGTGGAGGCGCACGGAACCGGTACGACTCTCGGTGATCCGATCGAGGCGCAGGCCCTGCTTGCGACGTACGGTCGGGATCGTGAACGGCCGCTGCTGCTGGGGTCGGTGAAGTCGAACCTGGGGCACACGCAGGCGGCTGCGGGTGTGGCGGGTGTGATCAAGTCGATCCTGGCGATGCGGCATGGTGTCGTGCCGCGCACCCTGCATGTGGATGCTCGGTCGTCGCACGTGGACTGGTCGGCGGGCGCGGTGGAGCTGGTGCGCGAGCCGGTGGCCTGGCCGGACACCGGACGCCCGTATCGCGTCGGCGTTTCCTCCTTCGGCGTGAGCGGCACCAACGCGCACCTGATCCTTGAACAGGCGCCCCCGGAACCTGAGTTCGAGGACGCGACGGACCCGTCCGTGACCGTCCCGTGGGTCGTGTCCGGCAAGACGGCGGCCGCGCTCGACGCGCAACTCGACCGACTGAGGGCGGGCGCGGAGGGCTCGCCCCATGACATCGGCCGCGTCCTTGCGAACGGCCGGGCGCTGTTCGCGCACCGGGCCGTGCTGCTGGCGTCCGGGGAGGGTGTCACCGAGGCCGCCAGGGGAGTGGCATCGCAAGGACCGACGGCGTTCGTGTTCTCCGGTCAGGGCGCTCAACGTGTCGGGATGGGGCGGGAGTTGTATGCCCGTTTCCCGGTGTTCGCGCGGGCGCTGGACGAGGTCCTGGCCGAGCTCGACCCCGGCTTGCGTGAAGTGATGTGGGGCGAGGACGAAAGCGTCCTCAACCGTACGGAGTTCACCCAGCCGGCCCTGTTCGCCATTGAGGTGGCGCTGTTCCGGCTGGTGGAATCGCTGGGCGTGCGGCCGGACTTCGTGGCTGGTCACTCCGTGGGTGAGATCGCCGCCGCGCATGTCGCGGGTGTGCTGTCGCTGTCGGACGCGTGCGCGCTGGTGTCGGCGCGGGCGCGGTTGATGCAGGCGCTGCCCGAGGGCGGGCTGATGCTCGCGGTCGAGGCCACGGAGGACGAGGTCGCCCCCCACCTCACCGATGAGGTGTCCATCGCGGCGGTCAACAGTCCGTCCTCGCTTGTGCTCTCCGGCGTGGAGGACGCCGTCCTCGCGGTCGCCGCCGCCCTGCCCGGCGACCGGCGCACCAGGCGGCTGCGGGTGTCGCACGCCTTCCACTCGCCGCTGATGAACCCGATGCTCGACGAGTTCCGCGCGGCGATCTCGGATCTGCGCTTCCACGAGCCGCGTATTCCGGTCGTTTCGAACGTCACCGGAGACCTGGTCGCTCCGGCCACGGCGGACTACTGGGGTAGGCACGTCCGCGAGCCCGTCCGCTTCGCCGACGGAATCCGCACCCTCACCGGACAAGGCGTCACCCGCTTCCTGGAGCTCGGCCCGGACAGCGTGCTGTCCGCCCTGATCGAGCAGACAGCGCCGGACGGCACCGTCATCGTCCCGACGTTGCGCAGGAACCGCCCCGAAGAGACAGCCGCGCTCACGGCCCTCGCCCACCTCTTCACCCACGGCGTACCCGTCGACTGGCCGGCGTACTTCACCGGCACCGTCACCTGCCCCGCCGACGTACCGACGTACCCCTTCCAGCGCCGGCGCTTCTGGCCGGAGTCCTCCCCGTCGTTCAAGGACCCCGTCGCCCTGGGCCTGGAACCCGTCGGACACGCGCTGCTCGGCGCGGCCGTACCCCTGGCCGAATCCGGCGGCGTCGTCCTGACCGGTCGGCTCTCGCTCGCCGCGCATCCCTGGCTCGCCGACCACACGGTGCACGGGCGTTCCCTGCTTCCCGGCGCCGCGCTGGCCGAACTGGCGTTGCGTGCCGGCGAGGAGTACGGCTGTCGACGTCTCGCCGAGCTGACCCTGAGCGCGCCGCTGATGGCGCCCGCCGAAGGTGCCGCACGCCTTCAGGTCACCGTCGGCCCGGCCGACGCGGACGGGTGCCGGGCCGTCACCGTGCAGTCTCGCCCGGAGGCCGATGCCCAGGCGCCGTGGACCGCCCATGCGACCGGCGTGCTGGACGATGAGGAGGAAGTACCCGTCCCCGAACCGGAGTTGGCGGTCTGGCCGCCGACCGGTGCCGACCCCGTCCCGCTCGACACCTTCTACGCCGACCGGGCGCTGACCGGGTTCGGATACGGCCCCGCCTTCCAAGGGCTGCGCGCCGCCTGGCGGCGCGGTGACGAGGTCTTCGTCGAGGCCGAGCTGCCCGAAGGGATCGGGCCGCGTGGCTTCGCTCTGCACCCCGCCTTGTTCGACGCCGCTCTGCAGGGCACTTCGCTGCTGGTCGGGGACGGTGTGGTGCCGTTCTCCTGGGAGGGCGTCACGCTGCACGCCGAAGGCGCGACGGCCGTGCGGGCGCGGCTGGCCCTCGTCGCGCCGGATCGTGTCCGGGTGACCCTCGCCGACCCGACGGGGCAGCCCGTGGCCGATGCCGACGCGCTTGCGGTCCGTGCCCTCACGGCCGGGCAGTCGGACGCGGTGGCCTCGGTCGGGCCGCTCTACCGCGTCGAGTGGGTGCCGGCCGCGCGGGCGTCCCGCGGCCCTGGCACGCTGTGCCTCTCCGGGGACGACGACGGCACGCTCAGCGCGGCGTTGCATGAGGCGGGGCTCGTCGTGAGCGAGGACGGCGCCGAGGCCGAGGTCCTGGTGCTGCCGCCGGCCGGGTCGCAAGCGCGATCCGCCGTGGTGGACGCCTTGGGGGTCCTCCAGGGGGCCCTCGCCCAAGAGTCCGAGCGCCGACTGGTCCTGGTGACGCGGGACTCCGACGATCCCGCCATGGCTGCCGTGCGTGGACTGCTGAGGTCGGCCGCGGCCGAGCACCCCGGCCGACTGGCCGTGCTCGCCCTCACCGATCCGGCACCGCGGGCGCTGCACAGCGCACTCGGCCTGCTCCTGGACGGCGCCGAGCCCGAGGCCGCCGTGCGGGGCGGGGACGTGCTGGTGCCCAGGCTGGGCCGGGTGACGGCCGGTGCAGGGCGGTCGCCGGCGTGGGACCGGGGCAGCGTCCTGGTCACCGGCGGTACCGGCGGGCTCGGTGCCGCCGTGGCGCGGCATCTCGTCGAGCGGCATGGTGTGCGGAACCTGCTGCTGGTCTCGCGCCGTGGCCCGCAGGCGCCGGGAGCCGCCGACCTGGTCGCCGAGCTGACGCGGGCCGGTGCCCGTGCCGAGGTCGCCGCCTGTGACGTGGCCGACCGGGACGCGCTGGCGGGGCTGCTGGCCGGGCGGACCCTCGGTGGTCTGGTGCACACGGCCGGGCTGCTCGACGACGGCGTGGTCACCGCGCTGAGCGAGGAGCGGGTGACGGCCGTGCTGCGGCCGAAGGCGGAGGCCGCCCGCCATCTGCACGAACTCGTGGATGCCGACGTGCCGTTCGTGGTGTTCTCGTCGGCCGCGGGTGTGCTCGGCAGCGCGGGACAGGGCAACTACGCCGCCGCCAACGCCTGCCTGGACGCCCTCGTACGCGAGCGGCGCGCCGCGGGGCTGCCGGGGCTGTCGCTGGCCTGGGGCCCCTGGGAGGCCTCCGCCGGGATGACCCGGCGGCTCACCGACGCCGACCGGGCCCGCATGGCCCGCACCGGGCTGCTGCCCCTGCCCACGGCGACGGCACTCGCCCTCTTCGACGCCGCCCTCGCCGGCGACGAACCCGTCGTGCTGCCCCTGAGCCTCGACACCCAGGCACTGAGCGCCGCCGGGTCCGCCGCACCCGCGGTGCTGCGCGGGCTCGTCCGCGGCCGGCGCCGTACCGCCGCCGCGCCGTCCGTGTCCGGCGGCGAGGGGCTCGGGGCGGCACTGGGCCGACTCGGGCCCGAGGAACAGCGACGCGAGCTGCTCGGCCTGGTGCGTGGGCAGGTCGCCCGCGTCCTCGGGCATCGCCGCGCCGACGCCGTCGATCCTCAACGGCCCTTCCGAGAGCTGGGATTCGACTCGCTGACCGCCATCGAGCTGCGCAACGGCATCGCCACCGCCACCGGCCTACGGCTGTCCGCGACCCTCGTCTTCGACCACCCGACGGCTGCCGATCTCGCCGCACACCTGCACGAGCGGCTGACCGGTGGCCCGGCCCCGGCCGCCGCCGAACCGCCTGCCCGGCTCACCGCCACGGACGACGACCTCGTGGCGATCGTGGGCATGGCCTGCCGCTTCCCCGGCGGCGTCGGTTCCCCCGACGACCTGTGGCGGCTGGTGACCGACGGCGTCGACGCGATCGGCGACGTACCCGCGGAGCGCGGCTGGGAGGAGGCCAGGCGCGGTGGATTCCTCACCGGCGCGGGCGACTTCGACGCCGACTTCTTCGGCATGAGCCCGCGCGAGGCACTGGCCACGGACGCGCAGCAGCGACTCCTCCTGGAGGTCTCCTGGGAGGCCGTCGAGGACGCGGGGATCGACCCGGTGTCGCTGCGGGGCAGCCGTACCGGCGTCTTCGCCGGCGTCATGTACGGCGACTACGGCACCCTCCTCACCGACGAGCGCTACGCCGGACTGCGCGGCGCCGGCAGTGCCCACAGCGTGGCCTCCGGCCGGGTGGCGTACACCCTCGGCCTGGAGGGACCGGCCGTCACCGTCGACACCGCCTGTTCCTCCTCGCTCGTGGCCGTGCACCTCGCTGCCCAGGCGCTGCGCGGCGGCGAGTGCACCCTCGCCCTGGCCGGCGGCGTGACGGTGATGGCGACCCCGTCGACCTACGTCGAGTTCGACCGCCAGGGAGGGCTCGCCGCCGACGGCCGCTGCAAGGCGTACTCCGACGGGGCGGACGGCGTCGGCTGGGGTGAAGGTGTCGGACTGGCCGTGCTGGAGCGCTTGTCCGACGCCCGCCGTAACGGGCACCCGGTGCTGGCCGTCCTGCGCGGCTCCGCCGTCAACCAGGACGGCGCCTCGAACGGCCTGACCGCCCCCAACGGACCCGCCCAACAGCGGGTCATCCGCCAGGCCTTGGCGGCCGCCGGACTCACCCCGGCCGACGTGGACGCCGTCGAGGGGCACGGCACCGGCACCCGGCTCGGCGACCCCATCGAGGCGCAAGCCCTGCTCGCGACGTACGGTCAGGATCGCGAACGGCCGCTGCTGCTCGGCTCGGTCAAGTCCAACATCGGGCACACGCAGGCCGCCGCGGGCGTCGCCGGCGTCATCAAGACGGTGCTGGCCCTGCGCCACGGAGTCGTGCCCCGGACCCTGCACGCCGAGACTCCGTCCACGCACGTGGACTGGGCGTCGGGCGCGGTACGCCCGGTGCGTGAGGACACCCCGTGGCCCGCGACGGACCGCCCGCGCCGGGCCGCCGTCTCCTCCTTCGGCGTCAGCGGCACCAACGCCCACCTCGTCCTGGAGGCGGCCCCGCCGCAGGAGGAGGAGCCCGAGCGGGACTCCGTGGCCGTGACGCCGGAAGTGGTCCCGTGGGTGCTGTCCGCCCGCAGCGCCGCCGCCCTCGACGTCCGTACGGCGCAACTCGCCACCCGCGACGACGTCCTAGACGTCGGCTTCACCCTCGCGGCCACCGCCCGCACCGCCTTCCCGCACCGCGCCGTGGCCCTCGCCACCGGCACCGGCAGCTCCGTCGAGATCGCCCGGGCAGTCGCCGCCGAACCCGGCCCGACGGCCTTCCTCTTCTCCGGTCAGGGCGCTCAACGTCTCGGCGTCGGTCGCGAGTTGTACGATCGGTTCCCGGTGTTCCGCGCCGCGCTCGAGGAGACGCTGGACCTGCTCGAACCCGGTCTGCGCGACGTGCTGTGGGGCACCGACGAGGCCGCGCTGAACCGCACCGGCGCGGCCCAGCCCGCGCTCTTCGCCGTCGAGGTCGCCCTGTACCGGCTGCTGGAGTCCATCGGACTGCGCCCCGATGTGGTGGCCGGGCACTCGGTCGGCGAGATCGCCGCCGCGCACGTCGCCGGTGTCCTGACGCTGCCCGACGCGTGCCGTCTGGTCACCGCACGGGCCACGCTGATGGACGCCCTGCCGGAGGACGGGGTCATGGTCGCCGTCGAGGCCGACGAGGACGACATACGGCCGCACCTCGCGGCCGGGGCGACCCTCGCAGCCGTCAACGGGCCCGCGGCCGTGGTCGTCTCCGGCGACCCCGCCGCCGTCGAGGCCACCCTCGCCGCGCTCCCCGGCCGACGCACCACCCGCCTCCCCGTCAGCCACGCCTTCCACTCGGCACACATGGACCCCATGCTGTCCGCCTTCCGGGAGGCACTGGACACCCTGGACCTCCAGCCGCCCCGCCTGCCCGTCGTGTCCACCCTGACCGGAACCGCCGTAGGGGAAGGCGAGTTGACCGACCCGGGCCACTGGGTGCGGCAGGTGCGTGAGACCGTCCGCTTCGGCGACGCGGTCCGCACGCTGGCCGACACCGGGGTGCGGACGTACGTCGAGGTCGGCCCCACCGCCGCGCTCACGGCACTCGTCGAGTCGATCCTGCGCGAGGACACCGACATCCTCGCCGTGCCGCTGCTGCGGCCGGGCCGCCCCGAGGAGAGCACGCTGGTCACCGCGCTGGCGAGGCTGTTCACCACCGGTGTGCCCGTCGAATGGCCCGCGCTGTTCACCGGCACCGGCGCCCGCCGCACCCGACTGCCCGCCTACCCCTTCCAGCACCGCCGCTACTGGCCGGCCGCCGGGGCCGCCCGCGGTGACGTCCGGGGCTCCGGGCTGACCGCCGTGCACCACCCGCTGCTGGGCGCGGCCGTCCGCCTCGCCGAGGCCGACGCCGCCCTGTTCACCGGCCGCGTCTCGACCGTGACCCACCCGTGGACCACGGGCCACCGCGTCGCCGGCCGGGTCGTGCTGCCGGGCACCGCGCTCGCCGAACTCGTCGCCCGAGCCGGCGCCGAACTCGGCCACGGGCACGTCACCGAACTCACCCTCGCACAGCCGCTGGTCCTGCCCGACCGAGAGGCCGTGGCCCTCCAGGTGTCCGTCGCCGAGCCCGACGACTTGGGCCTGCGCCCCGTCACCGTCTCCTCCCGGCCCGACGACGACCCCGACGCTCCCTGGCTGCGCCACGCGGCCGGGCTGCTCGCCCCCACTGCTCAGGCCCCCGAGTCGGGTACGGCCGTCCCATGGCCGCCCGGCGACGCGGAGCCGGTCGACCTCGACGGCTTCTACACCGAACTGGCCGACACGGGCCTCGCCTACGCCCCGCCGTTCGGGGCGCTCACCGCCGTCCGGCGGCGCGGCGCCGAGGTGTTCGCCGAGGCCGCCCTGCCGGAGGACACGGACACCGACGGCTTCGGCCCGCACCCCGCGCTGCTCGACTCCCTGCTGCACGCCGCCGTCCTCACCGGCGGCACGCCGGGGCTGCCGTTCGTCTGGCAGAACCTGGACCTGCACGGCGGCACGGGCGCACGCGTGCTGCGCGCCCACATCGTCCGCGACACGGACACGGACACCGTCCGCCTCACCGTCATCGACCCCACGGGAAAGCCCGTGGCCTCCGTCGGTTCCCTCGTCACCAGGCCGCCGTCCTGGACCCGTACGGCGGCCCCCCACGCGCTGTTCCGGCGTACCTGGGCGCCCGTACCGGATCCCGAAGCGTCGCCGGCCGCTCGCACGGCCGTACTCACCACGGGTTCGGCCCCCGCCTGGGCGCCACAGGACGCCGAGATCCTGCACGCCCTGGACGGCACCACGACGCCCGCCGACCTCGTCCTCACCGAGATCACCGCCGACGATCTGCACACCACGCTCCGGCACACCCTGCACCTCCTCCAGACCTGGCTCGCCGCACCGCCGTACGCCACCTCCCGCCTGGTCGTCGTCACGTCCGACGACGACACCCCGGTCCTCGAAGCCGTCCGCGGCCTGGTCCGCTCGGCGGCGAACGAACACCCCGGCCGGCTCGCCCTGCTCACCCGCGACCCGAGCACCCCGCAACTCCCGCCCCCGGCCCGGCTCCTCGCCGCCTACGACACAGGCGGCGAGTCGGAGATCACCGTGCGCGGTACGGAGCTGCTCGCACCGCGTCTGACCCGTCACGAGCCCGGCACCGCGCAGGCCCGTGCCCTCTGGACCGGGCCGGGCTGCGTGCTCATCACCGGCGGCACGGGCGGCATCGGCGCGGCGCTGGCACGCCATCTCGTCACCCACCACGGGGTACGCGACCTTCTGCTGGTGTCCCGGCGAGGGCCGGACGCCCCGGGTGCGGCCGAACTGCGCGCCGAACTGACGGAGTTCGGTGCCGGTGTGGAGATCGCCGCCTGTGACGTGGCGGACCGCGCCGCACTGGCCGGCCTGCTCAACGGCCGTACCGTCGGCGCCGTCGTCCACACGGCCGGCGTCCTCGACGACGGCGTTCTCACCTCCCTCACCGACGAACGCCTCCGCGCGGTCCTCCGCCCCAAGGCCGACGCCGCACGGCACCTGCACGAACTCCTCCCCGACGTCCGGGCGTTCGTCCTGCTCTCCTCGGCGGCCGGCACCTTCGGAGGCACCGGCCAGGCGAACTACGCCGCCGCCAACGCCTACCTCGACGGCCTGGCCGCCCACCGCAGTGCCCTCGGCCTGCCCGTGACGTCCCTCGCCTACGGGCCGTGGGAGATGACGGACGGTATGACCGGCGACCTCGACCACACCGACCGCGAGCGTCTGGCACGCGCCGGCTTCCGCCCGCTCACCGTCGAGGAGGGCCTGGCCCTGTTCGACGCCGCTACGGCCGGCGAAGCACCGGTCGTGGTGCCCGTACGGCTCGACCATGCGGCCCTGCGGTCGCGTACCGACGTCCCGCCGCTGCTCCGCGCCCTGCTCCGGACCCGTTCGAGCACCGGCGGCGACCTCCCCGGTCGCCTGGCGGGGAGGACCGTGGAGGAACAGCGGGCCGTACTCCTCGACGTGGTCCGCGCCCGTGCCGCGGCCGTCCTCGGCCATGACGACGCCGGGGCCGTCGAACCCCGGCGCCCCTTCCGGGACCTGGGCTTCGACTCGCTGACCGCCGTCGAACTGCGCAACGCGCTCGCCACGGCGACGGGTCTGCGACTGCCCGCCACCCTCGTCTTCGACCACCCGTCGGCCGAAGCGCTGGCGACGTACCTGCGCGAGCGGTTGGCGGGTACGACGGCGGATCCGGCTGCCGTCCTGCCCGCCACGCCTGTCATGGACGACCCGGTGGTGATCGTGGGTATGGCCTGCCGTTACCCGGGTGGCGTCGAGTCGCCGGAGGATCTGTGGCGGATCGTGTCCGAAGGTGTGGACGCGGTGGGCGAGTTCCCGGCCGACCGTGGCTGGGATCTGGAGCGGCTCTACCACCCCGACCCCGACCACAGCGGCACGTCCTCGACCCGGGCCGGTGGCTTCCTCGCCGATGTCGCCGGATTCGATCCCGAGTTCTTCGGGATGAGTCCGCGGGAGGCGCTGGCGACGGATGCGCAGCAGCGGTTGCTGCTGGAGTCCGCGTGGGAGGCCATCGAGCGGGCCGGCATCGACCCGAGCTCGCTGCGCGGCAGCCGGACGGGTGTGTTCGCGGGCGTGATGTACAACGATTACCGCGAGTTGCTGCCGGGGGAGGAGTACGAGGCCTTCCGCGGCAACGGCAGCGCGCCGAGCATCGCGTCGGGCCGAGTCGCCTACGCCCTCGGCCTCGAAGGCCCGACCATGACCATCGACACCGCGTGTTCGTCGTCCCTCGTGGCGCTGCATCTGGCCGCGCAGGCGTTGCGGTCGGGTGAGTGTTCGTTGGCTTTGGCCGGTGGTGTGACGGTGATGTCGATGCCGACGACCTTCGTGGAGTTCTCCCGGCAGGGCGGCCTCTCATCCGACGGCCGCTGCAAGGCTTTCGCGGACTCGGCCGACGGTGTCGGCTGGGGCGAGGGTGTCGGCGTGCTGCTGCTGGAGCGGAAGTCGGACGCCGTGCGCCACGGCCATCGGATCCTGGCGGTGGTACGGGGGAGTGCGGTGAACCAGGACGGCGCGTCGAACGGGCTGACCGCGCCGAACGGCCCCTCGCAGCAACGGGTGATCCGGCAGGCCCTGGTGTCGGCGGGCCTTGAGGCGCGGGACGTCGACGTGGTCGAGGCGCACGGCACGGGAACCCGGCTGGGCGATCCGATCGAGGCGCAGGCCCTGCTCGCCACCTACGGTCAGGATCGCGAACGGCCCCTGCTGCTGGGCTCGGTGAAGTCGAACCTGGGCCACACCCAGGCCGCCGCCGGTGTCGCCGGTGTGATCAAGAGCGTGCTGGCGATGCGGCACGGCATGGTCCCGCGCACCCTGCACGTGGATGCTCCGTCGTCGCACGTGGACTGGTCGGCGGGCGCGGTGGAACTGGTGCGGGAGCAGGTGCCGTGGCCCGACAGCGACCGCCCGCGCCGGGCCGCCGTCTCCTCCTTCGGCCTCAGCGGCACCAACGCCCACGTCGTCCTCGAAGCAGGCCCCGGGCAAGAACCCCTCTCCGATGCCACCGAGCGCATCGTCCCCCTCGTCGTCACGGCCCGCTCGGAAGAGGCACTCGACGCGCGGATACGGCAACTCCAGCCGTACGGGCCGTCGGTGCACGTCGGCTTCACGGCGGCGACCGGCCGGGCTTCCTTCGCTCACCGTGCGGTGCTGCTGCCGTCGGCGGACGGGATGACGGCAGGCGCCAGGGCAGTGGCAGCCGAGGGCCCGACGGCCTTCGTGTTCTCCGGCCAGGGCGCCCAGCGGCTCGGCATGGGACGCGAACTGTACGCCCGCTTCCCGGTGTTCGCCCAGGCCCTGGACGCGACCCTGGCCGAACTGGACCCGCGTCTGCGGGACGTCATGTGGGGCGCGGACGAACGCGCCCTGAACTGCACGGAGTTCACCCAGCCCGCGCTCTTCGCCGTAGAGGTGGCCCTGTACCGCCTGGCGGAATCCCTCGGCGTACGGCCGGACTTCGTGGCCGGTCACTCCGTCGGGGAGATCGCCGCCGCGCATGTGGCGGGTGTGCTGTCGCTGGCGGACGCGTGTGCGCTGGTGTCGGCGCGGGCGCGGTTGATGCAGGCGCTGCCCGCGGGCGGTCTGATGCTCGCGGTCGAGGCCACGGAGGACGAGGTCACGCCGTATCTCACCGATGAGGTGAGCATCGCGGCGGTCAACAGTCCGTCCTCGCTTGTGCTCTCCGGCGTGGAGGAGGCCGTTCTCGCGGTCGCCGCGGCCCTGCCGCAGGACCGGCGCACCACCCGGCTGCACGTGTCGCACGCCTTCCACTCGCCGCTGATGGAACCGATGCTCGACGAGTTCCGCGCGGCGATCTCCCCTCTGCGTTTCGGCGAGGCGCGCATTCCTCTCGTCTCGAACCTCACCGGGGACCTCGCCGCTCCGGACGCGGCGGACTACTGGGTCCGGCATGTCCGTGGGACGGTCCGGTTCGCCGACGGCGTGCGCACCTTGGCCGAGCAGGGCGTGACCCGTTTCCTGGAGGTCGGTCCGGACGGCACCCTGACCGCTCTGGTCCAGCGGTCCGCCCCCGAAGCGGCCCTCGCGGTCGCGGCCCTGCGCAGGAACCGCCCCGAGGAAGAGGCGTTGGCCGTCGCGCTGGGGCAACTCTTTGTACACGGTGCCCCGGTCGACTGGGCGGCGTACTTCGCGGGGACCGGCGCCCGTCTCACCGATGTCCCCACCTACCCGTTCCAGCGGCAGCGCTTCTGGCCGGAGCCCCGTACGGGCCAGGGTGCGGGCGAGGTACGCTCCGTCGGGCTCGTGCCCGCCGGGCACCCCGTGCTCGGTGCGGCGATGCTGCTCGCGGACGGTGACGGCGCGGTGTTCACCGGTCTGCTCTCACCGCAGGCGCAGCCCTGGCTCGCCGACCACACGGTGCTCGGCCGGACCCTGGTTCCCGGTGCGGCCCTGGTCGAGCTGGTGATCCGGGCCGGTGACGAACTCGGCGCCGCACGCATCGAGGAACTGACGACGGTCGCCCCGCTCGTGCTCCCCGACGACGGCGGACCCATCGGAGTGCAGCTGCGGGTGGGCGGCGCCGACGACACCGGGCGGCGCACCTTCACGGTGCACGGCCGCCCCGACCGGGACGGAACGGATGCCCCGTGGACCGCGTACGCGCACGGCGCTCTGACTCACGCCTCCGCCGAGGAGCCGGTCGCCGGCCCGGCCGTATGGCCGCCGGAAGGCGCCGAGGCCATCGAACTCGCCACGCACTACGACACATTGGCGGACGCCGGCTTCGACTACGGGCCGTCCTTCCGCGCGCTGCGACACGCCTGGCGGCGCGGCGCCGAGGTGTTCGCCGAGGTGTCCCTGCAGCCGGAGACGGACGCCGACGGCTACGGCGTCCACCCCGCCCTCCTCGACGCGGTGCTGCACGCGGCCGGCTTCACCGGCACGGGCGGCGAGGGTACGGCGCTGCCGTTCTCCTGGGAGGAGGTGGCCCTGTTCGCCTCGGCTGCCCGCACGGTGCGTGCCCGGCTGGAGCGGACGGGGGAGCGGACGGTGCGCATCGAGGTCGCCGACACCGAGGGCCGGGCCGTCCTCACCGTCGGCGGACTGACCGTACGGCCCGTCGACGGCGACCGGATGGCCGGTGCCGGGTCCGCCGCCGCTCCGGACGCGCTGCTGCGGACCGCGTGGACGCCGGCCGGCGAGTCGGCGGCCGAGGTGCCCGCCGAGATCGCCGTACTCGGAGAGCTGCCCGAGGATCTCGCCGGGGAGCTGGCCGCGGCCGACGTCAAGGCGGTGGCGTACGAGGATCTCACCGCCGTAGCCGCGCACCACGGCCTGGTGCTCGCTCCGGTGCGGGTGACCGGCGCCGATCCGGCCGGCTCCGCGCACGCCCACACGCGTGCGGCGTTGGCCCTCGCCCGGACCTGGTTGGCCGGCGAACGCTTCGCCGAGGCACGGCTCGTCGTCCTGGTGCGCGGGGCCACCACCGGGGCGGATCCGGGTGCCGCCGCCGCGTGGGGGCTGCTGCGCTCGGCGCAGAGCGAGCATCCCGGTCGTATCGGCCTGCTCGACGTGCCCGGGGAACCGTCCGGCCTGGCCCGGGCGTTGAGTGTCACGGAGCCCGAAGCGGCCGTGGTGGACGGTGAGGTGCTGGTGCCACGGCTGGAGCGCGTGACCCCGGCCCTCGACTGCGGCGACAACCGTCCGGACGTCGGCCTGCCCTTCGACGACGGCGGAGCGGTGCTCGTCACCGGCGGCACCGGAGGTCTCGGTGCCGTCCTCGCCCGCCATCTCGTCGCCCGGCACGGGGTACGTGACCTGCTCCTGCTGTCCCGGCGTGGCGCCGACGCACCCGGCGCCGCCGAACTCGTCGCCGAACTGACCCGGCAGGGCGCCCGCGTCGAGGCGGTGGTCTGCGACGTCGCGGACCGGGACGCCCTCGCTGCCGTCCTCGCCGGTCGGCGCGTCGGCCACATGGTGCACGCGGCGGGCGTCCTCGACGACGCCACCGCCGCGCATCTCACCCCCGACCGTGTCGCCGCGGTCCTGCGGCCCAAGGCGGACGCCGCCTGGCATCTGCACGAACTGCTGCCGGACGTCGACTCGTTCACCGTCTTCTCCTCCGCTGCCGGCACCTTCGGTAACGCCGGGCAGGGTGCGTACGCCGCCGCGAACGCCTTCCTCGACGCGCTCGTACGGCACCGTCACCGGCTCGGCCTGCCGGGCCGCTCCCTGGCCTGGGGACCGTGGCGGCAGTCCGACGGCATGGCCGGCGCGCTCAGCGCCCGTGACGTCGAGCGGATGCGTGCGGCCGGCTTCCCACCGCTGCGCACCGACGAGGGCCTGGCCCTGTTCGACCGGGCCGCCTCGACCGCGGACCCCGTGCTGCTGCCGGTGCGGCTCGACATGGCCGCGCTGCGCGCCCGCGACGAGGTGCCCGAACTGCTGCGAGGGCTGGTCCCGGTACGCCGGTCCGCGGCCCGGTCCACCGATCCGGGGCTCGTGGCGCGGCTCGCGACGTTGGACGAGTCCGAGGGGCGTACGGCCGTACTGGAGCTGGTGCGCGACCAGGCCGCCCGCGTCCTCGGCCACCGGCCCGGCGGCACGACGGACGTCGAGCCGGTACGGGCGTTCCGCGATCTCGGGTTCGACTCGCTGATGTCGGTGGAACTGCGCAACGCGCTGAGCGCCGCCACCGGTCTGCGGCTGCCGGCCACCCTCGCGCTGGACCACCCGACTCCGGAGGCGGTCGCCCGCCACCTGTACGCGCTGCTCGCGCCCGCGGCCGAGCGGACCGGGGCCGACGGCCTGCTGGCCGCTCTGGAACGTGTCGAGCAGCTGATCGCGACTCTGCCGGAACCGGTCGCCGACGGCGCGGCCCACCGGCAGATCGCCGGGCGGCTCGACGTCCTGCGCACCCGCTGGTCGGGGCTCGGCGCACCGGACCCGGACGGCAACGACCAGGGCAAGGCGACGGAGTTCGACACGGACAACCTGTCGGACGACGAGATGTTCGCCTTCCTCGACGACGAACTCGGCGGCGGGTGACCGAGGGGTGGAGACCTTCCACTGATGTCCCCCGCCGCGCCCCGCCTAGCGTGGGCGAAACCGGTGCACGAACGGCGGACCAGCGGCACGGCCGGGTCCCTTAGCCGAAGAGGCGATGAGACGTGGGCATGGTCAAGACGGACGACGGTCCGGCCATCGAGGTGCGTGATCTCGTACGCGCCTATCGTGGCCGGGGCGGTGAACTCATCAGAGCCAACGACGGGTTGACGTTCAACGTGCCGCGCGGGCAGGTGTTCGGCCTGTTCGGGGCCAACGGCGCGGGCAAGACGACGCTCGTCCTGCAGATGCTGGGGCTGGTGCGCCCCACCTCCGGCTCCATCACCGTCAACGGCTTCGACGTGGTGCGCCACCCCGAGCTGGTGAAGTCCACCGTCGGCTTCCTGCCGCAGCGCGGCCTGTCGATGCGGCTGATCGAGGCGCGCCGGGCCCTGCACTACACGGGGCGGCTGCGCGGCCAGAGCGAGGCGGACGCCCGGCGCCAGACCGACGAACTCATCGACGAGCTGGGTCTCGGGCCCTACGCGGACCGGCAGGTGGAGAAGCTCAGCGGCGGCCTGATGCGCCTGGTGAACTTCGGCATGACCCTGATGGGCCGGCCCGAACTCATCGTGCTCGACGAGCCCACCAACGAACTCGACCCGCACAACCGGCGGTTGATCTGGGACATCGTGCAGCGCCGCGCCGCCGAGGACGGCACGACCGTCGTCCTCGTCACCCACAACGTGCTGGAGGCGGAGAAGGCCATCCACCGGGTCGCCGTCATGCACGGCGGCCGTATCACCGCCATGGGCACCCCCGGCGAACTCAAGGAGCAGACCGGCGCCCAGGCGCGCCTGGAGCTGTTCGTCCGCGACGGCGGCAGCCTCACCGAAGCGGAGGCCGCGCGGCTCGGCCGGATCGGCGTCGTCACGCCCGGCGACCGCAGCGGCAGCTACCTCGTCACCGCGCCGCCCGACCGGATCCAGCCCCTGCTGGAGGTCCTGGTCACGGACGTCGGCGTGACCCGCGTCGACGACTTCCGCTTCGCCCGGCCCACCCTGGAGGACGTCTACCTCAGTCTCAAGCCCGCACCCGTCGGCGAACCGGAGAAGCCGGCCGAGCCCGAGCCGGCACCCGAGGCCACCGACTCACCCGAACCGCCGCCCCCCGCCAAGGAATTCGCCGCCGTCGGCGCCCTGGGCGCCGCACCCGAGGCGGCCCCCGCCCCCGACGCCCCCGCGACCACCCCGCCCGCCCCCGCCCGGCGCGCACCGCTGCCCGCCGCCCGCACACCCCGGCCGGCGCCGCCTGCCCCGGCGCCGGCCCGGGTCCCCCGGCGCACCCTCGCATCACGGCTTGCCACCTTCGGCACGTCCTTCAAGTACCTGTGGTTCGAGCACATGCTGATCGTGCGCACGTCCTGGCACGTCCACATGGTCTTCGGCATCTTCATGCCGCTGACGATGGTGTTCGGCTTCTCCCGCATCGGCAGCGGGCTCACCGACCACTCCAGCCTGCTGTACATCGCCAGCGGCTCCGGCGTGTTCTCCATCGCCGCGCTCGGCACCACGGCCATCGCCCAGCGCATCGGCGCCATCAAGGCCGAGGGCTCGATGATGTACTACGCCTCGCTGCCCATCAGCAAAGTGGCCTTCGTGACGGCGTTCGTCGCCGCCCGCCTCCTGCTCATCGCGCCGGGACTGGTCACCTCCCTGCTCGCCGTGGAGGCGCTCTACGACATCCGGCTCACGCTGTCGCCGACGCTGCTGTTCGTGTATCCGCTGACCGCCCTCCCGCTCGCCGCGCTCGGCCTCGTCATCGGCAGCCTCATCGACAAGATCGAGCTCATCTCCATCGTCACCTACATGCTCAACTTCCTTCTGCTGCTGGGCGCCCCGCTGCTCATCCCGCTGGAGTCCCTGCCGGTCGCGCTGCGCGTCATCAGCTACGCCATGCCGACCAGCTACGGCGCCGACGCGATCCGGCACAGTGTCACCGGGGACATCGACGGCACCTTCGCCTTCGACGTGGCCGTCCTCGCCGTCGCCTCGGTGGCGTCGCTGTGGATCGCCGACAGGGCACTGCGCTGGCGGGCCTCCTGACGCCGGTCCAGAACCAGTGTTTTCCCCAGTGACCGCCCCGCCCGGACGCCGATAGCATCCTTTCCGGTTCAGAGGGTGAATGTCCGACGGCCGTTCTCCGGGTCTGGTGCGAGCCCCGGAGAACGGCCGTACGGGTTCATCGGAAACACCTCGGAGAACGGCAAGAACGGCACCGGAAATCGGCTCGGCGCATTCGGGGAAACCGGACGGGAACACCGGGAGAGGGAGCCGTCCCTTTTCATCCTCTCTTTCGTCTCTTTCGGGTCCTCCGTTTGCTTTGCGGGCCGGAGCGAACGGGAGCGACACCGGCATGAAATTCCAGGTGCTTGGCCCGCTGAAGGTCCTCGGTGACAGCGGCCCGGTCGTGCTGAGCGGCATCAAACAGCGGGCCACACTCGGCCATCTGCTGCTGCACGCCAACGAGGTCGTCGCGACCAGCGCCCTGATGCGGGCCCTGTGGGACGGCGAACCACCTCCCACCGCCCGCAAGATGCTCCAGAACGCGGTGTCCGCCCTGCGCGGCCTCCTCGCCGACGAGGGCACCGGCGGCGGCCCCGTCCTCCTCACCCACGCCCCCGGCTATCTGCTGCGCGTCGACGGCGACGACCTCGACCTGTCCACCTACCGTGCCCTCGCCGACCGAGGCCGCGCCGACCTCGCCGCCGGCGCTTGGACATCCGCCGCCCGCACCCTGCGCGCCGCCCTCGACCTGTGGCGCGGCCCCGTCCTCGCCGACCTCGCCGAGTCGGGCACCGACTGGCCCGAACTGCGCGCCCTCGCCCAGGCCCGCTCGGCCACCCACGAGGACCTGTACGAGGCCGAACTCGCCTGCGGACGACACCAGGACGTCCTCGAGGAACTGGAGACCCACGCGCAGCGCGAACCCGCGCGCGAGCGGCTGTGCGCCCAGTTGATGCTCGCCCTCTACCGCCGCGGCGGACAGGCCGACGCCCTGGACGCCTACCGCAGGACCAGGACCGCCCTGGCCTCCCGGCTCGGCCTGGAACCGGGCCGGGTGCTGCGCGCCGTCGAACGCGCCGTCCTCGACCACGACCCGGTCCTCGGCCAGCCCGACGCCCTAGCCATCATGGCCCTCGACGGCGAGCCCCGCCGTAACCGGCCCGCCAGTGCACCGCGCACGCCCCGCCCGGCCACCGCCGCCTTGGCAGCCCCCGTCGGCTTCGACCCCCGCCCCGCACCCCGGCCCCTGGCGCCACCCGCGCTTCCCGCACCACCGCGGGCCACCGCCTTCCCCTATCCCGCCGCGCCCGCCGGCGTCCTCACCGAGCAGCACAAGCAACTGTCCATGCTGCTCGTGCGGACCACCCTCGGAAAGGGACTCGGCGGCGACCCGGAGGACGCCGCCCGGCTGTCCGGCGAACTGGCCGTCGCCATCCGCGACGAGGTCGCCCGGCACGGCGGCAAGGTCTCCGGCGTGCTCGGACCGGTCACCTTCGCCCTGTTCGGCGTCGTCCGCACCCGCGAGGACGACGCCGAACGCGCGGTGCGGGCCGGCCGGGCGATCCTGCGCAGACTGCGCCAGTACGGCGCGGGCGGCCCCGTCCCCGTGCACGGCGGCTCCGCGCCCCGCGTGGCCGTCGCCACCGGCGACGTCGTCGTCACCTGCGCCGCCGACGGCACCGGCGCCGTGCCGATCGTGAACGGTGCCGTACCGAAGAGCTGCGCCGACCTGCTGGAGACCGTGCCGCCCGGCGGCATCCGGGTGTGCGCCACCACCCGCGCCGGCACGGAACGCTCCCTCGCCTACGGCCCCGCGGGACCCGACGGGGCCTCCGAACCGCTCGGCACCCGCACGGCCCGTACGGACACGCCGCCCGCACTGGTGGGCCGGGACCGCGAGGTGGAACAACTGCGGGCAGCGCTCGGCGACGTGGCCCGGCGGCAGCGCCCCTGCCTGCTCACCGTGCTCGGCGAACCCGGCGCCGGGAAGTCCCGGCTCATGGCCGAACTGGCCCGGCTCGCCCGCCGCTCACCGCACGGGTACCGGGTCGTCACCGGGCACAGCTCCTGGTGCGACCGCGACCGGCCGCTCGCCCTGCTGGAACGGACCCTCGCGTCGGCCACCGCAACGCCCGGCACGGACGACTGCGGCCACGACGTCCTCGCCCGCACCGTCCACGCCCTCTTCGGCACCGGTGAGCGCGGCGCCTGGCTGCTCGACCGGCTCGGCCCACTGCTGCGTTCCGAGCCGCCCGCCCCCGCGGACTGGCCCGGCCTCGCCACCGCCTGGCGGCTCCTGCTCTCCGGCCTCGCCGCCGAACGCCCGCTGCTGGCCGTCCTGGAGGACCTGCACACCGCGCCCGACCCCGTCCTGGACCTCGTCACCGAACTGGCCGACGCCGCCGGACCCGTACCGCTGCTCCTCGCCGTCACCGCCCGCCCCGAACTCCTCGACCGCAGGCCCACCTGGGGCGGTGGCCGGCGTGACGCGCTCGCCCTCACCCTCGACCCGCTCGACGAGCCCTCCTCGGCGGCCCTCCTCGACGCCCTCCTCGCCGACGGGGGCGGCGAGTTGCCCGCCGACATGCGGCGCGACGTCCTCGCCCGGGTCGGTGGCAACCCCCTCTACGCCGTCGAGTACGCGAGGGAGTTGACCGCCACCGGCCTCGGCCGCCCGGCGGCGGGACCGCCGCGCATGCCGCGCCACGTCCGCCAAGTCGTCGCCGCCCACCTCGACACGCTGCCGCCGCTCGCCAAGGCCGTCCTCGTCTGTGCCTCGGCCCTGGGCGGCGTGTGCTGCGCCGACGGCGTCGCGGCGGTCGGCGGCGTCGACCGCGCCGAGGCCGCGCACTGGCTCGACCACCTGGAACGCCGGGACTTCCTGCGCCGCTCGCGGCACCCCTCCGCCACCGGCGCCCTGCGCTACGCCTTCCGGCACCCGGCCACCCGCGAGGCCGTCGACGCGCTGGTGCCCCGCAGGGTGCGCGAGGACCGCCGACGCCGCGCCGAGGCCTGGACCGAGAACACGGCGGCCCAGCTGATCGCCTGACCCTGGTACGTCCATGCCCAACGGCTGACATCGCGATGGTGTGAACCAAGTGCCCATGCCGGCCATGGGCGCCTTCGAGCGGGAGATCGCCGCGTACCTATTACCCTGAACACGGCGGCCGACGGCATGCAGACGGTCGGGGAGGCCGTCCGGCAGCTCCTCGCGGACCCTCGTACGCCCCGGCGGCGCGGGACGCGGCCAGGGAGAACGGCGCACGGCCCGCACACTCCGCCGTGATTCGGCAGATCGCCCGGCTGATCTGACAGGTCGTCATCCGCGGCACCGCAGGCGACGTCACCCACTGCCGTTGGTCGACGGGCTGCCGCCCGTGCGGGGCAAGCGGGGTCGGCCCCGGGCGCCGGCTGCCGCCGCTGGATGCGTCACCTCAACGGCTGCCCTCAGACGTCTTGGTGATCCAATCGTTCGTCGCTGTCGCTTCAGGCCAGGAGTCGGCGGACGTCGGCGCTCCACTCGTCGGCCGCGAGGTCTGGCCTTGCCCTCCCGCCGATTACCCGCCAGTGGAAACACCCAACTGGGAGCAGACACGGTGATCGCCTAGGTTCGGTGCCGAGCGGCGCGGAAAGCGCCGAACACTCGGGAAAACACCGAGAGCGGCGGCACATCATGACGTGGCCGACGGCCCGGCGGCGCGTAGCGCCCGACTTCCCGCCCCCGTTCCGCCGAAGTCGCCGAACGTCGCTTCCGTACGGAAAGGAATGGTTGTGCGCATTCTCTGCAGTCTCGCGCTGTCGCCGTCCAACGCACGCGCCCTGCTGCCGCTGGCACGCGCCGCGGCGGAGGCAGGGCACGAGGTCACCGTGGTCTCGCCGCCGGATATGGCCGGCGTCTTCGAGGGCGAGAACATCCGCGTCCTGCCGCTGTTCACCGACATGGCCGAGATCGTGCTCAGCCTGCTGCAGCAAAGGCGCATCGACTTCTCGCCCGCCGACCCGTTCTCGGCGCAGACCCTCCTCGCCACCGCCTGCGGTCCCCACGTCACCGGCGCCTACCGTCAACTCCACGACGTTGCACAGGAGTTCAAGCCGGACATCATTCTGCGCAGCGGTGTGGAGTTCGCAGGCTGCCTGGTCGCCGAGACCCTCGGCATCCCGCACGTCACCGCGCCCTCCGGCGGCGGCCAGTACCTCGACCCGAAGCTGGCCCTGGCCGAGCTGAACCAGCGCCGCGCCGAACTGGACCTGCCCGAGAGCGACTCGGCTCAGGCGATCCACGCCCACGGCCGCTTCGACTGCATGCCGCCCGAGTACGCCTTCACCGCCCACGAGATCGGCGGCACCTTCGCCTACCAGCAGCCGTCCGCCATCGTGCGCACCGAGACCGGCCCCGAGTGGCTGCGCGACCTCCCCGGCGACAAGCCGCTCGTGGTGGTCTCCAGCACCAACGTGTTCGCCTCGCTGATGCACAGCGCCGTCTTCCCGCGCATCCTCACCCTGTTCCTCGACGGCCTGGTCACCGGACACCTCTTCGAGCGCATGGACATCCAGGCCGACCCGGCACTCGTCCTGGGCGCCCTCATGCCTGGCGACGCCAACCCGCTCACCACCATCGTCAAGGGCCTCTCCCAGGTGGACTGCACCGCCGTCGTCGCCACCCGCGGCATGCCCGTCGACCCCTCCGCCGTCGGCGCCAACGTGCACCTCTTCGACAGCATCCCGCAGCCGCTGCTGCTGGAGACCGCCCAGCTCCTGTTCACCCACGGCGGCTACAACAGCGTCCGCGAGGCCGTCCGGGCCGGCGTCCCCATGGCCGTCCTGCCCGAACTGAGCGACCAGGCGCACAACGCGAGTCGCGTCGAAGAGCTCGGGCTCGGGCTGCGGGTGCCCAGCGCCGGAGCCGACGACGTCGCCGACACCGTCAACCGGCTGCTGAGCGACCCGAGTCACACCCACGGGGCGCGCAACGCGCAGCGGCACATGCTCGCGCTGCCCCAGGTCACCGCCGCCGTCGACCACCTCGTCGCCCTCGCCGGGCACTGAATCGAAATCCAGACAGGAGCAGGCAGATGGACACGCAGTTCGTCCGGGCGTTCTACGACCTCGCCTCGTGGATCCGGCTCTCCCCGTTGCTGAACGGCCCGTACCTGCCGTTCTCCGTGTGGTCGCTGCGACCCGGTGCACTGATCAAGCTGCTCGACGACATCGCCCTCGGCGACCGCAAGGTCCTCGTCGAGTGCGGCAGCGGCACCTCCACGATCGTCGTCGCCCGCTACCTCGCCCAGCGAGGGCACGGCAACATGCTCTCCCTGGAACACGACGAGAAATGGGCCCGGTGGGTGAACAACCAGCTGGCGCAGGAGGGCCTGAGCGAGGTCGCCCGCGTCGTGCACGCCCCGCTCGCCGAGCACCCGGCCGCGGTCAAGAGCGTCGGCTGGTACGAGCCGGCGACCGTCGCGGACGAGGTCGGCGCCTTCACCGACAAGCACGGCCCGATCGACCTGCTGCTCGTCGACGGTCCGCCCGGTTGGGAGCAGGGCCGCAAGATGGCCCGCTACCCGGCCGTACCGGTCCTGAGGGACCACCTCGCCCCCGGCGCCACCGTGATGCTCGACGACGTCCACCGCTCCGAGGGAGTGGAGATCACCAAGCGCTGGGAGGACGAGTGCGGTCTCACGATGCAGCTCGACCCGTACGGCACCCGTACCGGGTTCGGCACCTATCCCGGCTGACCCGCCACCGCCCCCGCGACGACCACCCCGAGAGGGAGAGGCCATGCTGGCCCTGAACGGCGGGCCCAAGGTGCGGACACAGCCCTTCCCGCGCTGGCCCGAGTACGACGAGACGGAGAACCTCGCCCTTGCCCGCGCCCTCCAGCAGGGCGAATGGGGGCGGCACGGCGGCAAGGAGGTCCAGGCGTTCGAGCGTGAGTTCGCCGAGTTCGGCCGGGCGCCCGCCGCGCTCGCCGTCACCAACGGCTCCCACGCCCTCGAACTCGCCCTGGAACTCGCCGGTATCGAGCCCGGCGACGAGGTGATCGTCCCCGCCTACACCTTCGTCGCCACCTCCACCGCCGTCCAGCGACGCGGCGGCGTCCCGGTGCCCGTCGACATCACCCCCGACACCTTCTGCCTCGACCCGGCCGCCCTCGAGGACGCCGTGACCGACCGCACCCGCGCGGTGATCCCCGTCCACATCGGCGGCCACGTCGCCGACATGGACGCCATCACCGCCTGGGCCGAGGCACGCGGCGTCACCGTGATCCAGGACGCGGCCCAGGCACACGGCGCGACCTGGCACGGCAAGGGCCTCGGCGCGCTCGGCTCGATCGCCACCTTCTCCTTCCAGAGCACCAAGGTCATCACCGCGGGGGAGGGCGGAGCCCTGCTGCTGCCCGACGAGGAGACCTACGACGACGCCTGGGTACGGCACAACTGCGGCCGCACCCGCGAACTCCACCTCGCCACCGCCGCCTCCAACTTCCGCATCTCCGAACTCACCGCCGCCCTGCTGCGCGCCCAACTCGCCCGGTTCGCCGACCAGAACGCCCGCCGCTCCGCCCGCTACACCGAACTGGCCGCCGCACTCGGCGAGATCCCCGGCATCCAACTCCAGGGCCGCGACCCGCGCTGCACCAGCACCCCGCACTACATGACCACGTTCGTCCTCGACCAGGACGAACTCGGCGGACTCGACCGCGACACCGTCGCGCTCGCGCTGCTGATGGAGGGCATCCCCGCCTTCGGCAGCCACCAGCCCCTGCACCGCACCGACGCCTTCTGGACCGGCACCACCCGCGACATCCGGCCCGAGGAACTCGCCGAGTACTGCCCCAACGCCGAACGCGTCGGCCGCGACGGCGTGCTGATCGGCCACCAGGCCCTGCTCGGCACCCGCCAGGACGTCGACGACGTCGCCACCGCGGTGGCCAAGGTCCTGACCGAACTGCCCCGCACCGGCACCTCCCCGGCCGCCTGACGCCGCCGGAACCCGACGACCCCGACAGCGAACCCGACACCGACTTCGCGCACCCCGCGCCCGGCGCGGCGGTTCACAGGATGGGAACGAAAGCGATGACCAGCGACAACCCGGCCGGCTCGACCTTCGAGGTCCTCGTCGTCGGCAACGGTGTGCTCGGCCTGTCCCTCGGCCTGACCCTCGCCCGCCGTGGCACCAAGGTGGCCGTCCTCGGCCGCACCGACCGGCCCTGGGCCGCCTCCACCGCCGCCGGCGCCATGCTCGGCACCTTCGGCGAGGTCACCTCCACCCTCGTCGCCAGCGAGCAGGGACGCGCCAAGCTCGACCTCGGCGTCCAGGCCACCCGCCTGTGGGACGACTGGCTGGACCAGCTGTCCGAGGAGACCGGCGAGGACGAGGACCTGCGCTGCGCCGACGGCACCGTGATGTTGCTGAACTCGGTGGGCGTGCCCGGCATCGACTCCGCCAACTACGCCGCCATCCGCAAGACCCTGGACGACTACAAGGAGCCGTACGAGGACATCGACCCGGCCGAGCTCGGCTGGCTCGACCCCGACCCGCTGGCCCGGCCCCTGATGGGCATGTTCATCCCCGGCGAGCACGCCGTCGACGCCGGCCGTCTGCTGGCCCGGCTGCAGAGCGCGCTCCTGAAGGCCGGCGCCACCCTCCTCGACGGCTTCGGCGAGAGCCTGATCACCGAGGGCGAGCGCATCACCGGCGTCAAGCTCACCAGCGGCGACACGCTCACCGCCGGCCACGTCGTCCTCGCCGCCGGCGCCGCCTCCCAGACCCTCCTCGACACCGTGCCCGCCCTGAACGGCAGCATCCCGCGGCTGTGCGCCGGCGTCGGCGTCTCCGTCGTCGCCCGCGTCAACCCGGACGTGCCCGGCCCGACCAGCGTGCTGCGCACCCCGAACCGTGCCTTCGCCTGCGGTCTGCACCTGGTGCCGCGCGGCCAGGGCCACGTCTACCTCGGCGCCACCAACGCCATCGAGCCCGAGCCCGCCGACGTGCCGTCCATCCGCGACGCCACCTTCCTGCTCGGCTGCGCCCTGCGTCAGCTGCGCCGCGACCTCGACACCGCCGGCATCGAGAAGATCCAGGTCGGCAACCGGCCCGTAGCCTTCGACGGCTTCCCGCTCGTCGGCGGCGCCGGCCTCGACGGCCTGTGGATGATGACCGGCACCTACCGCGACGGACTGCACCTGTCGCCACTGCTCGCCGACGAGATGGCCCGCCGCATCCTCGGCGAGGACACCCGGCACGACCTGTCCGTGTTCCAGCCCGTCCGCAGGCCCACCCAGGCCCACAGCCGCACCGACGTCGTCGAGACCGCCGTCACCCACCTCCTCGCCACCGGCTACGAGGACGAGTGGAAGATCCCCAACGCCTGGCCCGCCGTCATCGAGGCCCAACTGCGCGCCGGCTTCGCCAAGTTCGCCAACGCCCTCGACGACGAGTTCACCCCGCCCGCCGAGATCCTCGCCAAGGCCCAGATGAATCCGGCCTTCGCCCAGCAGGTCCGCGACTACTACGCCGCGAGCCGCGCGGCCCTGTGACCTGACGGACACGGCGGGCACGTCGCCCCCTGACCCCCACCGCACCCGCACCCACAGAAGGAGAGTCGCGCCACCATGAGCTGTCCCGAACTTCCGCCGACGGTCGACCTGCTCGTCGTCGGAAGCGGCCCGGTGGGGTCGGCCATCGCCCGCCGGGTGTACGACGCCGTACCGCACGCCCGGATCCTGATGGCCGACCTCGGGCCGCGCCTGACCGGGCAGGCCGGGCTGCACCTCGGCAACCTGCCCGCAGCGGAGCGGGCCGCGGCCCAGGCCCGTTCCCAGGGGCGCGATCCCGAGACGGCGCCCGGTGAGGACGGCGCCCTGGTGAAGAAGTACGCGGACCGCGGCACCCATCTGCTGCGGGCCCGCCGCGACGACGAGCCGGAGCAGTTCGGCATGCCGGCCGCCGTCATGTCCAGCAACCTCGGCGGGATGGGCGTGCACTGGGCCTGCACCGCCCCCCGCCCGTTGGACACCGAACGGCTGCCGTTCCTGCCCGGCGACGACCTCGACGCCGCCCTGTCCGTCGCCGAGCACCTGCTGAGGGTCACTCGCGACGCCTACCCCGCCACGGAGGCAGGCGAGCTCGTCCTGAAGACGCTCGGCCAGCTCTTCGACGACGACTACCCGGTCGGCCGCGGCGTCGGCACCATGCCGCTCGCCTGCACCCCCCGCCCGGGGCGCCGCCCGCTGTGGGCCGGACCGGACACCGTCCTCGGCCCGCTCGCGAACGCCGGCGCCACCGCGGGAGACGGACGCTTCCGCATCGCCGACGAGACCATGTGCCGGCGACTGCTGTTCACCGGCCGCAAGGTCACCGGTGCCCTCCTCGAACACCTGCCGACCGGCACCGAGTTCGCCGTCCGCGTCTCCGCCGTCGCTGTCTGCGCCGACGCGCTGCGCACCCCGCAGCTGCTGTGGGCCTCCGGCATCCGCCCCGACGCCCTCGGCCGCTACCTCAACGACCAGCCCAAGACCGTCAGTTCCGTCCACGTCAAGGACGGCCCCGTCGCCGGGCCCGCGGCCCGCGGCACGGTCGAGTTCGGGGGCGACATCCGCGACCTGGAGACCGGCCGCTTCTGGGTGCCGTTCGCCGACCCCGGCCGCCGCAACCACGGCCAGGTCATGACCATCGACACCTCACCGCTGGAGGGCGTCGACCCGGCGCTGTTCGTCGGCATGGTCTGGTACGGCGCCAAGGAGATCCGCGCCGAGGACCGTATCGAGTTCTCCACCAGCGAGGCCGACGCCTACGGCATGCCCGACATGACCGTCCACTACGACCTCACCGCACGCGACCTCGCGGGTGCCGAACAGGCCCGCGCGGACCAGGACGCCGTCGCCGAGGCCCTCGGCGGCGACTTCCTGGAGCGACCCGAGCTGTTCCCCGCCGGAAGCTCCAAGCACTACCAGGGCACCGTGCGCATGGGCCTCGTCGACGACGGCACCTCGGTGTGCGACACCGACAGCCGCGTCTGGGGCTTCGACAACCTCTACGTCGGCGGCAACGGGGTCATCCCGACCGCCACCGCCGTCAACCCGACGCTGTACAGCGTGGCCCTGGCCGTCCGGGCCGCCGCGTCCATCAGCGCACGGCTCATCGGCCTCTGACCGCAGCGAAGTTAGCGAGAATCGAGGTGGCTGCCGTGCACCGCCACACCATCGCCGTCATCGGCACCGGCTATGTCGGACTCACCGCCGGAGCCTGCCTGGCGTCGCTCGGACACCGGGTGGTCTGCGCCGACCTGGACCCGGTCAAGGTCGCGGAACTCAACCGCGGCGAAGTGCGCATCCTGGAGGAGGGCCTGCCCGAGCTGGTGCGGGCCGGGCTCGACGCGGGCCGCCTGCGCTTCGTCGTCGGCGCCGCCGACGCCGTACGCGGCGCCCGCACCGTGTTCATCTGCGTCGGCACCCCCACCGGTCCCGACGGACGCGCCGACCTGACCGCCGTGGACGCCGTCGTCGAGGAGATCCGCACCCTGCTGGAACCCGACAGCGTCCTGGTCACCAAGTCGACCGTGCCGGTCGGCACCGCCGCCCGTGTCACCGCGGCCCTCGGCCGCACCGACGTCGGCGTCGTCAGCAACCCCGAGTTCCTGCGCGAGGGCACCTCCGTCAGCGACTTCCTCCAGCCCGACCGGGTCGTGATCGGCTCCGACAGCCCCTGGGCCGCCGCCCAGGTCGCCGAGCTGTACGCCGGAGTCGACGCGCCCGTCGTCATCGCCGACGCGGCCGGCGCCGAGCTCGTGAAGTACGCCGCGAACTGCTTCCTCGCCGTCAAGCTGTCCTACGTCAACGCCCTCGCCGAGCTGTGCGAGGAGGTCGGCGCCGACATCGGCCGGGTCACCACGGCCCTCGGCCAGGACCACCGCATCGGCGGCGCGTTCCTACGGCCCGGACCCGGCTGGGGCGGCTCCTGCCTGCCCAAGGACACCCGCGCCCTACTCGGCACCGCCGACGCCCTCGGCGTGGACTTCCCGCTCGTGCGGGCGGCCATCGACACCAACGCCCACCAGCGGACCCGGATCGCCGACAAGATCGCCCGGCTGTGCGGCGCCGGCGACGGATCCCTCGCCGGCGTACGGATCGGGCTGCTCGGGCTCACGTTCAAGGCCGGCACCGACGACCTGCGCGACTCACCGGCCCTCGCCCTCGCCGCCGAACTCGCCCGCCGCGGGGCCGAACTCACCGCCCACGACCCGGCGGTCCCCGTCACCCGGCACACCGAACTCCCCGCCGACATCACCGTCGTGGACGACCCCCACCAGGTGGCCGAGGGAGCCTCCGTACTGGTCCTGTGCACCGAGTGGCCGCACTACCACGGCCTCGACTGGACCCGCGTCGCGGCCGACCTGCACCGCCCTCTCGTCGTCGACACGCGCAACCACCTCGACCCGGCCGCCCTCAGCGCCGCGGGGCTCGCCTGGCACGGCACCGGCACCAGCCCGGTCGAGCCGGCCCTGACCGCCGTATAGATGTCCGCCGCGACCGGCGTGGAGAAGAACTCCCCGAACGGGCGCAAGACATCCCGTCCCGCCCTCGAACAGAAAGGTCCCTCGCCATGCGGGTGCTGTGCAGTATCACCGGCTCGCCCTCCCACGCGCGTGCCTGCCTGCCGCTCGTGCGGGCCCTCGGCGAGACCGGCCACGACGTCCTCGTCGTGACGGCCGACAAACTCGCACCCGTGCTCACGGGCGAGCGGGCCCGCGTCGAGGGCGTCTACCCCGACATCACCGCCCAGGGCATGCGGCTGCTGTTCGAGGGCAGGCTGCCCATCCCCAAGGAGTTCAGCCGCTTCGCCCACGAGCTGTGGGCCACCCTCGGCTGCGGCCCCCAACTCGCCGACGCCTACGGCCTGCTGCTGCCCCTCGCCCGTGACTTCCGCCCCGACGTGATCCTTCGCGACGGCTACGAGTTCGCCGCGCTCCTCGTCGCCGAAACCCTCGGCGTGCCGCACGTGCCCGCACCCTCCGGCTCGGGCCAGTTCCTGGACCCGGCGCTGCTGCTCCCGCTGCTGAACGACCGGCGCCGCGAGCTCGGCCTGCCCGAGACCGACGACCCGGGCGCCGTCTACCGGCACGGACGGTTCGACTGCATGCCCACTCCCTACACCTTCGCCCGCCCCGGCGCCCCCGACGCCGTCGCCTACCGCCAGCCCCGCACCGTCACCCGCGGCGAGAGCCTGCCCGACTGGTTCGCCGAACTGCCCGCCGACCGGCCTCTCGTGCTCGCCTCCCTCGGCACCGGACTGCCCGCTACCGTCCTCGAATTCCTCGACAAGGCCCGCGAGTTCGGCGCCCCCATCCCCGTGTACGACCCCGCCGAACCCCTCGACACGGTCGTCGAGGCCCTCTCCGCCATGGACTGCGCGGCCGTCGTCTCCACGCTCGGCATGCCCGTCGACACCACCAGGGCCGCGCCCCACGTCCGCGTCGTCGACCGCTTCCCGCAGCAACTCCTGCTCGAACACGCCGACTTGTTCGTCACCCACGGCGGCTACAACAGCATCCGCGAGGCCGTGCGGGCCGGCGTCCCGATGGCGGTACGGCCCATGTTCGGCGACCAGCAGTACAACGCGCTGCGCGTCGCCGCTCTCGGACTCGGCGAACACATCGCGGCCCGCGGCGCCGCACCCATGGTGGAGACCTGCCGTCGCCTGCTGGCCGACGAGACCGTCGCCGACGAGGCGCGACGCGCCCAGAAGGAGATGCTCGCCCTGCCGGGCATCGACGCGGCCGTAACGCACCTGGAGCGCCTGGCCGTCATGTGACGAGCCCTTCCGAACAGCTCCGCCGACGCCCCCGAGCGGCCCGTCGGCGCCGTCGTGATTCCGGGGCGCGGTCCAGTCCTTGTGATTCCCCCAGTCGACTGTCCGAATAATCGAACCAGCAGCGCGAACGAATCAGGCCACACCCCCCACTTTCCCGGCCGACGCGCGCCCGACGCCCCACAGGTCCGGCCCGGTTTCCGAAAACGTGGCGACGAGTCATCCGCGGGAGAGAAACGTGTCCGAACAAGCTCGCTCCACCTCGGCCACCCGCCCGTTCGCGGGCACCCCACGCCCATGGCTCCTGACCGGACGGGGCACCCGGGCCGTACGGGGGCAGGCCCGCATCCTGCGGACCCTCGCCCGCGACGGAGCGCCGGACCGTATCGCGGCGGCCCTGCTGAACAGCGCCGACCCCACCCACCCCTGTCGCGCCGCCGTCACCGCGACCACCCCCGAGGACCTCGCCGCGGCCCTGGACGCCCTGGCCGAGGGCACCCTCTGCGACCACGTCACCGAGGGCCGTGCCGTCGCCCGCGACAGCGGACCCGTCTTCGTCTTCCCCGGCCACGGCTCCCAGTGGCCCGGCATGGCCCGTGAACTCCTCGACACCTCACCGGTGTTCGCCCGCCGCATGGCGCAGTGCGCCGACGCCTTCGCCCCGCACCTGGACCACGACATCGTGGACGTCCTGCGCGGGGCCGCCGCCCTTGACACGCCCGAGGTCGCCCAGCCCGCCCTGTTCGCCGTGATGGTGTCGCTGGCCGCCCTCTGGGAGAGCGCCGGGGTACGGCCCGCGGCGGTCGTCGGACACAGCCTCGGCGAGATCGCCGCCGCCTGCGTCGCGGGAGCCCTGAGCCTCGATGACGCGGCCCGCGCGGCCGCGAGCTGGGGCACGGCACAGCGCGCCCTGCACGGCCGCGGCGACATGGTGTCCGTGCTGATGCCCGTCGAACGACTGCGGGAACGCCTCGCGCCCTGGCACGGCAGGCTCGTCCTCGCCGCCGTCAACGGCCCCGACAACGGCGTCGTCTCCGGCGACGCCGACGCCGCGGCCGAACTCCTCGCCGAGCTGACCGCCGAGGGCGTTCGCGCCCGCACCGTCGACTACGGCGTCGCCGCCCACTCACCGCACATCGACGACATCACCGACCTCATCCGCGCCGACCTCACCGGCCTCACCCCCCGCGCGGCCCGCGTCCCCTTCTACGCGGCCTCCGCCGGCACGGCCCTCGACGGCGTCACCCTCGACGGGAACCACTGGGCCGCCTGCCTGCGCGACACCGTCGAGTTCGTCGCCGCCGTCCGCACCGCGCTCGACGCGGGCCACCGCCACTTCCTGGAGATCAGCCCGCATCCCCTGCTCGCGCCCGGCATCGAGACCGTCCTCACCGGCGCGGGCGTCACCGGCACCGTCCACACCACCCTGCGCCGCGACGCCGGAGGCGCCGACCGCTTCCAGCGCGCCGTCGCCGAGTACTGGACGGGCGGAGGCGAACCCGACTGGGCCGCCCTGCACGACCACGCCACCGACCCGGCCCACCTGCCCGCCGGCCTCGCCGACGCCGCCGCCGTCGAGGACCCCGACACCATCGGCGCGACCGTAGGCGTCCAGGCGGCCGCCCTCCGCGACCGCCTCGCCGACCTGCCCGAACCCGACCGGCGCACCGCCCTCGTCGACCTCGTCCGCACCCAGGTGGCCGACCTGCTCGAACGGCCCGACGGCGCGCCCGCCCATGTCTCCTTCCGCGACCAGGGCCTCGAGTCGGCCACCGCCGTCGCCCTCCGCGACCGCCTGCGCGCCGCGACCGGACTGCCCCTCGCCCCGACCCTCGCCTTCGACTACCCGACCCCGGCGGCCCTCGGCCACCACCTGTACGACCAGCTCCACGGCACCACCTCCACCGCCCCGGCCGGCACGAGCGGTCACGCGCACTCCGACGAGCCCATCGCCGTCGTCGGCATGGCCTGCCGCTTCGCCGGCGACGCCGACTCGCCCGAGGCCCTGTGGCAGCTCCTCCTGGACGGCACCGACGCCGTCACACCCCTGCCCGACGACCGCGGCTGGGACATCGAGGGACGCCACGACCCCAGCGGCACCGCAGCCGGCGGTTTCCTCCAGCGCGAGGGCGGATTCGTGCGCGACGCCGCCGACTTCGACGCCGCCTTCTTCGGGATCAGCCCACGCGAGGCGCTCGCGATGGACCCGCAGCAGCGGCTGCTGCTGGAAACGACCTGGGAGGCGCTGGAGCGCGCGGGCATCGACCCGACCACGCTGCGCGGCACGGCCACCGGCGTCTACCTCGGCCTCATGACGGTCGACTACGACCGCGCGGCCGCCACCGCCGCCACCGACGTCGCCGGCCACCTCCTCACCGGCAACGCCGTCAGCGTCGCCTCCGGCCGTATCTCCTACACCCTCGGCCTGGAGGGCCCCGCCCTCACCGTCGACACCGCCTGCTCCTCCTCCCTGGTCGCCCTCCACCTCGCCTGCGAGGCCCTGCGCGGCGGCGCCGCGACGACCGCCCTCGCCGGCGGCGCGACCGTCCTGCCGAGCCTGGAGATGTTCGCCGAGTTCTCCCGCCAGCGGGCCCTCGCACCCGACGGCCGATGCAAGGCCTTCTCCGCACGGGCCGACGGGTTCTCGCTCAGCGAGGGCGCCGGGATGCTGGTCCTGATGCCGCTGGCCGCGGCCCGGCGCCAGGGCCGCGAAGTGCTCGCGGTGATCCGTGGCAGCGCCATCAACCAGGACGGCGCCTCCAACGGTCTCACGGCACCCAGCGGCCCCGCCCAGCAGCGCGTCGTCCGCCAAGCCCTCGCCAACGCGGGCCTGTCCCCTGCGGACGTGGACGCCGTCGAGGCACACGGCACCGGCACCCGGCTCGGCGACCCGATCGAGGCACATGCCCTCACCGCCGCCTACGGTCAGGACCGCGACCGGCCGCTGTGGCTCGGCTCGGTCAAGTCCAACATCGGCCACACCCAGGCCGCCGCGGGTGTCGCCGGCGTCATCAAGATGGTCATGGCCCTGCGTGAGGAGCGGCTGCCGCGCACCCTGCACGCCGACGAGCCCTCCCCGCACATCGACTGGTCGCACGGAACGCTGCGGCTGCTTCAGCAGGAGCGCCCCTGGCCGCGCGGGGAACGACCCCGCCGGGCCGGCATCTCCTCCTTCGGCATCAGCGGCACCAACGCCCACCTCGTCATCGAAGAGGCCCCCGCCACCGAGGAGCCGGACCCGGCCGAGGACCCGGCCACGCACCTGCCTGTGGTGCCGTGGGCCGTGTCGGCGCGCACCGAGCAAGCACTGCGGGACCAACTGCACCGCCTGACCGCACTCGACGCCGACCCGCTCGACATCGGCCGGTCCCTGGCCACCACCCGCGCGACCCTCGAGCACCGCGCCGTCGCCCTTCACCCCGGCCCCCTCGTCACCGGGCCGGTGTCGGAGGGCCGTACGGCGTGGATGTTCACCGGTCAGGGCAGTCAGCGTCCCGGCATGGGCCGGGAGTTGTACGAGACGTTCCCGGTGTTCGCGGCGGCGCTGGACGAGGTGTGCGAGCTGTTCGACGCCGAGCTCGGCTTCGCACGGCCGTTGAAGGAGGTGCTGTTCGCCGAAGAGGCGGAGGACGGCACCGGCTACGCGCAGCCGGCCCTGTTCGCCCTGCAGTCGGCGCTGGTGGCGTTGCTGCGATCCTGGGGCATGCGGCCGGAGCTGCTGCTGGGGCACTCGGTGGGCGAGTTCGCCGCAGCGCACGCGGCCGGTGTGTTCGAACTCGCCGACGCCGTACGCCTGGTGGCGACTCGGGCGCGGTTGATGCAGGCGCTGCCGCAGGGCGGTGCGATGGCGGCGCTGGAGGCTTCCGAGGCCGAGGCCGCCGCGTGGCTCGCGGACGGTGCGGTGATCGCCGCCGTCAACGCGCCGACGTCGGTGGTGGTTTCCGGCACCGGGGCAGCGGTCGAGGCCGTCACCGGGCGGGCCAGGGACGCGGGACGACGCACGACCCGGCTGAAGGTGTCGCACGCCTTCCACTCGCCGCTGATGGAGCCGGTGCTCGCCGAGTTCACGGCGGTGGCCGAGCGGGTGACCTATCACCGGCCGACCGTGGCCGCCGTCAGCACGCTGACGGGCGCTGCGTTGTCCGACGGTGACTGGACCACCCCCACCTACTGGGCCGAGCAGATCGTCAAGCCGGTCCGCTTCCACGAGGCGTTGACCGCCGCCCGTGACCTGGGTGCCGGGCGCTTCCTGGAGATCGGCCCCGACCCGGTGCTCACCGCGTCGGCCGGTGACGTACCGGCCGCCGCGACCCTGCGCAAGGACCGCCCGGAGGCGGAGACGCTGCTGACCGCCGTCGCCGAACTCTTCGTCCGGGGCGCGGAGATCGACTGGTCCGCGCTGTTCGAGGGGACCGGCGCCCGCCGTGTCGATCTGCCCACGTACGCCTTCCAACGGCAGCGGTACTGGCTGCCCGACCACGCCCGCCCCGGACGCCGGGCGCAGAGCGACGGCGTCGCCGACGGAGGGTTCTGGGAACTCGTCGACCAGGGCGACGCCGACTCGCTCGCCGGAGAACTGGGCGTGGACAGCGGCGCCCCGCTGGACGCGGTGCTGCCGGTGCTCGCCGACTGGCGTCGCCAGCGCCGTGAGGAGGCGCTGCTGGCTGGGCTGCGATACCGGATCGCCTGGCGGCCCGTCCGTACGCCGGCCTCGGGCACCCTGGACGGGGCGTGGCTGCTCGCGGCCGACGAGGACACGCCCGCCGAACGGGTCGAGGCGGCCGACAGCGCGCTGCGGGCAGCCGGTGCCGAGGTGACGGTCGTGACCGGACCGGCCGCCGGCCCCGAGGCGGCGTACACGGGCGTGCTGTCGCTGCTCACCGACCCCGCGCGGGTGCTGGCGTTGACGCAGGCGTACCCGCGGACGCGGCTGTGGTGCGTGACCTTCGGCGCCGTGGCCGTATCCGGCGGCGAGGGCCCCACACACCCGGAGCAGGCCGCCGTCTGGGGACTCGGCCGGGTCGTGGCACTGGAGCAGCCCGACCGCTGGGGCGGACTCATCGACCTGCCGGACGATCCGCACCCCCGGCTCTGGCAGCGGGCCATGGCCGTGCTCGCCGCCGGGGGAGCGGGGGAGGACCAGCTCGCCGTGCGCGCGACGGGCGTCCACGCGGCCCGGCTGGTGCACGACCGCTCGGCACGTCCCGCACGGCCCTGGCGCCCGAACGGCACCGTCCTGCTCACGGGCGCGACCGGCGCCCTCGGCGGGCACCTCGCCCGGTGGCTCGCGACCGCCGGCACGGAACACCTCGTGCTCATGTCGCGGCGCGGCGCCGACGCCCCGGGCGCCGCCGAACTCGCCGCGGATCTCGGCGAGTCGGGAACGGCCGTCACCTTCGTAGCGGGCGACGTCACCGACCGCGAGACCGTCGCGGCCGTCGTCGACGCCCACCAGCCGGCCGCCGTCGTGCACGCCGCGGGCATCCTCGACGACGGGCTTGCCGCCGACCTCACCCCCGAGCGCCTGGCCCGCGTCCTCGCGGTGAAGGCCGAGGCCGCCCAGCATCTCCACGACCTGACGCGGGAGCGGGAACTCGACGCCTTCGTCCTGTTCTCGTCCATCACCGGAGTGCTGGGCAACGCCGGGCAGGCCGCCTACGCCGCCGCCAACGCCCGCCTCGACGCGCTGGCCCAGCACCGCCGCGCCGCCGGACTGCCCGCGATCTCCGTCGCCTGGGGCCCGTGGAGCGGCGGTGGCATGGCGGCCGACGAGACGGTCGCCGAGCACTTCAGCCGCCAGGGCATACGGCCCCTCGAACCGTCCCGCGCCCTCGACGTCCTCCAGCGCGCTCTCGACGAGGACGTCACCTGCACGACCGTCGCCGACGTCGACTGGCAGCGGTTCGCAGCCGCCGCGTACATCCCGCGCCCGCTGCTCGCCGACCTGTCCGAGGCCGCCCCGCCACCCGCCGGCACCGGGCAGGCCGCACCGGCCGCGGGCACCCTCGGCGCCGAACTGTCCGGCCGCACTCCCTCGGAGCAGGACCGGCTGCTGCTCGACGTCGTCCTCGACCAGGTCGCCGCCGTCCTCGGGCACTCCGACCGGACCGCCGTGGACGCCGGCCGCGCCTTCAAGGACCTCGGCTTCGACTCGCTGACCGGCGTCGCCCTGCGCCACCGGCTCGCGGCCGCCACCGGGCTGTCCCTGCCCGCGACCCTCGTCTTCGACCACCCCACCCCGAGCGCGCTCTCGGCATTCCTGCGCACCCAGGTCCTCGGCGTCACGACGGACGAGATCGAGCGCGGTGGCCCCGCCCTCGCCCCCGTCGGCGCCGACGAGGACCCCGTGGTGATCGTCGGCATGGGCTGCCGATTCCCCGGCGGCGTGACCACCCCCGACCAGCTGTGGGACCTGCTCGCCTCCGGCGCGCACGGCCTCACGCCGTTCCCCGAGGACCGCGGCTGGGACGTCGGGCGCCTCTACCACCCGGACCCCGGCCACTCCGGCACCACCTACGCACGCCTCGGCGGATTCCTGCACGACGCCGCCGATTTCGACGCCGAGCTGTTCGGCGTCTCCCCGCGCGAGGCGCTCGCGATGGACCCGCAGCAGCGGCTGCTGCTGGAGACGGCGTGGGAGGCCCTCGAGCGCGCGGGCATCGACCCGTTGTCGCTGCGGGGGTCCGACACCGGTGTGTTCGCCGGCACCAACGGCCAGGACTACCGCGAGACCGCTCACGCCCAGGGCGACGTCGAGGGCTACGTCGCCACCGGTTCGGCCGCCAGCGTCCTGTCCGGCCGCATCTCCTACACCCTCGGCCTGGAGGGCCCCGCCCTCACCGTCGACACCGCCTGCTCCTCGGCCCTGGTCGCGCTCCACCTGGCGGCGCAGGCCATCCGCCAGGGCGAGTGCCGCACCGCCCTCGCCGGGGGTGTGACCGTGATGGCCACGCCGGGCATCTTCGTCGAGTTCTCCCGGCAGCGCGCCCTGTCCGCCGACGGCCGCTGCAAGGCTTTCGCCGAGGGCGCCGACGGCACCGGCTGGTCCGAGGGCGCCGCCGTCCTCGTACTGGAACGGCTCTCCGACGCGCGCCGCGCCGGCCACCCCGTGCTCGCCGTGCTGCGCGGCTCCGCCGTCAACCAGGACGGCGCCTCCAATGGCTTGACGGCTCCCAACGGGCCTTCTCAGCAGCGGGTGATCCGGCAGGCGCTGGCCGCGGCCGGACTGCGACCCGGTGAAGTCGACGCGGTCGAGGCACACGGCACCGGCACCGGCCTCGGCGACCCGATCGAGGCGCAGGCCCTGCTCGCCACCTACGGCCAGGACCGCGACGAGCCCCTGTGGCTCGGCTCGGTGAAGTCGAACATCGGCCACACCCAGGCGGCGGCGGGCGCGGCCGGCGTGATGAAGATGGTGCTGGCCCTGCGCGCCGGACAACTCCCGCCCACCCTGCACGTCGACGCCCCCTCCAGCCGCGTCGACTGGCACGCCGGTGCCGTACGCCTGCTCACCGAGGCACAGCCCTGGGCGCGCGGCGAACGCCCTCGCAGGGCCGGCGTGTCCGCCTTCGGCATCAGCGGCACCAACGCCCACGTCATCCTGGAGGAGCCCCCCGCCGCCGAGGTCCCGGCCCCGGCTCGCCCTGCCGGCACAGTGCCCTGGGTCCTCGCCGGCCGGACCCGCCAGGCCCTGCGCGCGCAGGCCGCCCGACTCGTCGCCCACCTCGCCGACCGGCCCGGTCTCGCCCCGGCCGACGTGGGCCGCACCCTGGCCACCGCCCGCGCCGCCCTCGACCACCGCGCCGTCCTCGTCGGCGACAATCCCCAGACCCTGACGGCGGCCGCCGCGGCGCTCGCCGACGGCGATACGACCGCGCTCGTCACCTCGGTGGCGGGCGTGGCGGGCGAGGGCCGCACGGTATGGGCGTTCACGGGACAGGGCAGCCAGCGCCCGCGCATGGGCCGCGAACTGTACGACGCCCACCCGGAGTTCGCGCAGACCCTCGACGAAACCTGCGCCCTGCTCGACGCCGAACTCTCCGGCACCGACGGATTCGACACGCCGCTGCGCACCGTGCTGTTCGCCCCGGAGGACAGCCCCGAGGCAGCCCTGCTGGAGCGCACCGGCTACGCGCAGACCGCACTGTTCGCCCTTCAGGTGGCGCTCGCCGAACTGCTGCGCTCCTGGGGACTCGCCCCCGACGCGCTCGTCGGCCACTCCATCGGCGAGCTGGCTGCCGCCCACACCGCGGGCGTCCTCGAACTCCCCGACGCCGTACGGCTGGTGGCCGCCCGGGCCCGGCTGATGCAGGCGCTGCCCGAGGGCGGCGCCATGGCGGCCGTCGAAGCGGACCCCGAGGAGATCGCGCCCTGGCTGACCGACGACGCGGTCATCGCCGCCGTCAACGGACCCGCCGCCGTGGTGGTCTCCGGCACGCAGACCACCGTGGATGCCGTACTGACGACCGCGCGCGAGCAGGGGAGGCGCGCGACGCGGCTGCGCGTGTCGCACGCGTTCCACTCGCCGCTGATGGAGCCCATGATGGCCGAGTTCGCCGCTGTCGCGGGCGACCTCGCCTACCGACGGCCCCGGATACCGGCCGTCAGCACCGTCACCGGCCGGCCCCTCGACGACGACTGGGCGAGCGCCGACTACTGGGTGCGCCAAGTGCGGCAGCCCGTCCTCTTCCACGACGCCGTCCGGACCGCGACCGGCGAACTCGGTGCCACCCGCCTGCTGGAACTCGGCCCCGACCCGGTCCTCGCCGCCCTCGCCCAGCGGACCGCCCCCGACCTGACCGTGGCCGTCGCCGCCCTGCGCGCGGGCCGCGCCGAGCCGGAGACCCTGCTCACCGCGGTGGCCGAGCTGTTCGTACGCGGCACCCGCGTCGACTGGGCGCGGGTCTTCCGCGACACGGACGCCCACTTGACCGACCTGCCCACGTACGCCTTCCAGCGCGAGCGCTTCTGGCTGCCCGACCGAACCGCCCACCAGCCCGCCGCCGAGGGCTCCAAGGACGAGTTCTGGCAGCTGCTCGACACCGCCGACCCGGCCGGCGTGGCCAACGAACTGGGCCTGCCCGAGGGCGCCTCGCTGGACGCGCTGCTCCCGGCCCTGACGCGATGGCGGCGACGGCACGAGGAACGCGCCACGCTGGACCGGTGGCGCTACCGCGTGGTGTGGAAGCCGGTGCCGATGCCGCGCGCGGCCCGCCTGACGGGCCGCTGGCTGATCGCCGCCCCGGCAGGGGCACAGGACACCGACGTCTGTCTCGACGCCCTGCGCGCCGCGGGTGCCGACGCCGAACTCCTCACCGTGGCCGACTCGCCGGAGGCCGGGGAACTCGCCGCCCGCGTCCGCGCGTACGGCCCGGACGGCATCGTTGTCCTGGCCGCCGGCGACGGCGCCCTCCCCGCCCTCCACCTGAACCTCCTCCAGTCCCTGACCGCCGCCGGACTGGAGAGCCCGGTGTGGGCCGTCACCCGGTCCGCCGTCGCCGTCGCGTCCGGCGAACCGCTCACCCACCCCGACCAGGCGCAGATCTGGGGCTTCGGCCGCACGGCCGCCCTCGAACTGCCCCACCTGTGGGGCGGTCTCGTCGACCTCCCCGACGACGCCGGCCCCGATGCCTGGCAGCGCCTCGCGGCCGTCCTCGCCGCACCCGGCCCGGAGGACCAGCTGGCCGTCCGCGCCTCAGGCGTCCACGCCGCCCGCCTGGCCCGCGACACCCGGAGCGACACCGCCGCTGCGCTCCCGGCACTCGTCGGCACCGTGCTGATCACCGGCGGCACGGGCGCACTCGGCGCCCACGTCGCCCGGCGCCTCGCCGCCCTCGGCGCCGAGCACCTGCTGCTGGTCTCGCGCAGCGGCGCGCACGCCCCGGGCGCCGCCGCACTGCGCGACGAACTCACCGCGAGCGGCGCCCGCGTCACCCTCGCTGCCTGCGACGTCGGCGACCGCGACGCCCTGGCCGAGCTGATCGCCGCGATCCCCGCCGAGACGCCCCTGACCGGCGTCGTCCACACGGCCGGCCTTCCGCAGAACACGCCGCTCACCGACACCACCCCGAACGGCCTCGCCCAGGTGGTCGCCGCCAAGGTCACCGGGGCGAGGCACCTCCACGAGCTGACGGCCGGCCTCGACCTCGAGCTGTTCGTGCTGTTCTCGTCGGTGGCGGCCGTGTGGGGCAGCGGCGGCCAGGCCGCCTACGCCGCCGGCAACGCCTACCTCGACGCCCTCGCCCAGCACCGCCGCGCCCTCGGCCTGCCCGCCACCTCCGTCGCCTGGGGCCCGTGGAACGGCGGCGGCATGGCCGCCGACGAGGGCGTCGCCGAGCACCTCACCGAGCGCGGCCTCGCCCTCCTCGCGCCTGACAGCGCCCTCACGGCACTGGAGCAGGCGCTCCTGGCCGACCGCACCTGCGTCACCGTCGCGGACGTGGACTGGAAGCGCTTCGCCCCCACCTTCACCTTCACCCGGCCCAGCCCGCTCATCTCCGACCTGCCGGACGTCACCGCCGCCCAGGCCGCGACAACCGAGGCACCCGACGTCCCCGAGGGCGAACTCGTGCGCAGCCTGCGCGCGTTGCCCCCCACCGAACAGGACCGCACGCTCCTCGACCTGGTACAGTCCCAGGTCGCCGCCGTCCTCGGCCACGCCTCCCCGGCCGGCATCGATCCGGACCGCGCCTTCAAGGACCTCGGGTTCGACTCCCTCACTGCCGTCGACCTGCGCAACCGGCTCGCGGCGAGCACCGAACTCACCCTGCCCACCACCCTCGTCTTCGACCACCCCACCCCGGCCACCCTCACCACGCACCTGCGCGACCGCCTCCTTGGCATGGGCGCGGGCACGGGCGCGGAAGTCGTGGCCGTGGCCGCCAGGGCCGCCCACGACGAACCCATCGCCGTCATCGGCATGGGCTGCCGCTTCCCCGGCGGTATCCAGTCCCCCGAGGACCTCTGGGACGTCCTCACGGCGGGCGAGGACCGCATGTCGCCGTTCCCCGACGACCGCGGCTGGGACATCCCCGGCCTGCTGGAGACCACTTCCACGGCTCTCGGCACCCCGTTCGCCGGACGCGGCGGATTCGTGCCGGAGGCCGGGGACTTCGACGCCGAACTGTTCGGCATCTCCCCCCGCGAGGCTCTCGCCATGGACCCGCAGCAGCGGCTGCTGCTGGAGACGGCGTGGGAGGCCCTTGAACGGGCGGGCATCGACCCGAGCTCCCTGCGCGGCACCGCGACCGGCGTCTACGCCGGCGTCTCCGCCAACGGCTACGGCGGCTCCGTTCACGAGGCCGACGGCGAATCCGCCGGCTACCTGCTCACGGGCAGCACCCCCAGCGTCGCCTCGGGCCGCCTCTCCTACGTCCTCGGCCTCGAAGGCCCGGCGGTGTCCGTGGACACCGCGTGCTCCTCCGCCCTGGTCGCCCTGCATCTGGCCTGCCAGGCGCTGCGCTCCGGCGAGTGCGACACGGCCCTCACGGGCGGCGCCACCGTCATGGCCAACCCCACGGCATTCGTGGAGTTCTCCCGCCAGCGCGGCCTCGCCCCCGACGGCCACTGCAAGCCCTTCGCCGAGGCGGCCGACGGTACGGGCTGGTCCGAGGGCGCCGGTGTGCTGGTGCTGATGCGGCTGTCCGAGGCCGAACGGCTTGGGCACCGGGTACTGGCGCTCGTGCGGGGCACGGCCGTCAATCAGGACGGTGCGTCCAACGGTCTGACGGCTCCCAACGGTCCTTCGCAGCAGCGGGTGATCCGGCAGGCGCTGGCCGCGGCGGGTCTGCGGCCCGGTGATGTGGACGCGGTCGAGGCGCACGGCACGGGTACCCGTCTGGGCGATCCGATCGAGGCGCAGGCCCTGCTGGCGACGTACGGCCAGGATCGTGACGAACCCCTGTGGCTCGGCTCCGTGAAGTCCAACATCGGCCACACTCAGTCCGCTGCCGGTGTCGCCGGCGTCATCAAGATGGTGATGGCGCTGCAGGCCGAACGCCTTCCCCGCACTCTTCACGTCGACGTGCCGTCCTCGCACGTCGACTGGACCGAAGGCGCGGTCCGTCTGCTCACCGACGACCACGACTGGCCGCGTGGCGAGCGCCCTCGCCGGGCCGGTGTCTCCTCCTTCGGCATCAGCGGCACGAACGCGCACGTGATCCTCGAAGAGGCCCCGGCGGCCTCCGCGCCGGAGCAGGCGGAAGAGCGCAGGCTGCCCGTCGTGCCGTGGGTGATGTCCGCGAGGACCGCGACCGCCCTGCGGGCCCAGATCGAAAGGCTGTCCTCGCTCGACGCCGACCCGCTCGACATCGGCCTGTCCCTGGCCACCGGCCGCGCCACGCTCGAACACCGAGCCGTGCTCGGCGTGCGCGACGGGGCGATCACCGGATCGGTCGCTGAGGGGCGTACTGGGTGGATGTTCACGGGGCAGGGGAGTCAGCGGCCCGGTATGGGGCGGGAGTTGTATGGGGCGTTCCCTGTCTTCGCCGCCGCGCTGGATGAGGTGTGCGGGCTGCTGGATGCCGAGCTCGGTTTCGAGCGGTCGTTGAGGGAGGTGTTGTTCGCCGAGGAGGCGGAGGACTCCACGGGGTATGCGCAGTCGGGGTTGTTCGCGTTGCAGGTGGCGCTGGTGGCGTTGCTGCGGTCGTGGGGGATGGCCCCGGGTGTGGTGTTGGGGCATTCGGTGGGTGAGTTCGCCGCCGCGTATGCGGCTGGGGTGTTCGAGCTCGCCGATGCGGTACGGCTGGTGGCGGCTCGGGCGCGGTTGATGCAGGCGCTTGCGGCGGGCGGTGCCATGGCGGCCGTGGAGGCCTCCGAGGCGGAGGCCGCAGGCTGGCTGGTGGACGGCGCGGTGGTCGCGGCCGTCAACGCGCCGACGTCGGTGGTGATATCCGGTACGGAGACGGCGGTTGAGGCGGTTGCCGAGCGGGCGCGGGACGCGGGACGGCGCACGAGCAGGCTGAAGGTGTCGCATGCGTTCCATTCGCCGTTGATGGAGCCGATGCTGGCCGGGTTCACGGCGGTGGCCGAGCAGGTCAGCTACCACCGGCCGACCGTGGCGGCGGTCAGCACGCTGTCGGGTGTGCCGCTCAGCGAAGGCGACTGGACGACCCCCGCGTACTGGGCCGACCAGATCGTCAAGCCCGTCCGCTTCCACGACGCGTTGAGTTCCGCCCGTGGCCTGGGTGCCGTCCGTTTCCTGGAGATCGGCCCGGACCCGGTCCTGACCGCGCTGGCCGGCGACATTCCGGCCGCATCCACCCTGCGCAGGGACCGTCCGGAGCCGGAGAGCCTGCTCACCGCGTGCGCCGAACTCTTCGTCCGGGGCGCCGACATCGACTGGTCCGCCCTTTTCGAGGGAACCGGCGCTCACCGCGTCGACCTGCCCACTTACCCCTTCCAACGCCGGCGCTACTGGCTCGAACCCACCCGCCCCGTCCTCGACGCCGGCGGACTCGGCCTCGGCGCGACCCGGCATCCGATGCTCGGTGCGGCCGTACGGCTGGCCGGTTCCGACACCGCCGTGCTGACGTCGCGGCTGTCCGTGCGCACGCACCCGTGGCTCGGCGACCACACCGTCGACGGCACGGTCGTCGTCCCCGGTACCGCGCTGCTCGAACTCGCCGTCCAGGCCGCCGAACACGCCGGTCTCCACGGTGTGGACGACCTGACGCTGCGCGCCCCGCTGGTGCTGGCGCACGACGGTGCCGTACAGGTGCAGACGTCGGTCGATCCGGCCGACGGAGAGGGAACCCGTAGCGTGCGCGTCCACGCCCGGCCGGGCGGCGCGCCCGACGACGAGCCGTGGACCCTGCACGCCACCGGCACCCTCGCTGCCCCCTCGACCGGGCACGACTGGGACCTGCGGGTCTGGCCGCCCGCCGGGGCCGAGCCCGTCGCGGTCGACGGTCTGTACGCGCGTCTCGCCCAGACCGGCATGGTGTACGGCCCGGCCTTCCAGGGGCTGCGTTCCCTGTGGCGGGCCGGCGGTGACCTGTACGTCGAGGCGGAGTTGCCCGAGCCCACGGCCGACGACGCATCCGCCTTCGCCCTGCACCCCGCTCTCCTCGACGCCGTGCTGCACGCGCTCGGCGTCGACGACACCGGGGCCGACGCGGAGGCGGGGGAGGGGCGCCGGAAGGCGTTGCTGCCCTTCCTGTGGTCCGGGGTGTCCCTGCCGGCCGTCGGGGCGTCCGCCGTACGGGCCCGGCTGACCGTCCGCGCTCCCGGCGAGGTCGCCCTGCGGATCGCCGACGCCGTCGGTGAACCGCTCGCCGAGATCGACCGGTTGGTGCTTCGTCCGGTGGCGGCCGGTGAGGTCGGCGCCACCGGCGCCCGGCACCTGTACCGGATGCGGTGGACCTCCGTCCCGGGGGCGCCGACCGGGGCGGCCGCGGACCTGGCTGCGGTCGGTGACGCCTCCGTCCTCCCGGCCGGGGTCACCGTGTTCCCCGACCTGCCGGCTCTGACCGGCACCGAGACGGCTCCCGCGACCGTCCTGCTGCCCGTCCCCGCCGGGCGGGCCCCGGCCGAGACCGCGTCCGGCGTCCTCACCGCCCTCCAGGACTGGCTGGCCGAACCCGACCTGGGCACGAGTCGGCTGGTCGTCGTCACGAGCGGCGCGCTCTCCGACCCGGCGGCCGCCGCCGTATGGGGTCTGGTCCGCACTGCGATCAGCGAGCACCCGGATCGGTTCGCGTTGGCCGACACCGACGGCACACCGGAGTCGTGGCAGACGCTCACCGAACGGCTCACCGCCCTCATCGAGAGGGGAGCGACCCAACTCGCCTTCCACGACGGCCAGGTGCTGGAGCCCCGCCTCGCCCGGGTGACGGACGCCGCGACCGGCGATCCCGACTGGTCCGGCGACGGCACCGTACTGATCACCGGCGGCACCGGCGGCCTCGGCGCCCTGGTCGCCCGCCACCTCGTCACCTCGCACGGCGTACGCGATCTGCTGCTGCTCTCGCGCAGCGGTGCGCAGGCGCCCGGCGCCGACGAGGTGGTGCGTGAACTCACCGCCCACGGGGCCAGGGTCACCGTCACCGCCTGCGACGTCTCCGACCGCGTGGCACTCGAGGCGGCGTTGTCCGGTGTGCCGTTGAGCGCCGTGGTGCACACGGCCGGCGTCCTCGACGACGGCGTGCTCACCGACCTCACCCCTGAGCGGCTGGCACGCGTACTCGCTGCGAAGACCGAATCGGCCCTGCACCTCGACGAGTTGACCGCCGATCGCGACCTGAGCGCGTTCGTGCTGTTCTCCGCCGTCGCCGGGGTCGTCGGCTCCTCCGGGCAGGCCGCCTACGCCGCCGCCAACGCCGCGCTCGACGCCCTCGCGGCCCACCGCCACGCGCGCGGCCTGCCGGCCACGTCCCTGGCCTGGGGCATGTGGGAGCACACAGTCGGCATGGGCGGCCGCCTGACGGACCAGGACGTGACCCGCATGCGCCGCCTCGGCTACCCGGCGCTGGCCACCGACGACGCCCTCGCCCTCCTCGACGACGCGCTGCGCACCGGCGAACCGACCCTCGTGCCGGCCGCCCTCGACACCGCGGCCCTGGCCGTGCGCGGCGACGCACTGCCCACCGTGCTGCACGGCCTGGTGCCCGCAGCCCGCCGCAGGCGCTCGGCCCACCGCACCTCGGGCGCCGCGGACGTGCCGCTCGCCGCCCGACTGCGCGGCCTGCCCCGCCCCGAGCAGGACCGAATCCTGCTCGATCTGGTGCAGACGCAGGTCGCGGCCGTGCTCGGCCACGCCGACGCAGCTTCCGTGGACCCCTCGCGCGCCTTCAAGGACCTCGGCTTCGACTCGCTGACCGCTGTCGACCTGCGCAACCACCTCGGCACCGCGACCGGCCTGCGCCTCCCGGCGACCCTCGTCTTCGACCACCCGAGCCCCGCCGCCCTCGCCGCGTTCGTGCACCGGGAACTCCTCGGCGAGGAACCGGCCCTCGCGCCCGCCGCGACCGCGCGGCCGGCCGCCGGGGACGAGCCCATCGCGATCGTCGGCATGGGCTGCCGCTACCCGGGCGCCATCACCTCCCCGGAGGACCTGTGGCGGCTGGTCGCCGAGGGAGGCGACGGCATCACCGGCTTCCCGACCGACCGTGGCTGGGACCTCGACGGGCTCTACGACCCCGACCCCGACCGGCCGGGCACGGCGTACGTCCGCGAAGGCGGCTTCCTGCACGACGCCGCCGAGTTCGACGCCGAACTGTTCGGCATCTCCCCCCGCGAGGCCCTGGCGATGGACCCGCAGCAGCGGCTGCTGCTGGAGACGTCCTGGGAGGCCCTGGAGCGCGCGGGCATCGACCCGACCTCGCTGCGCGGCACGGACACCGGCGTCTACGCAGGCCTCATGTATCACGATTACGCGGCCCGTCTGCACAAGGTGCCCGACGAGATCGAGGGCTACCTCGGCAACGGCAACGCGGGCAGCGTCTTCTCCGGCCGTATCGCCTACGTGTTCGGCTTCGAGGGGCCGGCCGTCACCGTCGACACCGCCTGCTCGTCCTCCCTCGTCGCCCTGAACCTGGCCTGCCAGGCGCTGCGGTCCGGCGAGTGCGGCACCGCGCTGGCCGGTGGCGTGACCGTGATGGCCACCCCGCAGACCTTCGTGGAGTTCTCCCGCCAGCGCGGCCTGGCCGCCGACGGCCGCTGCAAGTCCTTCGCGGACGGCGCCGACGGTACGGGCTGGGCCGAGGGCGCCGGTGTGCTGGTGCTGATGCGGCTGTCCGAGGCCCGCCGCCGGGGCCACCGGGTGCTGGGCGTGATCCGGGGCACGGCCGTCAATCAGGACGGTGCGTCCAACGGACTGACGGCTCCCAACGGTCCTTCGCAGCAGCGGGTGATCCGGCGGGCGCTGGCCGCGGCGGGTCTGCGGCCCGGTGATGTGGACGCGGTCGAGGCGCACGGCACCGGTACGCGCTTGGGTGACCCGATCGAGGCGCAGGCCCTGCTGGCGACGTACGGCCAGGACCGTGACGAACCCCTGTGGCTCGGGTCGGTCAAGTCGAACATCGGGCATACGCAGGCCGCCGCCGGTGTCGCGGGCGTCATCAAGATGGTGATGGCGCTGCACGCCGAGCGCCTGCCGCGCACCCTGCACGTCGACGACCCCTCCTCACACGTCGACTGGGAGGCCGGCGCCGTTGAACTGCTGACCGAGGAACGCCCGTGGCCGCGCGGCGAGCGGCCGCGCCGGGCCGGAGTGTCCTCCTTCGGCATCAGCGGCACCAACGCCCATGTCGTCGTCGAGGAACCCCCGGTCGCCCTTCAGACGCCCGACACCACCCCGGCGACCGGACTCCCACTCATCCCCTGGATCGTCTCCGCCCGCACGGCCGACGGCCTGCGCACCCAGACCGAACGCCTGGCGTCCGCGACCGGAAACCCGCTCGACATCGGCCTCTCCCTGGCCACCACACGGGCGAAGCTCGAACACCGGGCCGTCGTCCTGGGCCCCGACGACGAGACCCTTCGCGCCGCACTCACCGATCCCGTGGTGACCGGATCGGTGGCTGAGGGGCGTACGGGGTGGATGTTCACGGGGCAGGGGAGTCAGCGGCCCGGTATGGGGCGGGAGTTGTATGGGGCGTTCCCTGTCTTCGCCGCCGCGCTGGATGAGGTGTGCGGGCTGCTGGATGCCGAGCTTGGTTTTGAACGCCCGTTGAGGGAGGTGTTGTTCGCCGAGGAGGCGGAGGACTCCACGGGGTATGCGCAGTCGGGGTTGTTCGCGTTGCAGGTGGCGCTGGTGGCGTTGCTGCGGTCGTGGGGGATGGCCCCGGGTGTGGTGTTGGGGCATTCGGTGGGTGAGTTCGCCGCCGCGTATGCGGCTGGGGTGTTCGAACTCGCCGATGCGGTACGGCTGGTGGCGGCTCGGGCGCGGTTGATGCAGGCGCTTGCGGCGGGCGGTGCCATGGCGGCCGTGGAGGCCTCCGAGGCGGAGGCCGCAGGCTGGCTGGTGGACGGCGCGGTGGTCGCGGCCGTCAACGCGCCGACGTCGGTGGTGATATCCGGTACGGAGACGGCGGTTGAGGTGGTTGCCGAGCGGGCGCGGGACGCGGGACGGCGTACGAGCAGGCTGAAGGTGTCGCATGCGTTCCATTCGCCGTTGATGGAGCCGATGCTGGCCGGGTTCACGGCGGTGGCCGAGCAGGTCAGCTACCACCGGCCGACCGTGGCGGCGGTCAGCACGCTGACGGGTGTGCCTCTCGGCGAAGGCGACTGGACGACCCCCGCGTACTGGGCCGAGCAGATCGTCAAGCCCGTCCGCTTCCACGACGCGTTGAGTTCCGCCCGTGGCCTGGGTGCCGTCCGTTTCCTGGAGATCGGCCCGGACCCGGTCCTGACCGCGCTGGCCGGCGACATTCCGGCCGCCGCGACGCTGCGCAAGGACCGTCCGGAGCCGGAGAGCCTGCTCACCGCGTGCGCCGAACTCTTCGTCCGGGGCGCCGACATCGACTGGTCCGCCCTTTTCCAGGGAACCGGCGCCCACCGCGTCGACCTGCCCACCTACCCCTTCCAACGCCGGCGCTACTGGCTCGACGCCCCGCCCGCTCCCTCCGACGCCGACAGTCTCGGCCTGGCCCGGACCGGTCACCCGCTGCTGGGTGCCGCCGTGCCGGTGGCCGGTTCGGACGCGGTGTTGCTCGCCTCGAGCCTGTCGGTGCGGACGCATCGCTGGCTGGGCGACCACACCGCGGCCGGTTCCGTCGTGGTGCCCGGGACGGTCCTGGTCGAGCTGGCGCTTCAGGCCGGAGAGCGCGTGGGTGCCGGGCAGCTGGCCGAGCTGGCCCTGCGTACCCCCATCGTGCTGCCCGAGCACGGTGCCGTGCAGCTCCAGATCGCCGTAGGAGCCGAGGACGCAGAGGACGCCGAGGACGCGCCGGACGGGGGCCGTACGCTCCGCGTCTACGCCCGCTCGCAGGAGGCCGGCCCCCACGAGCCCTGGACGCTGCATGCCTCGGGCACCCTGGACACCGCCGAACCGGCCGTACCCGACTGGGACTTGACGGCCTGGCCGCCCGCAGGTGCCGAGCCCGTGGAGTTCGCCGACCTGTACGACCGGCTCACCGCGGCCGGCCTCGGCTACGGCCCCGCCTTCCGTGGGCTGCGGCGGGTGTGGCGGCACGAGGGCGATCTGTACGTGGAGGCCGAACTGCCTGAGTCCGTCGCGGGCGACGCCGCGTCCTACGGTCTGCACCCCGCCCTGCTGGACACCGTCCTGCACGGCCTCGGCCTGCACGCGCAGACCACCGAAGGCTCGCTGCCCTTCCTGTGGTCGGGCGTCCGCGTGACCGCTGTGGGCGCGGGCACCGTGCGGGCCCGGCTCACCCCGCGCGGCGCCGGGGACGTCGCCCTGCGCATCGCGGACGCGACGGGCGAACCGGTCGCGGAGATCGACTCCCTCGTGCTGCGCGTCCTGTCCCCGGACCGTCTCACCGCCGTGACCGGACCCGACGACCTGTACCGGCTGCACTGGACCCCGGCCCCGGAGCAGGAGGCCGTACCGGCTCTGACGGTGTGGACGGCCTTCGGCACCGCCCCGGCCGGTGTCCCCGCCACCGTGCACCCCGACCTCGACGCACTGGCCGCGGCCGGCGACGTACCCGACACGGTGTTGCTGCCGGTCACCCCGGACGACGGTGAGGACGTGGCCGCCACGGTCACCCCCGTCCTCACCCGGCTCCAGGCGTGGCTGGCCGACGAGCGATTCGCCGCGTCCCGGCTCGTCGTGCTGACCGCCGGAGCCGTACGGGTCGAGACCGCCGGTGACGGGGCGGCGCCGGATGTCGCCGCGGCCGGCGTGTGGGGTCTGGTCCGCTCCGCGATCAGTGAGAACCCCGGCCGGTTCGCCCTCGCCGACCTCGACGACGACCCCGCCTCCCCGCACGCCCTCGCATCGGCCCTGCGGGCGACCGACGAAACGCAGTTCGCGGTGCGTGCGGGCCGGGTGTGGCTGCCGCGCCTCGTCCGGATGGCCGGCGACGGCGTGCTGGCCCCGCCGGCCGGTGCCGGTGACGCGTGGCGGCTGGACATCGTCGACCAGGGCCGGCTCGACGGCATCGCCCTCGTCCCCGAGGAGCGGCGTCCGCTCGGCCCCGGCGAGGTCCGGGTCGCGATGCGTGCGGCCGGCGTCAATTTCCGCGATGTGCTGAACGTGCTCGGCATGTACCCCGGGGACGCCGGCCGGATGGGCCTGGAGGGCGCGGGGATCATCGTGGAGACCGGCCCCGGCGTGGACCGCCTGGCCGTCGGCGACCGGGTGCTGGGCATGCTCGACGCGGCCTTCGGCCCCACCGCCGTGGCCGACGCCCGGCAGCTCGCGCCGGTCCCGAAGGGCTGGACGTACGAGCAGGCCGCGTCCGTGCCGATCGTGTTCCTCACCGCCTACTACGCCCTGGTCGACCTCGCCGGGCTCCAGGCGGGCGAGTCGGTGCTGATCCACGCCGCCGCCGGTGGCGTCGGCATGGCCGCCGTACAGCTCGCCCGGCATCTCGGGGCCGAGGTGTATGCGACGGCGAGCGAAGGCAAGTGGTCGGCCGTGCGGGAGCTCGGCGTGCCCGCCGACCGCCTCGCCTCGTCCCGTACCACCGGGTTCGAGGCGCGGTTCCAGCCGGGTGTCGATGTGGTGCTGGACTCGCTCGCCGGTGAGTTCGTGGACGCCTCGCTGCGGCTGCTGCGGCCCGGTGGACGGTTCGTCGAGATGGGCAAGACCGACATCCGCGACGCCGACGAGGTCGCCGCCGCGCATGGAGTGTCGTACCGCGCCTTCGACCTCGTGGAGGCCGGTCCCGACCGCATCGGCGAGATGCTCGCGGCGCTCCTGGACCTGTTCGAGCAGGGTGTGCTGCGTCCCGTCCCGGTGACCGCGTTCGACATCGCCCGGGCGCCCGAGGCGCTGCGGCTGCTCCAGCAGGCCAAGCACGTCGGCAAGGTCGTCCTGACCGTGCCCGCGCCCTGGTCCCGACCGGGCACCGTGCTGATCACCGGCGGCACCGGTGGCCTCGGCGCGCTGCTCGCCCGCCATCTCGTCGAACGGCACGGCGTCCGCGACCTGCTGTTGCTGTCCCGGCGGGGACCCGATGCGCCCGGCGCCGGCGAACTGCGCGCCGCGCTAGCCGAGTCGGGAGCCCGTGCCGACATCGTCGCCTGCGACGTGGGCGACCGCGACCAGCTCGCTGCCGCCCTCGACGGCGTCCCGCTGAGCGCCGTCGTGCACACGGCCGGCGTCCTCGACGACGGCATCCTCACCGGCCTCACCGGCGAGCGCCTGGCCCGCGTGCTGGCCGCCAAGACCGACGCGGCCCGGCACCTGCACGAGCTGACGGCCGGGCACACCCTGGACGCCTTCGTGCTGTACTCGTCCGTCGCCGGAGTCATCGGCTCTGCCGGCCAGGCCGCCTACGCCGCCGCCAACGCCGCCCTCGACGCGCTCGCCGCCGCCCGCCGCGCCCAGGGGCTGCCCGCCGTGTCCGTGGCCTGGGGCATGTGGGAGACCGAGGCGGGCATGGGCGGCACCCTGTCGCGGGCCGAACTCGCCCGCATGCGCCGCCAGGGCTTCCCCGCCCTGCCCGGCGACCAGGCCCTCGCCCTGCTCGACGCCGCCCTGCGCGTCAACGAACCCGTAGCGGTCCCCGTCGCGCTGCGCCCGGCCGGCCTCGCCGAACACGCCGACAACCTGGCCGGCGTACTGCGCGACCTCGTCCCCGCGACGACCCGCAGGCGCCGGGCCGCCGCACGCGACGCGTCCGGCACGGCCGAGAACCTCACCGGCCGGCTCGCCGCACTGACCGCCCCCGAGCAGGACCAGCTCCTGCTGGACCTGGTGCGTACCCAGGTGGCCGCCGTACTCGGTCACTCCTCGCCCGCCTCGGTCGAACCCACGCGCGCCTTCAAGGACCTCGGCTTCGACTCGCTCACCGCCGTCGACCTGCGCAACCGGATCGGCGCCGCCACCGCCCTGACCCTCCCGGCGACGCTCGTCTTCGACCACCCCACCCCCGAGGACCTGGTACGGCTGCTGCGCGACCGGCTCCTCGCCGACACCGCCGCGCCGGCACCGGCCGCCCTTGCCGACGACGGCGTCGACCCGCAGGTACGGGACCTGCTCACCGCGATCCCGATGGCCCGGCTCCGCGAGTCCGGCGTGCTCGACATGCTGCGCAGGCTCGCCGAGCGACCTGCCGCCACCGGCCCCGACGACCCGCGCCCCGCCGCCCCCGCCGAACAGCCCCGACACCCCGAATCCCTGGACTCGATGGGCGCCGACAGCCTCGTCCAGATGGCCCTGAAGCGAGTGCGGCGGCCGGCGTGACCGGGGTGCCCGCCGGCCCGCACCGGCCGGCACCCCGGCCCGGCCCAGCTTGCTCATCGCGACCGTGGAGAAGGACATGACTGCATCCTCCGAAGAGCTCGTCGAAGCCCTGCGGGAGTCCCTCAAGGAGAACGACCGGCTCTGGCAGCGCTACCAGGACCTCGTCACGGCGTCCCGGGAACCCGTCGCCGTCGTCGGCATGGGCTGCCGCTTTCCCGGCGACGCCACCACGCCCGAGGCGCTGTGGAAGCTCGTCGTCGGCGAACGGGACGGCATCACGCCCGTGCCCGAGGACCGCGGCTGGGACCTGAGCGCCCTCGGCGACACGACCGCGGCCGGCGGATTCCTCCACGACGCGTCCCAGTTCGACCCGGACCTGTTCGGCATCAGCCCCCGCGAGGCCCTCGCCATGGACCCGCAGCAGCGCCTGCTGCTGGAGACGTCCTGGGAGGCTCTGGAGCGGGCGGGCATGGACCCCACCTCGCTGCGCGGCTCCCGCACCGGCGTGTTCACCGGCGTCTCCGGCAACGGCTACGGCGGCCACCTCCACGAGGCCACCCCGCAGACCGAGGGCTATCTGCTCACCGGCAGCATCCCCAGCGTCGCCTCAGGCCGCGTCGCCTACACCCTCGGCCTCGAAGGCCCCGCCGTCACCGTCGACACCGCCTGCTCCTCAGCCCTCGTCGCCCTGCACCTGGCCTGCCAGGCGCTGCGCTCCGGCGAGTGCGACAAGGCCCTCGCGGGCGGCGCGACCGTCATGGCCAATCCGGGGATGTTCCTGGAGTTCGCACGGCAGGGTGGCCTCGCCGGCGACGGGCGCTGCAAGTCGTTCGCCGACGACGCCGACGGCACCGGATGGTCCGAGGGAGCCGGCGTCCTCGTCCTCGAACGCCTCTCGGACGCCCAGCGACTCGGCCACCCGATCCTCGCCGTCATCCGCGGCAGCGCCGTCAACCAGGACGGCGCCTCCAACGGCCTCACCGCGCCCAACGGCCCCTCCCAGCAGCGCGTCATCCGCGCCGCCCTCGACGCCGCCGCCCTCACCCCCGCCGACGTCGACGCCGTCGAGGCGCACGGCACCGGCACCCGGCTCGGTGACCCCATCGAGGCCCAGGCCCTCATGGCCACCTACGGGCAGGACCGCGCCGAGCCCCTGTGGCTCGGCTCCGTGAAGTCCAACATCGGCCACACCCAGTCCGCCGCCGGAGTCGCCGGCCTCATCAAGACCATCCTGTCGCTGCACGCCGAACTACTGCCCCGCTCCCTGCACTCCGAGGCCCGCTCCACCCGGGTCGACTGGACCGAGGGCGACGTCCGCCTGCTCACCGAGGCCCGCCCCTGGCCGCGCGGCGAACGCCCCCGCCGGGCCGGTGTCTCCGCCTTCGGCATCAGCGGCACCAACGCCCACGTGATCGTCGAGGAGGCCCCGGCCCCCGTCGAACCCGAACCGCGCACCCTGACCGCGCCACCGGTCATACCCTGGGTGCTGTCGGCCCGCGGCCACGACGCCCTGACCGCCCAGGCCGCCCGCCTCGCCGGTCACCCGGACGACGCCGACCCCACCGACACGGGCCTGTCCCTCGTCACCGGCCGCGCCCGCCTCGACCACCGCGCCGTCGTCCTCGGCACCGACCCCGGCGTCCTGCGCGCCCGCACCGCCGCCCTTGCCGACGGCACCCCGGACCCCGGCATCTTCACAGGTACGGTCCTCGACGGCCGTACGGCGTGGATGTTCACCGGGCAGGGCAGCCAACGCCCCGGCACGGGAAGGGAGTTGTACGAGGCGCACCCGATGTTCGCGGCCGTCCTGGACGTCGTCTGCGAAACCCTCGACGCCGCCCTCGCCGGCGCCCCCGGATTCGAACTGCCCGTGCGCGACGTCATGTTCGCCGCCGAGGGCACCCCCGAGGCCGCCCTCCTCGACCGCACCGGCTACGCCCAGACCGCCCTGTTCGCCCTGCAGGCCGCCACCGCCGAGCTGCTCCGCTCCTGGGACACCCGGCCCGACGTCGTCCTCGGCCACTCCATCGGCGAGTACGCCGCCGCCTACGTGGCCGGGGTGTTCGACCTCGCCGACGCGGCGCGCCTGGTCGCCGCCCGCGCCCGCGTCATGCAGGCGCTGCCCGAAGGCGGCGCCATGGCCGCGGTGGAGGCCGACGAGACCGAGGTCGTGGAGCTGCTCGCCACCGCCGACGGGGAACTGCTCGACACCGCCGCGGGGGCCCCGCGCGACACCGCCGATGTCACGGTCGCCGCCGTCAACGGGCCCCGGGCGGTCGTCGTCTCGGGGACCGAGGACGCCGTGGAGCGGGTCATGGCCGCCGCCCGCGACCAGGGCCGGCGCGTCACCCGGCTGCGTGTCTCGCACGCCTTCCACTCGCCCCACATGGCCCCGGCCGTCGCCGAGTTCACCCGCGTCGCCGAGGGCGTCACCTTCCGCCCGCCGACGCTCGCCGCCGTCAGCACCGTCACCGGGGCCCCGGTCACCGCCTCCGAGTGGGCGACGCCCGCCTACTGGGCCGACCAGATCGTCCGCCCCGTCCGCTTCCACGACGCCCTCACCACCGCCATCGGCCGCCAGTCCGCGAGCCGCCTGCTGGAGGTCGGTCCGGACCCCGTCCTCACCGGCCTCGCCCGCACGGCAGGCGACACCCCCGCCGCTTCCGTCCTGCGCAAGGGCACCCCCGAACCCGAGTCGCTGCTCACCGCGCTGGCCGAGATGTACGTGCACGGGGCGGCCGTCGGCTGGGCCGCCCTCTTCGAGGGCACCGGCGCACGCCGCGTCGACCTGCCCACCTACGCCTTCCACCACCGGCGGTTCTGGCTACGACCCACCCGCACCGTCACCGACGTCGGCGGCCTCGGCAGCGTCGGCCACCCTCTGCTGGGCGCCACCCTGCGCCCCGCCGGAACCGACACCGTCCTGCTCACCGCCGCCCTGTCGGCCGACACCCAGCCGTGGCTCGCCGACCACACCGTCGCCGGACGCGTCGTCGTGCCCGGCACCGCGCTCGTCGAACTCGCCGTGCAGGCCGGCGACCAGGCCGGCTGCGGCACGCTCACCGAACTCGCCCTGCACACCCCGCTTGTGCTGCCCGAACACGGCACCGCACACCTCCAGATCGCCGTCGAACCCGCCGCGGCCGACGGCACCCGCGCCGTCCGCGTCCACGCCCGCCGCAGCGGCGCACCCGCCGACGTGCCGTGGACGCTGCGCGCCGCCGGCATCCTCGCTCCCGCAGGTCCCTCCCCTTCCTGGGACCTGCGGGCCTGGCCCCCCGCCGACGCCGAACCCCTCACGCTGGACGGCCTGTACGACCGGCTGGCAGCGGCCGGTCTCGAGTACGGCCCCGCGTTCCGAGGCCTTACCGCCGCATGGCGGGACGGCGACGACCTCCTCGTCGAGGCCGCCCTGCCGGACGCCACCGGCGACGCCACCGCCTTCGGCCTGCACCCCGCCCTCCTCGACACCGCCCTGCACGCCCTCGCCCTGCCGCAGGACACGGCCGACAGGGCACGGCTGCCGTTCCTGTGGAGCGGAGTACGCCTGCACGCCGTCGGTGCCGCAAGCCTCCGCGTACGGCTCACCCGGCACACCGACGACACCGTCGCCCTGTACGCGGCGGACGAGACCGGCGCACCCGTCGCCGACGTCGAGGGCCTCGTCCTGCGCCCCCTGTCGTCCCTGAGCGACGACACCCCACGCGCGGGCAGCCTCTTCCGGCTGGAGTGGACCCCGCTCACCCCCACGACGTCCGGCGGCGGGGAGAAGACCGAACCCGCCCTGGCCGTACTGACCGACGACCCGTCACCGTGGACCGCCGCCGACCCGGCGATCGTCCACGGCGTCACCCTCGACTCCCTCGCTGCGACGAACCCGGCGACGGTTCTCCTCCCGGTCGGCTCCGACACGGCCGCCGACGTCCTGGCCGCCGTGCACGCATGGCTCGCCGACGAGCGCTTCGCGCACGCCCGCCTGGTGCCGGTCACCACGAGAGCGGCCGGTGCCGACGCCACCGACCCCGCGGGCGCGGCCGTATGGGGTCTGCTGCGCACGGCCGCCAACGAACACCCCGGGCACTTCGCCGTCGCCGACACCGACGACACCCCGGAGGCCCGGCGCACCCTCGTCGCCGCTCTCGCCTCCCTCGACACCGACCAATCCCTCGACACCGACCAACTCGTCGTGCGCGGCGAACAGGTCCGCGTACCGCGCGTCACCCGCACCGCCGAACCGGCGGCCACCGAAGCCACCCCCTGGCCCGAGACCGGGACCGTCCTCATCACAGGTGGCACCGGCGGCCTCGGTGCGCTCATCGCCCGGCACCTCGTCACCACGCACGGCGTGCGCGACCTGCTGCTCATGTCCCGTCGCGGCCTCGAAGCCCCGGGCGCCGACGCCCTCGTCGCCGACCTCACCTCCGCCGGGGCCCTCGCCCGCGTCGTCGCGTGCGACGCCGCCGACCGGACCGCTCTGGCCGCAGCCCTGGACGGCGTACGGCTCAGCGGCGTGATCCACGCGGCCGGCGCGCTCGACGACGGGCTCCTCACCGACCTCACCCCCGACCGGCTGGCCCGTGTGCTCGACAGCAAGGCCACCGCCGCCCTGCACCTGCACGAGCTGACGGCCGATCAGGACCTGCACGCCTTCGTGCTGTTCTCCTCCGTCGCAGGCGTCTTCGGCAACCCGGGCCAGGCCGCCTACGCCGCCGCCAACACGGTGCTGGACACCCTCGCCACCGCCCGCCACGCCCAGGGCATGCCCGCGCTGTCCCTCGCGTGGGGCATGTGGGAGACGGCCGACGGCATGGGCGGCCGCACGGCCGAGGCCGACGTTGCACGCCTGCGCCGCCACGGCTTCCCGCCCCTGCCCACCGACGAGGCCCTCGCCCTCTTCGACGCCGCGCTGCGCTCCGAGCACCCCGTCGCCCTGCCCTTCGCGCTCGACACGACGGCCCTCGCCGCGTACCGCGACACCGCCCCCGCCGTCCTGCACGGCCTGCTGCCGATGGCCCGCCGCCAAGCCGCCGTCGGCACCGCAACCGACACCGGCAGCGCCCTGGCCCGCCGCCTGCTCGCCCTGCCCGGCGAGGAACAGCACCGGCTCCTGCTCGACCTCGTGCAGACAGCGGTCGCCGGAGTCCTCGGCCATACCGGCACCGCGGCCGTCGACCCCGCCCGCGCCTTCAAGGACCTCGGCTTCGACTCCCTGACCGCAGTCGACCTCCGCAACCGCCTCAAGACCGTCACCGGCCTCCAACTCCCCGCCACCCTCGTCTTCGACCACCCGAGCCCTCTCGCCCTCACCGCCCACCTCCGTACGGAACTCCTCGGCGCGGCGCACCTCCCCACCATGACCGCCCGCACGACGGCCGGCACGGACGAGCCCATCGCGATCGTCGGGATGGGATGCCGTTTCCCGGGCGGAGTGGGCTCGCCCGAAGCGCTGTGGAACCTGGTGGCGTCCGGTGGCGACGGTGTGTCGGGCTTCCCGGTGGACCGTGGCTGGGACCTGACGGCCCTCCACGGCCAGGGTCCCGGCAGCTCCGCCACACGCGAGGGCGGCTTCCTGCACGACGCGGCGGAGTTCGACGCGGAGCTGTTCGGTATCTCGCCGCGTGAGGCGCTCGCGATGGATCCGCAGCAGCGGTTGCTGTTGGAGACGTCGTGGGAGGCGCTGGAGCGGGCCGGGGTCGATCCGCTGTCGCTGCGCGGCTCGCGCACGGGTGTCTTCGCGGGGCTGATGTACCACGACTACCACGCGCGTCTACACACCGTGCCCAGCGAGGTGGAGGGACTGCTCGCCAACGGCAACGCGGGCAGTGTGTTCTCCGGGCGGGTGGCCTATGTGTTCGGTTTGGAGGGCCCGGCGGTGACGGTGGACACGGCGTGTTCGTCGTCTTTGGTGGCGCTGCATCTGGCGTGTCAGTCGCTGAGGTCGGGGGAGTGCGATACGGCGTTGGCAGGCGGCGTCACGGTTATGGCGTCGCCGGCCACTTTTGTGGAGTTCTCCCGGCAGGGCGGGCTGGCCGTCGACGGCCGTTGCAAGGCGTTCGCCGATGCGGCGGACGGCACGGGGTGGGCCGAGGGTGCGGGCGTGCTGGTGTTGATGCGGTTGAGTGAGGCACGCCGTCGGGGTCGTCCGGTGCTGGCGGTGGTGCGGGGTACGGCCGTCAATCAGGATGGTGCGTCGAACGGGCTGACCGCGCCGAACGGGCCGTCGCAGCAGCGGGTGATCCGGCAGGCGTTGGCGAACGCGGGTGTGTCGGCGGCCGAGGTGGACGCGGTCGAGGCGCACGGCACCGGTACCCGGCTCGGCGACCCCATCGAGGCGCAGGCGCTGCTGGCCACCTACGGCCAGGACCGCGACGAGCCGCTCTGGCTGGGCGCCGTGAAATCCAACATCGGGCACACGCAGGCGGCAGCGGGTGCGGCCGGAGTCATCAAGATGGTGATGGCGCTGCACGCTGAGCGCCTGCCGCGCACCCTGCACGCCGACCAGCCCTCCACCCACGTGGACTGGGAATCCGGTGCGGTGCGGCTGCTGACCGAAGAACGCGCCTGGCCGCAGGGCAAGCGTCCGCGCCGGGTGGGTGTGTCGTCCTTCGGCATCAGCGGCACCAACGCCCACGTCGTCATCGAAGAGGCCCCGGCTCAGCACCCCGCCCCGGCGCCGCGACCGGACCATGGGCTGCCCACGGTGCCGTGGGTGGTCTCGGCACGCTCGGCCGACGCACTGCGCGCCCAACTCTCCCGACTGGCCTCCGTGGACGCGGACCCGCTGGACACCGGCCTGTCGCTGGCGGCGACGCGAGCGGTACTGGAACACCGCGCCGTCCTGCTGGGCCCCGACCTGGACGCCCTGCGCGCGCAGCTCGCCGAGCCCGCGATCACCGGCGCCGTCACCGAGGGCCGTACGGCTTGGATGTTCACCGGCCAGGGCAGTCAACGGCAAGGTATGGGAAGGGAGTTGTACGACACCCACCCCGTGTTCGCCACCGCACTGGACGAGGTGTGCGGCCTGCTGGACGCACAGCTGGGCTTCGACCGGACCCTGAAGGACGCGCTGCTCGCGGACGGCGCCGGTCCGCTGGACGCCACCGGATACGCGCAGTCGGCGCTGTTCGCGGTGCAGGTGGCGCTGGTCGCGCTGCTGCGGTCGTGGGGGATGGCCCCGGAGGCCGTACTCGGCCACTCGGTGGGCGAGTACGCCGCCGCTTACGCCGCCGGGGTCTTCGAACTGCCGGACGCGGTACGGCTGGTGGCGGCGCGCGCCCGCCTGATGCAGGCGTTGCCCGAGGGCGGCGCGATGGCGGCGATCGAGTCGGCCGAGGCGGAGCTGTCCGGTCTGCTGCCGGACGGCGCGGTGCTCGCGGCGGTCAACGGGCCCGCCTCGGTGGTCGTTTCGGGCACGGAGGCCGCCGTGGCCGCGGTGGTCGAGCAGACCCGTGCGGAAGGCCGACGGGCCACGCGCCTGCGCGTGTCGCACGCCTTCCACTCGCCGCTGATGGAGCCCGTCCTCGCCGAGTTCACCGAGGTCGCCGCCTCGATCACCTACCGCACCCCGCAGGTCGCCGCCGTGAGCAGCGTGACTGGCGCCCCGCTCGCCGAGGACGACTGGACGACGCCCGCCTACTGGGCCGATCAGATCGTCCGCCCCGTCCGCTTCCACGACGCGTTCACCGCGGCCCGCGCCCAAGGCGCAGGCCGCTTCCTGGAGATCGGGCCCGACCCCGTCCTGACCGCGCTGGCCGATGACTCACACGCCGCCGCGACGCTGCGCAAGGACCGACCGGAATCGGAGACCCTGCTGCGGGCCGTCGCCGAACTCTTCGTGCGCGGCACGCCGGTCGACTGGGCGGCCGTCTTCACGGGCACCCGAGCACGTGAGGTGCCCCTGCCGACGTACGCGTTCCAGCGCCGCCGCTACTGGCTCGACGCCCCGCGCGCCACCGTGGCCGCCGGTGACCTCGGCCTCGGCAGCACCGGACACCCGCTGCTCGGCGCCGCCGTGCCCGTCGCCGGATCGGACGCCGTGCTGCTGACGGCACGGCTGTCCACCGCCGACCAGCCCTGGCTCGCGGACCACACCGTGGGCGGCTCGGTGATCCTGCCGGGCACGGCCGTCCTGGAACTGGCGCTGGCCGCCGGGGAACGCGTCGGCCTCGACCGCGTCGAGGAACTCACCCTCCACGTCCCGCTCGTGCTGCCCGACACGAGCGCGGTACACCTCCAGCTCAACGTCGAGGCCCCCGGCACCGACGGCCGACGGCAGCTGTACGTCTACGGCCGCCCCGAGACCACCACCGACGACCCCTGGACGCTGCACGCCTCCGGCATCCTGGCGGCGGGCGAGCCCTCGAACGAGGGCTGGGACCTGCGTACCTGGCCGCCACAGGGCGCCGAACCGGTGGAACTGGACGGCCTGTACGAGCGGTTGGGCTCGGCCGGACTGTCGTACGGCCCAGCGTTCCGCGGACTCGAACGCGTCTGGCGCTCCGGCGACGACTGGTTCGTGCAGGCCGCGCTGCCGGAGTCCGTGGCGGGAGGCGCCGAGGGGTTCGGGGTCCACCCCGCCCTGTTCGACGCCGTCCTGCACGCGCTGGGGCTGTGGAAGCGCGACGAAGAGGGCGCGATGCTGCCGTTCCTGTGGTCCGGCGTCGAAGTGTCGGCCGTCGGCGCCTCCGCGCTCCGCGTCCGGATCTCGCGCCGCGGCGACGGCACCGTCACGCTCCACTTGGCCGACCCGACCGGCGAGCCGGTCGCCCGAGCCGACGCCCTGACACTGCGCCCCCTGTCCGCCGGAGCCCTCACCGCATCCGACGGCGCGTTCCGCGACAGCCTGTTCCGCCTCGACTGGCAGCGCCTGCCCGACACAGCTCCCGCGTCGACCGGTACCTGGACGGTGCTCGGCGACTCCGCCACCCTGCCCGACGCACCCGCCCGCGCTTACGCCGACCTCGACGCTCTCAGCGCGGCACTCGACGCCGGGGACGAGGTGCCGGAGACGGTGTTCGCACTCGTCGCCACGACCGGCCGTTCCGTCACCGACGTGGCCGCCGCCACCCTGGCGCTGGTCCAGGGCTGGCTCGCCGACCCGCGGCTCGCCGGCTCGCACCTGATGTTCCTCACCTCCCGAGCCGTCGGCGACGACGTCGCGGACATCGCCGGCGCGACGGTCTGGGGGCTGGTGCGCTCCGCGGCCGGTGAGAACCCGGGACGTTTCCGGCTCGCGGACCTCGACGGCTCCGCCGAGTCCTACCGGGCCCTGGCCGGCCGCCCGGATCAGGGCGAACTGCTCGTCCGCCACGGCGATGCGCGGGTCCCGCGCCTCGTCCGCGCGGTCACCGACGACGTGCTGCTGCCGCCCGCCGGGTCGAGCGACGGATGGCGCATGGACGTCGTCGCCCAAGGACGCCTCAACGGTGTCGCGCTCGTTCCGGAGGCACGACGGCCCCTGGAATCCGGTGAGGTGCGGGTCGCGGTGCGGGCGGCGGGGGTGAACTTCCGGGATGTGCTGAATGTGCTGGGCATGTATCCGGGGGATGCGGGGCGGCTGGGGCATGAGGGTTCCGGTGTGGTCGTGGAGGTCGGTCCGGGGATGACCGGGCTTGTTGTCGGTGATCGGGTGATGGGGCTGTTGGACGGGGCGTTCGCTCCGTCGGCCGTCACTGATGCGCGGTTGTTGGCGCGGGTGCCGGAGGGGTGGTCGTTCGAGCAGGCGGCGTCGGTGCCGATCGTGTTCTTGACGGCCTACTACGGCCTGGTGGAGTTGGCCGGTCTGGAGGCGGGGGAGTCGGTGCTGATCCATGCCGCTGCTGGTGGTGTGGGGATGGCTGCGGTGCAGCTGGCTCGGCATCTGGGGGCTGAGGTGTATGCGACGGCGAGTGAGCCGAAGTGGCCGGTGGTGCGTGAGCTGGGGGTCCCGGAGGAGCGGATTGCGTCGTCGCGGACGACGGAGTTCGAGGAGCGGTTCGGGCCGGGTGTGGATGTGGTGCTGGACTCGCTCGCGGGTGAGTTCGTGGATGCCTCGCTGCGGTTGGTGCGTCCGGGTGGTCGGTTCGTGGAGATGGGCAAGACCGACGTCCGCGACGCCGAGCGGGTGCGGGCCGAGCACGGCATCGACTACACCTCCTTCGACCTCATGGACGCGGGCCCGGAGCGGATCGCGGAGATGTTCGCGGCGTTGCTGGAGCTGTTCGAGCGGGGTGCCCTGCGGCCCGCTCCGGTCAGCGCGTATGGGATCGCGCGTGCGCCGGAGGCGTTGCGGCTGCTGGGTCAGGCCAGGCATGTCGGGAAGGTCGTCCTTACGGTGCCGTCGCCTTGGAGTGGTGAGGGCACGGTGCTGATCACGGGTGGTACCGGTGGGCTGGGCGCGGAGGTCGCCCGGCATCTGGTCACCGCGCACGGAGTGCGGGACCTGCTGCTGGTCTCCCGGCGTGGACCCGACACTCCGGGCGCCGCCGAACTCCAGGTGGAACTCGGCGAGTTGGGTGCGCGCGTCAGCGTGCGGGCGTGTGACGTGTCCGACCGGGAGGCGCTTACCGGCGTGCTCGACGGTGTCGAACTGAACGGCGTGGTGCACGCGGCCGGTGTGCTCGACGACGCTCTCGTCACCGCCCTCACTCCGGAACGGCTGGCCCGCGTCCTGGCCGCCAAGGCGGACTCCGCCCGGCATCTCCACGAACTGACCTGTCGTCGGCCCCTCTCCGCGTTCGTACTGTTCTCGTCGTTCGCGGGCGTGGTCGGCAACCCGGGCCAGGCGGCCTACGCGGCCGCGAACAACGCCCTGGACGCCCTCGCGGCCACCCGCCGAGCCCAGGGACTGCCCGCCGTGTCGCTGGCCTGGGGCATGTGGGCCACCGCCGACGGCATGGGCGGAACGCTGGACGAGGCCGAGCTGGAGCGCATGGCCCGGCAGGGCTACCCCGCACTGGAGACCGGCCAGGGCCTCGCCCTGCTCGACGCCGCGCTGCTGCTCGACGAGCCGACCGCCGTCCCCGTCGCCCTGCGTCTCCCGGCGCTCGCCGAGGCCGGTCACGACACCCTGCCCGCCGTGCTGCACGACCTGGTCCCCGCCGCCCGACGCCGGCGCGGCGCCCGCCGGCAGCTCGGCACCGGGGGCGGCCAACTCGCCGACCGGCTGCGCGGGTTGCGGCCCGACGAGCGGGAACGGTTGCTGCTCGACACGGTGCGCGCCCAGGTCGCGGCGGTCCTCGGACACGCCTCGCCCGGCCGGATCGACCCGGACCGCGCCTTCAAGGACCTCGGCTTCGACTCGCTTACCGCCGTCGACCTGCGCAACAGGCTTGGCACCGCCACCGGCATCGCGCTGCCCGCCACCCTCGTCTTCGACCACCCCACGCCCACCGCCCTCGCCGCCCACCTCCGCGCCCACCTGCTGGGCGACGACGACACGGCCGACGCGCCCGGCATGACCCGCGCCCGCGCGCTCTCCGACACCGACGACCCCATCGCGATCGTGGGCCTGGGCTGCCGGTTCCCGGGCGGCGCGGACTCGCCCGAAGCGCTGTGGGACCTGGTCGTCACCGGCAAGGACGCGGTCACGCCGTTCCCGACCGACCGCGGCTGGGACACCCGTGCCCTGGACGGCATCGCCGCCGTCGGCGGATTCGTGCCGGAGGCCGGGGACTTCGACGCCGAACTGTTCGGCATCTCCCCGCGCGAGGCTCTCGCCATGGACCCGCAGCAGCGGCTGCTGCTGGAGACGGCGTGGGAGGCCCTTGAACGGGCGGGCGTCGACCCGACCTCCCTGCGCGGCACCGCGACCGGCGTCTACGCCGGCGTCTCCGCCAACGGCTACGGCGGCCACCTCCACGAGACGACCGCCGAGACCGAGGGCTATCTGCTCACCGGCAGCACTCCCAGCGTCGCCTCCGGCCGACTGTCGTACCTGCTGGGCCTGGAGGGGCCGGCCGTCTCCGTCGACACCGCCTGCTCCTCCGCCCTGGTCGCCCTGCATCTGGCGTGCCAGGCGCTGCGCTCCGGCGAGTGCGACATGGCCCTCGCGGGCGGCGCGACCGTCATGGCCAATCCGGGGATGTTCCTGGAGTTCGCGCGGCAGGGCGGCCTCGCCGGTGACGGGCGCTGCAAGTCGTTCGCCGACGGCGCCGACGGCACGGGCTGGTCCGAGGGCGCGGGCATCATCGTCGTGGAACGCCTCTCCGACGCGGTGCGAAACGGCCACGCCGTCCTGGCGGTGGTGCGGGGCAGCGCGGTCAATCAGGACGGCGCGTCCAATGGGCTGACCGCGCCGAACGGGCCGTCGCAGCAGCGGGTGATCCGGCAGGCGTTGGCCGCCGCGGGCCTTGACGCCTCCGAGGTCGACGCGGTCGAGGCGCACGGCACCGGCACGCGTCTGGGCGACCCGATCGAGGCGCAGGCCCTGCTCGCGACGTACGGACAGGCCAGGTCCGACGAGGATCCGCTCTGGCTCGGCTCGATCAAGTCGAACCTCGGCCACCCGCAGGCCGCGGCCGGCGTGGCGAGCGTGGTCAAGACGGTGATGGCGCTCCGGGAGGAGACCCTGCCGCGCACCCTGCACGCCGAGGAACCCTCCCCGCACGTCGACTGGGACTCCGGTGCCGTGCGGCTGCTGACACGGGAGCGGGCGTGGCCGCGTGGTGAGCGGCCGCGTCGGGCGGGTGTGTCGTCGTTCGGGATCAGTGGCACCAACGTCCACGTCATCCTCGAAGAGGCCCCGCCCGTCCATGCTCCGGAGCAGCGCACGCTGACGGCTCCACCGGTCGTCCCGTGGCCGGTGTCCGGCCGCAGCGCCGAAGCTCTGCGGGCCCAGCTCGCGCGACTCTCGCAGGACCTCGACGCGCGCGAGCCCGACCCGACGGACGTCGGGTTGTCGCTGGCCACGACCCGTGCGGCCCTGGAGCACCGGGCGGTGGTTCTCGGGCGGGACGGAGACGCCCTGCGGTCGGGGCTCGCGGAGCCTGTCGTGAGGGGGGTCGTCTGCGAGGGTCGTACGGCGTGGATGTTCACGGGTCAGGGCAGCCAGCGGCTCGGGATGGGGCGTGAACTGCACGCGCAGTATCCGCGGTTCGCGGGCGTCTTCGATGAGACGGTCGCGCTGCTGGAGGCCGAGCTGTCCGGCGCGGACGGGTTCCCGCTCCCGCTGCGGGACGTGCTGTTCGCGGAGGACGGCTCCGAGGCGGCCGCTCTCCTCGACCGCACGGGCTATGCACAGGCAGCCCTGTTCGCGGTGCAGGTCGCGTCGGTGGAGCTGCTGCGAGTGTGGGGTGCGGCTCCGGATGTGGTGCTGGGCCATTCGATCGGTGAGTACGCTGCCGCGTACACGGCCGGAGTTTTCCAACTGCCGGACGTCGTACGGCTGGTGGCTGCTCGGGCCCGCCTGATGCAGGCGCTGCCGGAGGGTGGTGCGATGGCCGCCGTGGAGGCGGCCAAGGAGGAGATCGCCGAGCTGCTGACCTCCGACGACGTGTCGATCGCCGCGGTCAACGGACCGGCCGCCGTCGTTGTCTCCGGCACCGAGGAGGGTGTCGAGCGGGTCATGGCCGCCGTGCGCGAGCGCGGTCGCCGGGTCACCCGCCTGCGCGTCTCCCACGCCTTCCACTCCCCGCTGATGGAACCCATGCTCGACGAGTTCGCCGCGATCGCCGAGCAGATCGACTACGGCACCCCGCGGTGCACAGCACTCAGCACCGTCAGCGGCGCTCGGGTCGGCGACGGCGACTGGACGAGCGCCGACTACTGGGTGCGGCAAATCCGCCGGCCGGTGCGGTTCCATGAAGCCGCCACCGAGGCGGTCACCCGGGAAGGTGCCGTCCGGCTGCTGGAGATCGGCCCCGACCCGGTGCTGAGCGGTCTCGTCGAAGCCGCCGCCGAGCGTACGGCGGTGTCCGTCCTGCGCAAGGGCTGGCCCGAGTCCGAGACGTTCCTCGGCGCCGTCGCCGAGCTCTTCGTCAGGGGCGCCGACGTCGACTGGGCCGCCGTCCTCGCCGGAACCGGAGCGCACAACATCCCACTGCCGACGTACGCCTTCCAACGTCAGCGGTACTGGCTGCGGCCCAGCCGCTCCGGTGCCGCCGCGGACAGCCTCGGTCTCGGGAACCCCGGGCATCCGCTGCTCGGCGCGGCGCTGCCCGTCGCCGGTTCGGACACCCTGCTGCTCACCTCGCGACTCTCCGCCGACAGCCACCCCTGGCTGGCCGAGCACATGGTTGCCGGACGCGTCGTCGTCCCCGGCACGGCGCTGCTCGAACTGGCGGTCCAGGCAGGTGTCCGGGTGGGCCGTGACCACGTCGCCGACCTCACCCTGCACGCGCCACTCGTCCTCCCCGAGGACGGCGCCGCACACCTGCAGATCTCCGTCGAACCGCAGGAGGCCGAGACCCGCGCCCTGCGCGTTCACGCCCGCCCCGAGAGCGCCTCCGCCGACACCCCCTGGACCCTGCACGCCACCGCCACCCTCGCCCCACGGCAATCCGAGCCCGACTGGGATCTGCGCGCGTGGCCGCCGGCCGGCGCCGAACCTTTGACACTGGACGGCCTGTACGAGCGGCTGGCCGCAGCCGGTCTCGACTACGGCCCCACCTTCCGCGGGCTGACCCGCGCCTGGCGCCACGGCGACGACCTCTACGTCGAGGCCGCGCTGCCCGAACCCGCCGCCGCCGAGGCCACCGGCTACGCGGTGCACCCCGCGCTGCTGGACACCGTCCTGCACGCGCTCGCCCTGCGCGGCCAGGACGACGGCGAGGCCATGCTGCCGTTCCTCTGGTCGGGTGTGTCCGTCACGGCGGCCGGCGCCACGACCGTGCGCGCGCACCTCCTCCCGGCCGGTGACGGCGAGGTCGCCCTGCGTGTGGCCGACGCCGTCGGCGCGCCCGTGGCCGTCGTGTACTCCCTGGTACTGCGCCCGGTGTCCGCCGCCGAGCTGCGGACTCCGGCGGCCGGAATCGACCACCTGTACCGCCTGGCCTGGACTCCCGCCGCCCAAGCGCCGGACATCGACGAACTCGACCACGGCCAACGCCGGGCGCTGGTCTCGTCCGACGCACGCGCCGAGCAGTCATGGGCCGCGGCAGGTGTCCCGGTCACCCGTTACCGTGACGTCGACGCCCTGCTCACCGCCCTGGACGTGGGCACCGAAGTGCCCGACGCCGTGATTCTGGCGGTACCGGGCGGCGATCCAGACGGCACCAGGCCCTCCTGGGGTGTCCCCGCCAACTCTGGTGAAGTCCTGAGGCCGATCACTGATTTCCTGGGGGCCATGCGGACCTGCCTCGCGGACGAGCGCCTGACCGGAACGCGTCTGGTCGTCACGACCCGCGACGCGGTCCCGGCCGGGCCTGCGCCGCACTCCGGCGGGAACGACCTGAACGGCGCCGGAGTCCGGGGCCTGGTCCGGTCGGCGCAGAGCGAGCACCCCGGCCGTCTCCTCCTCGCCGACCTGGACGGCGACCCCGCCTCCCACCGGACTCTGGCCCATCACCTCTCTCGCGGCGAGGAACCTCAACTAGCCGTCCGCGAGGGCCGTGTCTGGCTCCCCACCCTGACGACGATGGCGTCCGACGGACTGCTGGTGCCGCCGGTCATGGCAGAGGGGATGTCGTGGCGCATGGACGTCGGGCGGCGGGGCCGCCTGGACGGCGCGGCGCTGATTCCCGAGGAGCCGCGCGCGCTGCGGGCCGGTGAGGTACGGGTGGCCGTGCACGCCGCCGGCGTCAACTTCCGCGACGTGCTCAATGTGCTGGGAGCCTACCCGGGCGACGCGGGCCGTATGGGCCTGGAAGGCGCGGGCGTGATCGTCGAAGTCGCCCCGGATGTAACGGACTTCGCTGTCGGTGAGCGGGTGATGGGGCTGCTGGACGGGTCGTTCGCACCAACAGCGGTCGCGGATACGCGGATGCTGGCCAGGGTGCCGCAGGGCTGGTCGTTCGAGCAGGCGGCGAGCGTGCCGGTGGTGTTCCTGACGGCCTATTACGCGCTGGTGAATCTGGCCGGGCTCAAGGCGGGCGAGTCCGTGCTGATCCATGCGGCGGCCGGTGGCGTCGGCATGGCGGCCGTGCAACTCGCGCGGCAGTTGGGGGCCGAGGTGTATGCGACGGCGAGTGAGCCGAAGTGGCCGGTGGTGCGTGAGCTGGGGGTCCCTGCCGAGCGGATCGCGTCGTCGCGGACGACGGAGTTCGAGGAGCGGTTCGGGCCGGGTGTGGATGTGGTGCTGGACTCGCTCGCGGGTGAGTTCGTGGACGCGTCGTTGCGGTTGGTGCGTCCGGGTGGCCGGTTTGTGGAGATGGGCAAGACCGATGTCCGCGACGCCGCCCAGGTGCGGGCCGAGCACGGCATCGACTACACCTCCTTCGACCTGATCGACGCGGGTCCGGACCGGATCGCGGGGATGTGGACGGCGCTGCTGGAGCTGTTCGAGCAGGGCGCGTTGCGGCCGGTGAACGTGACGTCCTTCGACCTGGCCAGGGCCGCGGACGCACTGCGCCTGCTGGGCCGGGCCAAGCACGTCGGGAAGGTGGTGCTGCGCGTGCCGTCGCCGTGGAGTGGCGAGGGCACGGTGCTGATCACGGGCGGGACCGGCGGCCTGGGCGCGCAAGTCGCCCGGCATCTGATCACCGCTCATGGAGTACGGGACCTGCTCCTGCTCTCCCGGCGCGGGCCCGAGGCTCCCGCTGCCGCCGAACTCCAGGCGGAGCTTCAGAAGTTGGGCGCGGATGTCGATGTGCGGGCATGCGACGTGACCGACCGGGAGGCGCTGGCCGCCGTACTCGACGGGGTCGACCTGTCGGCCGTGGTGCATGCGGCGGGCGTACTCGACGACGGCCTGGTCGCCGAACTGACGCCGGAGCGGTTGGCCGGCGTGCTGGCGGCCAAGGCCGAATCGGCCCTGCACTTGCATGAGTTGACGGCCGACCGCGAGCTGTCCGCCTTTGTGTTGTTCTCGTCGTTCGCGGGTGTGGTGGGTAACGCCGGTCAGGCGGCGTACTCGGCCGCGAACAACGTTCTGGACGCCTTGGCGGTGGCCCGTCGTGCTCAGGGCCTCCCGGCCGTGTCGCTGGCGTGGGGCATGTGGGCGAACGCCGACGGCATGGGCGGAACGCTGGGCAAAGCCGACTTGGAGCGGCTCGCGCGGCAGGGCTTCCCGACACTGGAGACGGACGAGGGACTGGCCCTGCTCGATGCCGCGCTGGTCGTCAACGAGCCGAACGCCGTGCCCGTATCCCTGCGCACCTCGGCGCTGGCGGGCGATCAGGTGCCGTTCGTGCTGCGGGACCTGGTGCCGAGGGCGGGTCGGCGCTGGGCAGTCGCCGCCTCGGGTGGCACCGCCGGTGGCGGTGGCCTGGGCGAGCGGCTGCGCGGGCTGGGGTCGGTGGAGCGGGACCGTGTGGTGCTGGACGTGGTGCTGGCCGAGGTGGCCGGCGTGCTGGGGCATGCCTCGGCCGGGTCGGTGGACGCGTCCCGGGCGTTCAAGGAGCTGGGCTTCGACTCGTTGACGGCGGTGGATCTGCGGAACCGCCTGAAGACCGTGACCGGGTTGCAGCTGCCGGCCACCCTCATTTTCGACCACCCGACCGTGGCCGACCTCGCCGCCCATCTGCGCACCGAGTTCGACCGCGCCGAAGGCGGCGCCGAGCAGAGCCTCTCCGACCTGGACCGATGGGAGGCGGCCGTCCTGGCGATGGCCGGTCAGGACGCGGCCGTGCGCAGGGAACTGCGGGACCGACTGCGGGCCATGACGGCGCGCCTCGACGACGAACCGAGCACAGCAGGAACCGAGCAGGACGACGACGACATCGACTCCGCCTCGCTGGACTCGATGTTCGCGATCATCGATCGGGAACTCGAGGGCTGACGCCGGGCCTTGGCGTGCCCCCAGGTGACAAGGGACAGGAATCTCGTGCCCACTGACGACAAGACTCTGACGTACCTCAAGCGGCTCACCACCGACCTTCGCCAGACCCGGCGGCGGCTGCGCGAGGTCGAGGCCAGGGACCACGAGCCGATCGCGATCGTGGGAATGGGATGCCGTTTCCCGGGCGGGGTGGACTCGCCGGAGGCGCTGTGGGACCTGGTGGCGTCCGGTGGCGAGGGTGTGTCGGGCTTCCCGGTGGACCGTGGCTGGGACCTGACGGCCCTGTTCGGGGACGGCCCGGGGCAGTCGTCGTCGCGGCAGGGCGGCTTCCTGCACGACGCGGCGGAGTTCGACGCGGGGCTGTTCGGTATCTCGCCGCGTGAGGCGCTCGCGATGGATCCGCAGCAGCGGTTGCTGTTGGAGACGTCGTGGGAGGCGCTGGAGCGGGCCGGGGTCGATCCGCTGTCGCTGCGCGGCTCGCGCACGGGCGTGTTCGCGGGGCTGATGTACCACGACTACGCCTCCCGCCTGCTGGCGACCCCTGACGAGGTCGAGGGACTGCTCGCCAACGGCAACGCGGGCAGTGTGTTCTCCGGGCGTGTGGCTTATGTGTTCGGCTTGGAGGGCCCGGCGGTGACGGTGGACACGGCGTGTTCGTCGTCTTTGGTGGCGCTGCATCTGGCGTGTCAGTCGCTGAGGTCGGGGGAGTGCGATACGGCGTTGGCAGGCGGTGTCACCGTTATGGCGTCGCCGGCCACGTTTGTGGAGTTCTCCCGGCAGGGCGGGCTGGCCGTCGACGGCCGCTGCAGGGCGTTCGCCGATGCGGCGGACGGCACGGGGTGGGCCGAGGGTGCGGGCGTGCTGGTGTTGATGCGGTTGAGTGAGGCACGCCGTCGGGGTCGTCCGGTGCTGGCGGTGGTGCGGGGTACGGCCGTCAATCAGGATGGTGCGTCGAACGGGCTGACCGCGCCGAACGGGCCGTCGCAGCAGCGGGTGATCCGGCAGGCGTTGGCGAACGCGGGTGTGTCGGCGGCCGAGGTGGACGCGGTCGAGGCGCACGGCACCGGTACCCGGCTCGGCGACCCCATCGAGGCGCAGGCGCTGCTGGCCACGTACGGCCAGGCGCGCGAGGGCGACGGTGCTCCCGTGTGGCTGGGGTCGGTGAAGTCCAACATCGGGCACACGCAGGCGGCAGCGGGTGTGGCCGGTGTGATGAAGATGGTGATGGCGCTGCGTGCGGAGCGCTTGCCGCGCACCCTGCACGCCGACCGGCCGTCCTCCCACGTGGACTGGGAGTCGGGTGCGGTGCGGCTGCTGCACGAGGAGCGCGCCTGGCCCCAGGGCGAGCGTCCGCGGCGGGCGGGTGTGTCGTCGTTCGGCATCAGCGGGACGAACGCCCACGTCGTCATCGAAGAGGCACCCGCCCCTGCCTCCGCCTCCCCCGAGGACGCCGAGGAACCGGCCACCCCGGCCACCCCGGCCATGACGGTCGATCTGCCGGTGATCCCCTGGGTGGTGACCGCGCGATGCTCCGACGCCCTGCGGGCCCAGCTCGACCACCTCGCCTCCGTCGACGCCGACCCCCTGGACACCGGGTTCTCCCTCGCGGCCACCCGCGCCGCCCTCGACCACCGCGCCGTCGTCCTCGGCCACGACCTCACCGGCCTCCGCGCCCAGCTCGCCGAACCCGTGATCAGGGGCGCCGCGACCGAGGGCCGTACGGCCTGGATGTTCACCGGCCAGGGCAGCCAGCGCCCCGGCATGGGACGAGAACTCGCCGCCACCTTCCCCGAGTTCGCCACCGCACTCGACGAAGTCTGTGAACTACTCGACGCCGAACTCGCCTTCGCAAAGCCCTTGCGCACCGTCCTCCTCGGCGACGACGAACAAACCCTCCAGGACACCGGCTACGCCCAGTCCGCCCTCTTCGCCCTGCAAGTCGCCCTCATACGGCTGCTGCGCTCATGGGGCACGGGACCCGAGGTGGTGCTGGGCCACTCGGTGGGCGAGTTCGCCGCCGCCCACGCGGCCGGCGTCCTCGAACTGCCCGACGCCGTACGGCTGGTCTCGGCCCGCGCGCGACTCATGCGGGCCCTGCCGAAGGGCGGCGCCATGGCCGCGGTCGAGGGAACCGAGAGCGAGGTCACCGCACTCCTCACGGACGGCGCCGTCGTCGCCGCCGTGAACAGCGCCACGTCCGTCGTCGTCTCCGGCCACGAGGACGCCGTACGGCAACTCGTCGAGACGGCACACCAACAGGGCCGCCGGGCCACCCGACTGCATGTCTCGCACGCCTTCCACTCCCCGCTCATGGAACCGATGCTGACGGAATTCGCCGGCATCGCCGCCCGGGCGACCTACCACCGCCCGACGCTCCACGCCGTCAGCACCCTCACCGGCGCCGCGCTCGACGCCGACGACTGGACGACTCCGGACTATTGGGTACGGCAGGTCCGCGAGGCCGTACGCTTCCACGACGCGGCCCGCACGGCCGTCGATGACCTGGGCGTCGCACGGTTCCTCGAGATCGGCCCCGATCCCGTCCTGTCCGCGTTGGTGGACACGACCCCCGCCGCATGCGTGCTGCGCCGTGACCGGGACGAACGCGAGACGACCCTCGCGGCCGTCGCCGAACTGTTCGTACGCGGTACGCCGGTCGACTGGGCGGCCGTTTTCGCGGGCACGGGGGCACGCGAGGTGCCCCTGCCGACGTACGCGTTCCAGCGCCGCCGCTACTGGCTCGAAGCGCCGCGCACCGCCGTCGACGCGGCCGGCCTGGGCCTGCGCCCCGTCCGCCATCCGCTGCTCGGCGCCGCCGTGTCCGTCGCCGACACGGACACCATGCTGCTGACGGCGCGGCTGTCCGTCGCCGACCAGCCCTGGCTCGCCGACCACGTCGTGGCGGGCACGGTGATCGTCCCCGGTACGGCGCTGCTGGAGCTGGCGCTGGCCGCAGTGGAGCGCGCCGGCTGCGACCGCGTCGACGAACTCACCCTCCACACCCCACTCGCCGTCCCGGCCGACCGGGCCGTCGAACTCCAGGTGGGCGTCGAGCCCCCGGACGGCGCGGGCCACCGAGCCCTGCGCATCCACGCCCGCCCGCACGACACGGCCGACGAACTGCCCTGGACGCTGTACGCGTCGGGCACCATCACCGAAGCCGCGCCGTCGGGAGAGCCGTGGGACCTGCGCGTGTGGCCGCCGCGGGGAGCGGAACAGCTCGAACTCGAAGGCCTCTACGAGCGGTTGGACACGGCGGGACTCTCGTACGGCCCGGCGTTCCGTGGCATGGAAGCGGTATGGCGTTCCGGGGACGACTGGTTCGTGCAGGCCACGCTGCCCGACGGGGTCGCCGGTGGCGGCGAGGGATTCGGCGTGCACCCGGCGCTCCTGGACACCGTGCTGCATGTCCTGGGCCTGTGGGAGCAGGACGGCGTCGCCCGGTTGCCGTTCCTGTGGTCGGGTGTGGAGCTGTCGGCCGTGGGCGCGTCCTCAGTCCGCGTCCGCGTGACGCGGCGAGGCGAGGACACGGTCGAACTTCGGGTCGCCGACGCGAACGGCGAACCCCTCGCCACCATCGACAGCCTCCTGCTGCGCCCCGTCACCCTCATGGAACCGGAGGCCACCGATACTTTCGTCCGCGACGCGCTGTTCCGAGTGGAGTGGCGTCCCCTCACCGAGCCCGGAGAGGCCCGAACGGCCGACTGGAGTGTCCTCGGCGAACTGCCGGATGGACGGACAGCCCGGTACGGCACGTCGTACGCGGACCTGGACGCACTTCGCACAGCACTCGACGCCGGCACGCAACCGCCGAGCACCGTCCTCCTGCCCATCGAGACAGCCGCACGGTCGGTCCGTGAGACGGTCACCGAGGCACTCGACACGCTCAAGGAGTGGCTGCGGGAGCCCCGCCTCTCCGGAACCCGCCTGTTGACCGTGCTCTCCGGCCCGGCCGACCACGAGGAGCCCCTCACCGACCCGGCCGCGGCCGCCGTCCGGGGCCTCATCCGCACGGCCTCGACCGAACACCCGGGCCGTATCGCCCTCGCCGACCTCGACCTCGACTCCGCGTCCTGGGAGACGCTCGCGGGCGTCCCGGAGACGCACAGTGAGGTACTGATCCGTCGGGGCACGGCACGCGTGCCGCGCCTCGCCCGCATGGCCGGCGATGACGTCCTCCTTCCCGCTGTGGGGGTGGGCGTCGGGTGGCGGATGGATGTGGTGGCTCAGGGGCGGCTGGATGGTGTGGGGCTGGTCGCTGAGCAGCCGCGTGTCCTTGGCTCCGGTGAGGTGAGGGTCGCGGTGCGGGCGGCTGGGGTGAACTTCCGGGACGTGCTGAACGTCCTCGGCATGTATCCGGGGGATGCCGGTCGGCTGGGGCATGAGGGTTCCGGTGTGGTCGTGGAGGTGGGCCCTGGGGTGACCGGGCTTGCTGTCGGCGATCGGGTGATGGGTCTGCTGGACGGGGCGTTCGCTCCGATGGCCACCACCGATGCCCGGCTGCTGACCCGGATACCCGAGGGGTGGTCGTTCGAGCAGGCGGCGTCGGTGCCGATCGTGTTCCTGACGGCCTACTACGCCCTGGTGGACTTGGCCGGTCTGGAGGCGGGGGAGTCGGTGCTGATCCATGCCGCTGCCGGTGGTGTGGGGATGGCTGCGGTGCAGCTTGCCCGGCACCTGGGGGCCGAGGTGTATGCGACGGCGAGTGAGCCGAAGTGGCCGGTGGTGCGCGAACTGGGGGTCCCGGAGGAGCGCATCGCCTCGTCCCGTACGACGGAGTTCGAGGAGCGGTTCGGGCCGGGCGTCGATGTGGTGCTGGACTCGCTCGCGGGTGAGTTCGTGGACGCTTCGCTGCGGCTCGTACGTCCCGGTGGCCGATTCGTGGAGATGGGCAAGACCGACATCCGCGACGCCGAGCAGGTGCGGGCCGAGCACGGCATCGACTACACCTCCTTCGACCTCATCGACGCGGGCCCCGATCGCATCGCGGAGATGTTCGCGGCGCTGCTGGAGCTTTTCGAGCAGGGCGCGCTGCGGCCGAATCCCGTGACGGCGTTTGAGATGGGGCGGGCTCCCGAGGCCCTAAGGCTGCTCGGGCAGGCCAAGCATGTCGGGAAGGTCGTGCTGCGGGTGCCGTCGCCGTGGGGCGGCGAGGGCACGGTGCTGATCACAGGTGGTACCGGTGGGCTGGGCGCGGAGGTCGCCCGGCATCTGGTCACCGCGCACGGCGTACGGGACCTGCTGCTGGTCTCCCGGCGCGGGCTGGAGGCTCCGGGCGCTGCTGAACTCCTCGCAGAATTGGAGGAGTTGGGCGCTCGCGTCCGAGTCCGGGCATGTGACGTCTCCGACCGGGAGACGCTGGCCGCCGTGCTCGACGGGGTCGACCTGTCGGCCGTGGTGCATGCGGCGGGCGTACTCGATGACGGTCTGGTCGCTGATCTGACGCCGGAGCGGTTGGCCGGCGTGCTGGCGGCCAAGGCCGAATCGGCGCTGCATTTGCATGAGTTGACGGTCGACAGTGATCTGTCCGCCTTCGTTCTCTTCTCGTCGTTCGCGGGGGTGGTGGGCAATGCCGGTCAGGCCGCCTACTCGGCCGCGAACAACGTCCTGGACGCCCTCGCGATCACGCGCCGCGCTCAGGGGCTTCCCGCCGTGTCGCTGGCCTGGGGGATGTGGGCGAACGCCGACGGTATGGGCGGGACGCTGGGCGAGGCCGAGCTGGAGCGGATGGTGCGGCAGGGCTTCCCTGCGCTGGACACCAGTGAGGGCCTGGCCCTGCTGGACGCGGCCCTGCTCGTGAACGAGCCGATCGCCGTCCCCGTCGCCCTGCGCACCTCGGCGCTCGGCGCGGCCGGCCACGGTGCCCTGCCCGCCGTCCTGCACGAGCTGGTGCCGGTAAGGGCACGTCGCCGTACCGTCGGCACAACCACCGCAGCCGGCGGTGAACTGGCCCGCCGGCTCGCCGGGCTGGCGCCGGTCGAACAGCGCAGGGCTCTGGTGGAGTTGGTCCGGGCGCAGGTCGCCACAGCGCTCGGCCATGCCTCGGCGGCGTCCGTGGACGAGACCCGCAGCTTCAAGGACCTCGGGTTCGACTCGCTGACCGCCGTCGACCTGCGCAACAGGCTTGGCTCCGCCACCGGCATCACACTGCCCGCCACCCTCGTCTTCGACCACCCGAACCCGAACTCCCTCACCGACTACCTCCTCGAACAGGTCCTCGGCGAGATCACCGCGCAGGCTCCCTCACAACCGCCTACGCGTACGGCTTTGGATGAGCCGGTTGCGATTGTGGGGATGGGGTGTCGTTTCCCGGGTGGTGCGGTTTCGGCCGAGGGGTTGTGGGGTGTGGTCGCTGAGGGGCGGGATGGGTTGTCGGCGTTGCCGGCGGATCGTGGTTGGGATCCTGCCTTGTTGGAGGGGCTTGCGGCGGTCGGTGGTTTCGTCGAGGGCGCGGCGTTGTTCGATGCGGAGTTGTTCGGGATCTCGCCGCGTGAGGCGCTCGCGATGGATCCGCAGCAGCGGTTGCTGTTGGAGACGGCGTGGGAGGCGTTGGAGGACGCGGGGATCGACCCGATGTCGCTGCGTGGCACGTCGACGGGTGTCTACGCCGGTGTCTCCGCCAACGGCTACGGCAGCGGCACGGTTGACGATCCGCAGGGCAGCACTGAGGGCTACCTGCTGACCGGCAGCACTCCCAGCGTCGCGTCCGGTCGGCTGGCCTACGCCCTGGGGCTGGAGGGTCCGGCGATGTCCGTGGACACCGCCTGCTCGTCGGCACTGGTCGCCCTTCACTTGGCCGTTCAGGCACTGCGCTCGGGTGAGTGCGATCTGGCTCTGGCCGGTGGCGCGACGGTGATGGCGACGCCGGGCATCTTTCTGGAGTTTGCGCGGCAGGGTGGGCTGGCTGGTGACGGGCGGTGCAAGTCGTTTGCCGACAGTGCTGATGGGACGGGTTGGGCTGAGGGCGGGGGTGTTCTCGTCCTGGAGCGGTTGTCGGATGCCCGCCGCGGTGGCCGTCCGGTGCTGGCGGTGGTGCGGGGCAGCGCGGTCAATCAGGATGGTGCGTCCAATGGGCTGACCGCGCCGAACGGGCCGTCGCAGCAGCGGGTGATCCGGCAGGCGTTGGCCGCCGCGGGAGTCGATGCCGCTGAGGTGGACGCGGTCGAGGCGCACGGCACGGGCACCCGGCTCGGTGATCCGATCGAGGCGCAGGCCCTGTTGGCGACGTACGGACAAGGCCGGACGGATGATGAGCCGTTGTGGCTGGGTTCGGTGAAGTCGAACATCGGGCATGCGCAGGCGGCGGCGGGTGTGGCGGGTGTGGTGAAGATGGTGATGGCGCTGCGCCGTGAGCGTCTGCCGCGCACGCTGCATGTTGATGAGCCGTCCTCGCATGTGGACTGGTCGACGGGTGCGGTGGAGCTGTTGCGCGAGGAGCGGGCGTGGCCGCGTGGTGAGCGGCCGCGTCGGGCAGGTGTGTCGTCCTTCGGGATCAGCGGCACCAACGCCCACGTCATCCTCGAAGAAGCCCCCACCGCCCCTTCACCCCGCAAGCCCGGCTCTCCGGCTGCCCTTCCGGTGATTCCGTGGGTCGTATCGGCCCGTACGGCCGAAGCCCTGCACGTCGGCGTGGCGCGATTGGCCGCGCATCTCGATGCCCATGACGTCGCCCCCGCGGACGTCGGGTTGTCGCTGGCCACGACCCGTGCGGCCCTGGAGCACCGGGCGGTGGTTCTCGGGCGGGACGGGGACGCCCTGCGGTCGGGGCTCGCGGAGCCTGCCGTGAGGGGGGTCGTCAGCGAGGGTCGTACTGCGTGGATGTTCACGGGTCAGGGCAGTCAGCGCCTGGGGATGGGGCGTGAACTGCACGCGCAGTATCCGCGGTTCGCGCGCGTCTTCGATGGGACGGTCGCGCTGCTGGAGGCCGAGCTGGCCGGCGCGGACGGTTTCCCGCTCCCGCTGCGGGACGTGCTGTTCGCCGAGGACGGCTCCGAGGCGGCCGCTCTCCTGGACCGCACGGGCTATGCACAGGCAGCCCTGTTCGCGGTGCAGGTCGCGTCGGTGGAGCTGCTGCGAGTGTGGGGTGCGGCTCCGGATGTGGTGCTGGGCCATTCGATCGGTGAGTACGCTGCCGCGTACACGGCCGGGGTCTTCCAACTTCCGGACGTCGTACGGCTGGTGGCTGCTCGGGCACGTCTGATGCAGGCGCTGCCGGAGGGTGGTGCGATGGCCGCCGTGGAGGCGGCCGAGGAGGAGATCGCCGAGCTGCTGAGCTCCGACGACGTGTCGATCGCCGCCGTCAACGGACCGGCCGCCGTCGTTGTCTCCGGCACCGAGGAGGGTGTCGAGCGGGTCATGGCCGCCGTGCGCGAGCGTGGTCGCCGGGTCACCCGCCTGCGCGTGTCGCACGCGTTCCACTCCCCGCTGATGGAGCCGATGCTCGACGAGTTCGCCGCGATCGCCGAGCAGATCACCTACCGGCGTCCCGTCGTCGCGGCCGCGTCGTCGGTCACCGGTGAGACCGTCGGCGAGACCGACTGGACCTCCCCCTCCTACTGGGTCCAGCAAGTGCGCCGTCCCGTCCTCTTCCACGACGCGCTGCGGACCGCCACCGGCTCGCTCGGCGCGGGGCGGCTGCTGGAGATCGGCCCCGATCCGGTGCTGAGCGGGCTCGTCGACCCGGCGGCCGGGCGGTCCTTCTCCGTGCTGCGCAAGGGGCGCCCGGAGGCCGAGACGCTGGTCACCGCCCTTGCCGAACTCTTCGTCCGGGGGGCTCGTGTCGACTGGGCCGCCCTGTTCGAGGGCAGTGGTGCGCACCGGGTGCCGCTGCCGACGTACGCCTTCCAACGGCAGCGGTACTGGCTGGAACCGGCCCGTGCCGCCGCCGACGCAGGCGGCCTCGGTCTCGCCGCCGCGGAGCACCCGCTGCTCGGCGCGTCCGTCACCGTGGCGGGCTCCGACACACTGCTGCTGACGTCCCGCCTGTCAGTCCGTACCCATGCGTGGCTCGCCGATCATGTCGTGGCCGGCAACGTCGTCGTACCGGGTACGGCGTTCGTCGAACTCGCCCTCCAGGCCGGCGACCGCGCCGACTGCGGCCGACTGGCCGAACTCACCCTCCAGGCGCCGCTCGTCCTGCCGCCCGACGCGGGCGTCGCCGTGCAGATCACCGTCGAGCCCCCGGCGGCGGACGGCGAGGGAGGCCGCGCGTTGCATGTGTACGCCCGGCCCGACGAGGCGGCCCCCGGCCTGCCCTGGACCCTGCACGCCACCGGCCGCCTCGACAACGCGGCGGCCACCCCCGCCGAGGCCGCCGAACTGCGCACCTGGCCGTCCGCCGGAGCCCGCGAACTCCCCCTCGACGACCTCTACGAGCAGCTGCACCGGTCCGGACTCTCCTACGGCTCCACCTTCCGCGGCCTGGCCCGTGTGTGGACGTCCGGCGATGACCTCTTCGTCGAAGCGGCCCTCCCCGAGCCGGCCGCGGGCGAGGCGACGGCCTTCGGGCTCCACCCGGCGCTTCTCGACACCGTGCTGCACGCCCTCGCCCTGCGCGCGGAGCAGGGAGAGGGCGCGCTGCTGCCGTTCCTGTGGTCGGGTGCCTCCTTCCACACCGTCGGCGCGAGCGCCGTACGGGCCCGGCTCACACCGCGCGGATCCGACGCGTACACACTGCACGTCGCCGACGCGGCGGGCGGCCCCGTCGCCGTGGTCGACTCGCTGGTGCTGCGCCCCGTGTCCGCAGCCGACCTGACCCTGGCCGCCACCGGCCCGGACGACCTGTACCGCCTCGACTGGGTCCCCACGCCCACCAACCGCCCCGAGACCGCCCGCACCGGCCACTGGGCCGTAGTCGGCGCCCCCGACATGACGGCGTGGCGCGAGTCGGGCGTGCCCACGAGGTACTACGCCGACCTGGACGCCCTCATCGCCGCGGTCGAAGCGGGCGAGCCCGCGCCCTCGGTCGTCGGGCTGACCGTCACGGCCAACTCTGGTGAAGTCCCAAGTCCGGTTGCTGATCTCCTGGGTGCCATGCGGACCTGGCTCGCGCACGAGCGATGGGCTGACACCCCGCTGGTGGCACTGACCACCGGCGCGGTCGCCCTGCGCCCTGCCACCGGCACCGAGACCCCGGACCTGACCGGCGCCGGCGCCTGGGGCCTGGTCCGGTCGGCGATCAGCGAGCACCCCGGACGCATCGCCCTCGCCGACGTCGACGGCACCGCGGCCTCGTACCGCGCCCTCGCCGAACGGCTCTCCCCCCTCGACGAGCCCCAACTGGCCCTGCGCGACGGCGAGGCCTGGACACCGCGCCTCGTCCGGATGGCCACCGGCGGCGTCCTCGTGCCGCCCGTCGTTCCTGCGGGGATGACGTGGCGCATGGAGGTCGGGGAGCGCGGTCGCCTGGACGGCGTGGCGCCGATCTCCGAGGAGCCGCGTGTCCTTGGCCCCGGTGAGGTGCGGGTGGCGGTGCGGGCGGCGGGGGTGAACTTCCGGGATGTGCTGAATGTGCTGGGCATGTATCCGGGGGATGCGGGGCGGCTGGGGCATGAGGGTGCCGGTGTGGTCGTCGAGGTGGGTCCGGATCTGAGCGGACTTGCTGTCGGTGACCGGGTGATGGGGCTGTTGGACGGGGCGTTCGCTCCGTCGGCTGTGACTGATGCGCGGTTGTTGGCGCGGGTGCCGGAGGGGTGGTCGTTCGAGCAGGCGGCGTCGGTGCCGATCGTGTTCCTGACCGCCTACTACGCGCTTGTGGACCTCGCCGGGCTCAAGGAAGGCGAGTCCGTCCTGATTCACGCTGCGGCCGGTGGTGTCGGCATGGCCGCCGTGCAGCTGGCCCGGCATCTGGGCGGCGAGGTGTTCGCGACGGCGAGTGAGCCGAAGTGGCCGGTGGTGCGTGAGCTGGGTGTCCCGGAGGAGCGGATCGCCTCCTCGCGGACGACTGAGTTCGAGGAGCGGTTCCGGCCGGGTGTCGATGTGGTGCTGGATGCTCTGGCCGGGGAGTTCGTGGACGCGTCGCTTCGGCTGGTGCGGCCCGGTGGCCGGTTCGTCGAGATGGGCAAGGCCGACATCCGGGACCCGGACAAGGTCGCAGCCGCCAACCCGGGAGTCAGCTACCAGGCGTTCGACACGCTCGACGCGGGTCCGGACCGGATCGCCGGGATGTGGGCGGCTCTGCTGGAGCTGTTCGACCAGGGTGTGCTGCGGCCGTTGAAAGTGACTTCGTACGACCTGGCCAGGGCTCGCCAGGCGTTGCGGCTGATCGAGCAGGCCAAGCATGTCGGGAAGGTCGTCCTCTCGGTGCCGTCGCCGTGGAGTGGCGAGGGCACGGTGCTGATCACGGGTGGTACCGGCGGCCTGGGCGCGGAGGTCGCCCGGCATCTGGTCACCGCTCATGGAGTACGGGACCTGCTGCTGGTCTCCCGGCGCGGGCCCGAGGCTCCGGGTGCCGCCCAACTCCTCGCGGAGCTTGAGGAGTTCGGGGCCCGGGTCAGCGTTGAGGCGTGTGACGTCTCCGACCGAGTGGCGCTGGCCGCTGTACTCGACGGGGTTGATCTGTCGGCCGTGGTGCATGCGGCGGGTGTACTCGACGACGGTCTGATCGCCGACTTCACTGAGGAGCGGTTGGCCGGCGTGCTGGCGGCGAAGGCCGAATCGGCCCTGCACTTGCATGAGTTGACGGCCGACCGCGAGCTGTCCGCCTTTGTGCTGTTCTCTTCCTTCGCGGGTGTGGTGGGCAACGCCGGTCAGGCCGCGTACTCCGCCGCGAACAGCGTCCTGGACGCCCTCGCGGCCACCCGCCGAGCCCAGGGACTGCCCGCCGTGTCGCTGGCCTGGGGCATGTGGGAGGCCGGCATGGGCGGCCGGATGGCGCAGGCGGACGTGGCGCGGTTGCGGCGTGGGGGACTGCCGCCGCTGACCGCGCGTGAGGCGTTGGCACTGATGGACGCCGCGCTGATCGTCAACGAGCCGAACGCCGTCCCCGTCGCCCTGCGGACCTCGGCCCTGGCGGGCGGCCGGGTGCCGTTCGTGCTGCGGGACCTGGTTCCGGTGGTGGGCCGGCGCTGGGGAGCTGCCGCGTCGGGTGGCGCCGCCGGTGACGGTGGTCTGGCGGAGCGGCTGCGCGGGCTGGGCTCGGCGGAGCGGGACCGTGTGGTGCTGGACGCGGTGCTGGCCGAGGTGGCCGGAGTGCTGGGCCACGCCTCGGCCGGGTCCGTGGACGCCTCACGCGCGTTCAAGGAGCTCGGTTTCGACTCACTGACGGCGGTGGATCTCCGTAACCGTCTCAACGGCGTCACCGGATTGCAGCTGCCCGCCACCCTCATCTTCGACCACCCCACCATCCTGTCCCTCCGCGACCACCTCAGCGCGGAACTCGCCTCCGGCGACGACGGTGAAACCACCTTCCTCATGGGCGAGTTGGACAAGCTCCGCGGCGTCCTCGCCGAGACCGCGCCAACCGCGGACGACACCGTGCGCGCGGCGATCGGCGACCGGCTCCAGCAACTGCTCGCCACCTGGTCGGCGGCCGCCACCGACGGCGGACAGGACGCGGAGCAGAGCAACCGCGTCGAACTCGACAGCGCCACCGACGACGAGCTCTTCGCGCTGCTCGACGACAAGCCCTGGGTCGCCGACTGACCGCCCGCCCAGGCGATCCCGCACCACTCCCAGCCCCTGACTCGGCTCTCCGCGCTCTTTCGAAGGACAAGGAACAGATGGCGAACGAGGAAAAGCTCCGCGAATACCTCAAGCGTGCTATCGCCGACGCCCAGGACGCCCACCTTCGACTGCGCGAGGCCGAGGCCAAGGACCACGAGCCGATCGCCATCGTCGGGATGGGCTGCCGCTTCCCGGGCGGCGTCGCCTCGCCGGAGGACCTGTGGGGGCTGGTGAGCGGTGGTGGGGACGGCATCACACAGTTCCCCACCGACCGCGGCTGGGACCTGGACGCCCTGTTCGCGACCGACACGGAGCGGACGTCCGGCACCTCGGCCACCCGCGAGGGCGGATTCCTGCACGAGGCCGCCGAGTTCGACGCCGAAGCGTTCGGCATCAGCCCACGCGAGGCCCTGGCGATGGACCCGCAGCAACGGCTGCTGCTGGAGACCTCGTGGGAGGCCCTTGAACGCGCGGGCATCGACCCGACCTCCCTGCGCGGCACGGCGACCGGCGTCTTCGCCGGCCTCATGTACCACGACTACGCCTCCCGCCTGCGGGAAGTGCCCAAGGACGTCGCCGGGTTCCTCGCCAACGGCAACGCGGGCAGCGTCTTCTCCGGGCGCATCGCCTACGTCTTCGGCTTCGAGGGACCCGCCGTCACCATCGACACCGCCTGCTCCTCGTCCCTCGTCGCCCTGCACCTCGCCTGCCAGTCCCTGCGCTCCGGCGAGTGCGAGACGGCGCTCGCGGGAGGCGTGACGGTGATGGCCGCGCCCACCACGTTCGTCGAGTTCTCCCGGCAGGGCGGACTCGCCGGGGACGGCCGGTGCAAGGCCTTCGCCGACGACGCCGACGGCACCGGATGGGCCGAGGGCGCCGGCGTCCTCGTCCTGGAGCGCCTCTCCGAGGCCCGGCGTCTGGGCCACCCGGTCCTCGCCGTGATCCGCGGCAGCGCCGTCAACCAGGACGGCGCGTCCAACGGCCTCAGCGCGCCCAACGGTCCCGCGCAACAGCGCGTCATCCGCCGCGCGCTGGAATTCGCCCGGCTCACCACCGCCGACGTGGACGCCGTCGAGGCGCACGGCACCGGCACCCGGCTCGGCGACCCCATCGAGGCCCAGGCCCTGCTCGCCACCTACGGCAAGGGACGGGACGAGAAGAACCCCGTCTGGCTCGGCTCCGTGAAGTCCAACATCGGGCACACCCAGGCGGCGGCCGGCGCGGCCGGTGTCATCAAGATGGTCATGGCGCTGCGCGCCCGCCACCTGCCGCCCACCCTGCACGCCGACCGGCCCAGCTCCCACATCGACTGGTCGGCGGGCGCCGTCCGCCTCCTCACCGAGGCCCGGCCCTGGCCCGACGCCGAACGCCCCCGCAGGGCCGCCGTGTCCTCCTTCGGCATCAGCGGCACCAACGCCCACGTCGTCCTCGAAGAAGCCCCCGCGCCCACGGCCGACGACACCGACGAGGCGTCGGGCACCCTGCCCTGCGTCCCCTGGGTCCTCACCGCGCGCAGCGCCACCGCACTGGAGGCCCAGGCCGAACGCCTCGCCGCCCACGTCACCGGTTCCGACGCCTCCGCCCTCGACATCGGCCACAGCCTGGCCACCGGCCGCGCCGTCCTCGAACACCGAGCCGTCGTCCTCGGCCCCGACCGCGACACCCTGCGCGCCGCCCTCGCCGACGTCACCGGCATCGCCGCCGTCAAGGGCGCGGTCACCGAGGGCCGCACCGCATGGCTGTTCACCGGTCAGGGCAGCCAGCGCCCCGGCATGGGCCGCGAACTGTACGCCGCGCATCCCGCGTACGCGCGTGCCTTCGACGAGGTATGCGCCCTGCTCGACACCGAACTCGGCGGCGCACCCGGCTTCGACGCGCCCGTGCGCGACGTGTGCTTCGCCGAACCCGGAACCCCCGAGGCCGCGCTGCTGGGCCGCACCGGCTACGCCCAGACGGCCATCTTCGCCGTCGAGGCCGCCCTCGTCGCCCTGCTGCGCGGCTGGGGCGCCGAGCCCGACGTCGTGATCGGCCACTCGATCGGCGAGATCGTCGCCGCCCACGCCGCCGGTGCCCTCGAACTCCCCGACGCCGTACGGCTGGTGGCCGCCCGGGCCCGGCTCATGCAGGCGCTCCCGGACGGCGGCGCGATGGCCGCGATCGAGGCCGACGAGAGCGAGGTCACCACACTCCTCACCACGGGCGCCGTCATCGCCGCCGTCAACGGACCGCGCGCCGTCGTGGTCTCCGGCACCGAGCAGGCAGTCGTACGGATCATGGAGGCGGCACGCGAACGCGAACTGCGCGTGGCCCGGCTGCGGGTCAGCCACGCGTTCCACTCCCCGCTCATGGCCCCCATGACCGACGAGTTCGCCGAGGCCATCGCGGGCATCGCCCATCGCCGCCCCGTCCTGCCCGCCGTCAGCACCCTCACCGGACGGGCCGCCGCCGACGACTGGGCGAGCCCCGACTACTGGGTACGTCAGGTCCGCGACGCCGTACGCTTCCACGCCGCCGTCCGCACCGCCACCACCGAACTCGGCGTCACCCGCTTCCTCGAGATCGGCGCGGACCCCGTCCTCACCGGCCTCGTCCAGACCGCCGCCCCCGGCACCACCGCCGTGGCCACCCTGCGCGCGGGGCGCGACGAGTGCGGCTCTGTGCTCACCGCGCTCGCCGAGATGTTCGTACGGGGCGCCACCGCCGACTGGACCGCCGTGTTCACCGGCACCGGCGCCCGCCGTACCGACCTGCCCACCTACGCCTTCCAGCGGCACCGCTACTGGCTGGACGCCACCCGGCCCGCCTCCGACGCCCGCGGCCTCGGCCTCGGGGTCGCCGGGCACCCGCTGCTGGGCGCCGCCGTCGCCGTAGCCGGCTCCGACAACGTCCTGCTCACCGCCCGCCTGTCCGTCGCCACCACCCCGTGGCTCGCCGACCACCTGGTCGGCGGACTCGCCGTCGTCCCGGGCACCGCCCTCGTCGAACTCGCCGTCCAGGCAGGCCTGCGCGTCGACTGCGACCACCTCGACGAACTCACCCTGCAGGCCCCCCTGATCCTCCCCGAGCAGGGCGCGGCCCAGGTCCAGGTCGTCATCGACGCCGCCACCGACGACGGCCGCCGCGCCGTGCGCGTCTACGCCCGCGTCGAGGACGCCGAGATCGAACAGGCCTGGACGCTCCACGCGACCGGCACGGTGAGCGACCGCACCACGCCCGGCGATGACTGGAACCTGCGCGCCTGGCCGCCCGTCGACGCCGAGCCCGCCGACCTCGCCGGCCTCCACGACCGCCTCACCGACGTCGGTCTCCAGTACGGCCCCGCCTTCCGGGGCATCTCCCGCGTCTGGCGGAACGCCGACGACTGGTACGTCGAGGCCACCCTCCCCGAGCCCATCGCCGACGGCGCCGCCGCCTTCGGCCTGCACCCCGCCCTCCTCGACACCGTGCTCCACGCCCTCGCCCTGCGCGGCGGCGACGACCGGACCGCACTCCTGCCGTTCCTGTGGTCCGGCGTGACCCTCACGGCGGTCGGAGCCTCGTCGGTCCGGGCCCGGCTGCGTATGCGCGGCGAGGGCGAGATCGGCCTGCGCGTCGCCGACGCGACGGGCGAACCGGTGGCCACGGTCAACTCTCTCCTCCTGCGCCCCGTCTCGACGACGGAACTCGTTGCCCAGCAGGCCACGCAGGACACCGAGCACCTCTACCGCGTGGAGTGGACCGCGGCCGCCGCGCCGACCACCGAACGGCAGACGGCCGGCACGGTCGTCATAGGCGACTCGGCTCGCGGTCTCGACGCCTCGGTCCACCCCGACCTGGACGCGCTGCGCTCCGCCCTCGACGCCGGGGCCGACACTCCGCGCCGGGTCCTGCTGCCCGTCGCCGCCGACGGCCCCGTCGCGGACGTCCTCGCCGGGACGCTGTCGGTGGTGCAACGGTGGCTCGCCGAGCCACAGTTCGCCGACTCCCGCCTGGTGATCGTGACGACGGACGGCGTCGCCGTGACACCGGAGGAGAGCCCCGCCCCGACCGCCGCCGGCGTCTGGGGCCTGCTGCGTTCCGCCATGAACGAGCACCCCGGCCGCTTCGCCCTCCTCGACATCGACGACAGCGAGCTGCCCCCCGCCGCCCTGCTCACCGACGACACCGACCAAGTCGTCCTGCGGGACGGCCAGCTGTGGGTGCCGCGGATGGTGCGGATGGCGTCCGGTGGGGTACTGGTGCCGCCTGTCGGGGTGGGTGCTGGGTGGCGGATGGATGTGGTGGCTCAGGGGCGGCTGGATGGTGTGGGGCTGGTCGCTGAGCAGCCGCGTGTCCTTGGCTCCGGTGAGGTGAGGGTCGCGGTGCGGGCGGCGGGGGTGAACTTCCGGGACGTGCTGAGTGTCCTCGGGATGTATCCGGGGGATGCGGGGCGGCTGGGGCATGAGGGTTCCGGTGTGGTCGTGGAGGTGGGCCCTGGGGTGACCGGGCTTGCTGTCGGTGATCGGGTGATGGGTCTGCTGGACGGGGCGTTCGCTCCGTCGGCTGTGACTGATGCGCGGTTGTTGGCGCGGGTGCCGGAGGGGTGGTCGTTCGAGCAGGCGGCGTCGGTGCCGATCGTGTTCCTGACGGCCTACTACGCCCTGGTGGAGTTGGCCGGTCTGGAGGCGGGGGAGTCGGTGCTGATCCATGCCGCTGCTGGTGGTGTGGGGATGGCTGCGGTGCAGCTTGCCCGGCATCTGGGGGCCGAGGTGTATGCGACGGCGAGTGAGCCGAAGTGGCCGGTGGTGCGTGAGCTGGGGGTCCCGGAGGAGCGGATTGCGTCGTCGCGGACGACGGAGTTCGAGGAGCGGTTCGGGCCGGGTGTGGATGTGGTGCTGGACTCGCTCGCGGGTGAGTTCGTGGACGCGTCGTTGCGGTTGGTGCGTCCGGGTGGCCGGTTTGTGGAGATGGGCAAGACCGATGTCCGCGACGCCGAACAGGTGCGGGCCGAGCACGGGGTGGTGTACCGCTCGTTCGACTTGATGGACGCCGGCCCGGACCGGATCGCCGAGATGTGGGCTGCGCTGCTGGACCTGTTCGAGCGGGGCGCGCTGCGGCCCGTGAAGGCGACTTCGTACGACCTCTCGAGGGCCCCGGAGGCGCTGCGCCTGCTGGGTCAGGCCAGGCACGTCGGGAAGGTCGTCCTCTCGGTGCCGTCGCCGTGGGGCGGCGAGGGCACGGTGCTGATCACGGGCGGGACCGGTGGGCTGGGCGCGGAGGTCGCCCGGCACCTGGTCACCGCGCACGGCGTACGGGACCTGCTGCTGGTCTCCCGGCGCGGGCTGGAGGCTCCGGGTGCTGCCGAACTCCAGGCGGAGCTCGAGGGGTTGGGCGCCCGTGTCGGTGTTCAGGCGTGTGATGTGACCGATCGTGAGGCGCTGGCCGCCATCCTGGCTGGGGTCGATCTGTCCGGTGTGGTGCATGCGGCGGGTGTTCTCGATGACGGTCTGATCGGTGATCTGACGGCTGAGCGCGTCGGCGGGGTAGTGGCGGCGAAGGCCGAATCGGCCCTGCACTTGCATGAGTTGACGGCTGACCGTGACCTGTCCGCGTTTGTGTTGTTCTCGTCGTTCGCGGGTGTGGTGGGTAATGCCGGTCAGGCGGCGTACTCGGCTGCGAACAATGTCCTGGACGCTTTGGCGGTGGTCCGTCGTGCTCAGGGTCTGCCGGCCGTGTCGCTTGCGTGGGGCATGTGGGCGAACGCCGACGGTATGGGCGGGACGCTGGGCGAGGCCGAGCTGGAGCGGATGGCGCGGCAGGGCTTCCCAGCGCTGGAGACCGGCGAGGGCCTGGCCCTGCTTGATGCGGCTCTGCTGGTGAACGAACCGGTCGCCGTCCCCGTCGCGCTGCGTACCACCGCCTTGGCGGCCGTTCGCGACAGCCTCCCCGGCATCCTGCAGGGCCTCGTGCCCGCCGCCGACCGGCGACGGCGCGCCGTCGGTCGAGCGGAGGCCGCGGCCACCACCGGGCTGGTCCGCAAGCTGGCCGAACTCCAGCCGGCCGAGCAGGAGCGTCAGTTGCTGGACCTGGTGCAGGCGCAGGTGGCCGCGGTGCTCGGCCATGCGTCCGCAGGGTCGGTCGACGCGTCCCGTGCCTTCAAGGACCTCGGGTTCGACTCGCTCACCGCCGTCGACCTGCGCAACCGGCTGAGCACCGCCACCGGCATCACACTGCCCGCCACCCTCGTCTTCGACCACCCCACGCCCACGGCCCTCGCCGACTTCCTCAAGACCCAGCTGCTGGGTGGGGAGCACACCTCGGACGGCACCGCGGTTGCCGCAACCCGCACACGTACGGCTTTGGATGAGCCGGTTGCGATTGTGGGGATGGGGTGTCGTTTCCCGGGTGGTGCGGTTTCGGCCGAGGGGTTGTGGGGTGTGGTCGCTGAGGGGCGGGATGGGTTGTCGGCGTTGCCGGCGGATCGTGGTTGGGATCCTGCCTTGTTGGAGGGGCTTGCGGCGGTCGGTGGTTTCGTCGAGGGCGCGGCGTTGTTCGACGCGGAGTTGTTCGGGATCTCGCCGCGTGAGGCGCTCGCGATGGATCCGCAGCAGCGGTTGCTGTTGGAGACGGCGTGGGAGGCGTTGGAGGACGCGGGGATCGACCCGATGTCGCTGCGTGGCACGTCGACGGGTGTCTACGCCGGCGTCTCCGGAAGCGGTTACGGCGGGAACATGCAGAGCCCGCAGGGGGAGACCGGTGGCTATCTTCTGACGGGCAGTACGCCGAGTGTGGCGTCGGGGCGTTTGTCGTATGTGTTCGGGCTGGAGGGTCCGGCGGTGTCGGTGGACACCGCCTGCTCGTCGGCCCTGGTCGCCCTGCACTTGGCCGTTCAGGCACTGCGCTCGGGTGAGTGCGATCTGGCTCTGGCCGGTGGCGCGACGGTGATGGCGACGCCGGGCATCTTTCTGGAGTTTGCGCGGCAGGGTGGGCTGGCTGGTGACGGGCGGTGCAAGTCGTTTGCCGACAGTGCTGATGGGACGGGTTGGGCTGAGGGCGGGGGCGTTCTCGTCCTGGAGCGGTTGTCGGATGCCCGCCGCCAGGGCCGTCCGGTGCTGGCGGTGGTGCGGGGCAGCGCGGTCAATCAGGATGGTGCGTCCAATGGGCTGACCGCGCCGAACGGTCCGTCGCAGCAGCGGGTGATCCGGCAGGCGTTGGCTGCCGCGGGAGTCGATGCGGCTGAGGTGGACGTGGTCGAGGCGCACGGCACGGGTACCCGGCTCGGTGATCCGATCGAGGCGCAGGCCTTGCTGGCGACGTACGGACAGGCCAGGTCGGACGAGGATCCGCTGTGGCTGGGTTCGGTGAAGTCGAACCTCGGGCATGCGCAGGCGGCGGCGGGTGTGGCGGGTGTGGTGAAGATGGTGATGGCGCTGCGCCGTGAGCGTCTGCCGCGCACGCTGTATGTGGATGAGCCGTCCTCGCATGTGGACTGGTCGACGGGTGCGGTGGAGCTGTTGCGCGAGGAGCGGGCGTGGCCGCGTGGTGAGCGGCCGCGTCGGGCGGGTGTGTCGTCGTTCGGGATCAGTGGCACCAACGCCCACGTCATCCTCGAAGAAGCCCCCACCGCGCCGTCTCCGCGCCGGCCGGAGTCTCCGACTCACGTGCCCGTCATTCCCTGGGTGCTGTCGGGTCGCAGCCGGCAGGCCATGGACGCGCAGGCGGAGACGCTCGACACGTTCCTCTCCGAACGGCCCGAACTGTCCCCGCTCGACGTGGGGTTGTCCCTGGCCACGTCGCGTACGGCGCTTGAGCACCGGGCCGTCCTCCTGGGCCCGGACATCGACACCCTGCGGTCGGGGCTCGCCCAGCCTGCCGTGACCGGGGTCGTCACCGAGGGTCGTACGGCATGGATGTTCACCGGTCAGGGCAGCCAGCGCCTGGGGATGGGGCGTGAACTGCACGCGCATTACCCGCAGTTCGCGCGCGTCTTCGATGGGACGGTCGCGCTGCTGGAGGCCGAGCTGTCCGGCGCGGAAGGTTTCCCGTTCCCGCTGCGGGACGTGCTGTTCGCCGAGGACGGCTCCAAGGAGGCCGCCCTCCTCGACCGCACCGGCTACGCACAGGCAGCCCTCTTCGCCGTCGAAACCGCACTCGCGGCGTTGCTGGATTCCTGGGGCCTGCACGCCGACGTGGTGCTGGGCCATTCGATCGGCGAATACGCCGCCGCGTACACGGCCGGAGTCTTCCAACTCCCGGACGTCGTACGGCTGGTGGCCGCCCGCGCCCGCCTGATGCAGGCGCTGCCGGAGGGCGGTGCGATGGCCGCCGTGGAGGCGGCCGAGGAGGAGATCGCCGAGCTGCTGACCTCCGACGACGTGACGATCGCCGCCGTCAACGGACCGGCCGCCCTCGTCGTCTCCGGCACCGAAGAAGGCGTCGAGCGGGTCATGGCCGCCGTCCGCGAGCGCGGTCGCCGGGTCACCCGCCTGCGTGTGTCCCACGCCTTCCACTCCCCGCTGATGGAGCCGATGCTCGACGAGTTCGCCACGATCGCCGAGCAGATCACCTACCGTCGGCCGACGCTGCCGGCCGTCAGTACCCTGACCGGTGCCGCGCTCGGCGACGGTGACTGGACCACTCCCGGTTACTGGGTGCGCCAGGTGCGCGAGGCCGTCCGTTTCCATGACGCCGCCCGCACGGCTGTCGAGGACCTCGGCGCCGTACGCTTCCTCGAACTCGGCCCCGATCCGGTGCTGTCCGCCACGGTGGAACCGGCGTTCGCCGTCTCCGCGCTGCGCCGGAACCGGCCCGAGGCGGAGACCGCACTTCGTGCCGTCGCCGAGCTGTACGTCCGCGGCACCGCCGTCGACTGGTCGGCCGTGTTCGAGGGCAGCGGTGCCGTACGCGTCGCGTTGCCGACGTACGCGTTCCAGCGTGAGCGGTACTGGCTGCGCGACGCCGGATCGGCCGGCGACGCGCGTGGCCTCGGGCTGAAAGCCGCCGATCACCCGCTGCTCGGCGCGGCCGTCCCCGTGGCCGGATCGGATGCCGTCCTGCTGACCGCACGGCTGTCGACGGCCGGCGCACCGTGGCTAGCGGACCACGTCGTGGGCGAGGTCGTCGTCGTACCGGGAACGGCGCTGGTCGAACTCGCCCTGGCGGCAGCCGACCGCGTCAGCTGCGACCGCATCGATGAACTCACCCTCCAGGCCCCGCTGGTGCTCCCCGAGGGGGGCGCCGTCCAGATGCAGATCGCGCTCGACGCGCCCGACGACGGCACAGGCGTCCGCCCGCTGCGTCTGTACGCCCGCCCGGACAACACCGACGACGACAGCCTCTGGACCCTGCACGCCGAGGGAACGGTCAGCGGCGGCACGGAACCCGCCCGGTCCTCGGAGCTGCGGGCCTGGCCTCCGACGGACGCCGCACAGGTCGACATGGCCGGGCTGTACGACAGGCTCGCCGAGCGGGGCCTGCGCTATGGCACCGCGTTTCGTGGCCTGCGGCAAGTCTGGGCCCGGGGCGAGGAACTGTACGTCGAGGCCGAGCTGCCCGAAGGCGTGGCCACCGAGGCGACCTCCTTCGGACTGCACCCGGCACTGCTCGACGCGGTGCTGCACGCACTGGCCCTGCGAGCGGATGAACAGCATGGTGCCCTGCTGCCGTTCGCCTGGACAGGTGTGTCCTGCCACGCCGTCGGCGCGAACCTCGTCCGCGTCCGGATCGTCCCCCGCGGTTCGGGCACCTACGCCCTCCAGATCGCCGACGCCACCGGCGCCCCGGCCGCCACCGTGGAGTCGCTGTTGCTGCGCCCGGCGTCGCCCGCCCAGTTCGCCGCCGGCGGCGCCGCCACGAGCGCCGAGCATCTCTACCGCGTGGAGTGGACCCCCGCCCCCGTCGAGCCCACCGCCGACCTGGCCGGCCCGGTGACCGTCCTGCATGCGCCGGAGTCTGCCGAACCGTGGCACGGGGCCGGTCTCACCCTCGTTCGGTGCGACGGCGACGTACCCGACACCGTCCTGCTTCCGGTCCGCCGTGGGGCGGGTATGGCCGCGGTGACGGACGTACTGGCGGCCGTCCGGGAATGGGTCGCCGAGGAGCGTTTCGCCACCGCACGCCTGGTGGTCGTGACCAACGCAGCCGTGGCGGTGCGGGACGGCGAGACACCCGACGTCGGCGGCGCCGGCGTCTGGGGCCTGCTGCGCTCCGCCATGAACGAGCACCCCGGCCGCTTCACCCTCGTCGACATCGACGACGACCCCGCGTCCTACCGCCTGGCCGCCACCCGCTTCGAGGACCAGCAGGTCGCGATCCGGGCGGGCGAGGTGTGGGTGCCGCGGATGGTGCGGATGGCTTCGGGTGGGGTGCTGACGCCGCCCGTGGGGATGGGCACCGGGTGGCGGATGGATGTGGTGGCTCAGGGGCGGCTGGACGGTGTGGGGCTCGTCTCCGAGGAGCCGCGTGTCCTTGGCCCCGGCGAGGTGCGGGTCGCGGTGCGGGCGGCCGGCGTCAACTTCCGTGACGTGCTGAACGTCCTCGGGATGTATCCGGGGGATGCGGGGCGGCTGGGGCATGAGGGTGCCGGTGTGGTCGTCGAGGTGGGTCCGGATGTGAGCGGACTCGCTGTCGGTGATCGGGTGATGGGTCTGCTGGACGGGGCGTTCGCTCCGACGGCTGTGACTGATGCGCGGTTGTTGGCGCGGGTGCCGGAGGGGTGGACGTTCGAGCAGGCGGCGTCCGTACCGATCGTGTTCCTGACCGCCTACTACAGCCTGATGGACCTCGCCGGTCTGGAGGCGGGGGAGTCGGTGCTGATCCACTCCGCTGCCGGTGGTGTGGGGACGGCGGCCGTACAGCTCGCCCGGCACCTGGGGGCCGAGGTGTTCGCGACCGCCAGTGAGCCGAAGTGGCCGGTGGTGCGCGAACTGGGTGTCCCTGCCGAGCGCATCGCCTCGTCCCGTACGACGGAGTTCGAGGAGCGGTTCGGGCCGGGCGTCGATGTGGTGCTGGACTCGCTCGCGGGTGAGTTCGTGGACGCTTCGCTGCGGCTCGTACGTCCCGGTGGCCGATTCGTGGAGATGGGCAAGACCGACATCCGCGACGCCGAGCAGGTGCGGGCCGAGCACGGCATCGACTACACCTCCTTCGACCTCATCGACGCGGGCCCCGATCGCATCGCGGAGATGTTCGCGGCGCTGCTGGAGCTTTTCGAGCGGGGTGCCCTGCGGCCCGCCCCGGTCACCGCCTACGGCATCGCGCGTGCGCCGGAGGCGTTGCGGCTGCTGGGCCAGGCCAGGCATGTCGGGAAGGTCGTCCTCACGGTGCCGTCGCCTTGGAGTGGCGAAGGCACGGTGCTGATCACGGGCGGCACCGGTGGGCTGGGCGCGGAGGTCGCCCGGCACCTGGTCACCGCGCACGGAGTGCGGGACCTGCTGCTGGTCTCCCGGCGCGGGCCGGAGGCTCCTGGTGCTTGCGAACTTGTCGCGGGTCTCGAAGAGTTGGGTGCCCGTGTCCGGGTCCGGGCGTGTGATGTGACCGACCGGGCGGCGCTGGCCACGGCCCTGGACGGCGTCGACCTGTCCGCTGTGGTGCACGCGGCGGGTGTACTCGACGACGGTCTGATCGCCGACTTCACTGAGCAGCGGTTGGCCGCTGTGCTGGCGGCGAAGGCCGAATCGGCTCTGCATCTGCATGAGTTGACGGCCGAACGTGACCTGTCCGCCTTTGTGCTGTTCTCTTCCTTCGCGGGTGTGGTGGGCAACGCCGGTCAGGCTGCCTACGCGGCCGCGAACAACGCCCTGGACGCCCTCGCGGCCACCCGCCGAGCCCAGGGACTGCCCGCAGTGTCGCTGGCCTGGGGCATGTGGGCCACCGCCGACGGCATGGGCGGAACGCTGGACGAGGCCGAGCTGGAGCGGATGGCGCGCCGGGGCTTCCCGGCGCTGGAGACCGGCGAAGGCCTGGCCCTCCTCGACGCGGCACTCGTCGTCGACGAGCCCACCGCCGTCCCCGTCGCCCTGCGCACCCCCGCCCTGGCCGCCGTACGAGACTCCCTGCCCGCCATTCTGCGGGGCGTCGTGCCCGCCGCCGACCGCCGACGTCGGGCCGCCGGCCCGGCCGGGAGCGGGGGTGCCCTGGCCGGACGGCTGGGCGAGCTGTCCGTCGAGGCGCAGGAGCGCGAACTGCTGGACCTGGTGCAGGCGCAGGTGGCCGCCGTGCTGGGCCATGCGTCCGCGGGCTCGGTCGACGCGTCCCGTGCCTTCAAGGACCTCGGGTTCGACTCGCTCACGGCCGTTGATCTGCGCAACCGGCTCGGCTCCGCCACCGGCGTCACCCTCCCGGTGACGGTCATCTTCGACCACCCGACGCCGGCCGCGCTGGCCGAGTCCTTGCGTGAGCAGCTCGTCGGTGCGTCGGCCGACGACACGACGGAGGAGATCGCCCCGCGTGGTGCGGGGCTCGCCGACGAGCCCATCGCCGTCATCGGCATGGGCTGCCGCTACCCCGGCGGCGTGGACTCGCCCGAAGCGCTGTGGGAGTTGGTGGCCGCGGGCGGTGACGGCATCACGCCGTTCCCCCTCGACCGCGGCTGGAACATGAAGACGCTGGAGGGCGTGGCGGCGGTCGGCGGATTCGTCGACGGCGCGACCGAGTTCGACGCCGAGCTGTTCGGGATCTCGCCGCGAGAGGCCCTCGCCATGGACCCGCAGCAGCGGTTGCTGCTGGAGACTGCCTGGGAGGCACTGGAGCGCGCGGGCATCGACCCGTTCTCGCTCCAGGGTTCGGCGACCGGTGTGTACGCGGGCGTGTCCGCGAACGGGTACGCCAGTGGGCAGGAGGACGACGACGCCGACCCGGAGACCGACGGCTATCTGCTGACCGGGAGTACGCCGAGTGTGGCGTCGGGGCGTTTGTCGTATGTGTTCGGGCTGGAGGGTCCGGCGGTGTCGGTGGACACCGCCTGCTCCTCGGCCCTGGTCGCCCTGCACCTGGCCGCCCAGGCGCTGCGGGCCGGTGAGTGCGACATGGCCCTGGCCGGTGGCGCCACCGTGATGGCGACGCCCGGCATGTTCCTGGAGTTCGCGCGGCAGGGCGGACTGGCCGGTGACGGGCGGTGCAAGTCCTTCGCCGACAGTGCCGACGGCACCGGGTGGAGCGAGGGCGGGGGCATGCTCGTGCTGGAGCGGCTTTCGGACGCCCGGCGCCTCGGGCACCCGGTGCTGGCGGTGGTGCGCGGCAGCGCCGTGAACCAGGACGGGGCCTCCAACGGGCTCACCGCGCCCAACGGCCCGTCCCAGCAGCGCGTGATCCGCCAGGCGCTGAAGGCGGCCCGCGTCTCGCCCGCCGAGGTCGACGTGGTCGAGGCACACGGCACCGGCACCCGGCTCGGCGACCCCATCGAGGCCCAGGCCCTGCTCGGGACGTACGGACAGGCCCGTACCGACGACGAACCGCTGTGGCTCGGGTCGGTCAAGGCGAACATCGGGCATGCCCAGGCGGGCGCCGCGGCGGCGAGCGTCATCAAGATGGTCATGGCGCTCCAGCGGCGTCACCTGCCCCGGACCCTCCACGTGGACCGGCCCTCCGAGCACATCGACTGGGAGTCCGGAGCGGTACGGCTGCTCACCGAACCCCGGGACTGGGAGGCGGCCGGGCATCCGCGCCGCGCCGGTGTGTCGTCGTTCGGCATCAGTGGCACCAACGCCCACGTCATCCTTGAGGAAGCCCCGGCCGCCGCGGAGAGCGTGGGCGGACGGGAGCCGGCCGGCACCCGCGATCCCGGGGACGACGCCGGTACCGGTCCCTCGCTCGTGCCCTGGGTGGTGTCCGGCCGTACCGACCGGGCGACCCGGGCACAGGCAGCGCGGCTGACGGGCCTCCTCTCCGCCGGGGACCCCCCTGCCCCCGCCGCCATCGCACACGCGCTGGCCACGACCCGTGCCGTGCTGGACCACCGTACCGTCGTCCTCGGCGCCGACCTTGAACAACTGCGCGCCGGGGTCGAGGCGTTGGCGGCCGAAGATGCCCCCGTGAACGGGCCCGCCACGGTCGTGGCCGGCACCGTCGGTGAGGGCCGCACGGCGTGGATGTTCACCGGGCAGGGCAGTCAGCGGCCCGGCATGGGGCGCGAACTCCACGCCACCTACCCGGTGTTCGCGCAGGCGCTGGACGCCGTGTGCGAGCTGCTCGAAGCCGAACTCGGACCCGAGGGCGGATTCCCGCGTCCGCTGCGGGAGGTGCTGCTCGTCGAGGCCGACGGTCAGCAGGACGACGCCCACCCGCTCGACGCCACCGGCTACGCGCAGTCGGCCCTCTTCGCCCTGCAAGTGGCCCTGGTCGAGCTCCTCAGGTCCTGGGGCGTACGCCCGGACCTCGTGCTCGGCCACTCGGTGGGCGAGCTGGCCGCTGCCTACGCCGCCGGAGTCTTCGAACTGCCGGACGCGGTACGGCTGGTGGCAGCCCGTGCACGGCTGATGCAGGCCCTGCCCGAGGGCGGCGCGATGGCCGCCGTGGAGGGCACCGAGGCCGAGGTGACGGAGCTGCTGAAGGGGCTGTCCGGCGCCGGTCAGATCGCCGTCGCCGTCGTCAACGGGCCGTCGTCCGTGGTCGTGTCCGGCGACGAGCAACTGGTCGTCGAGGCGATGGACGTGGCGCGCGGGCAGGGGCGGAGGGTGTCCCGGCTGCAGGTCAGCCACGCCTTCCACTCGCCGCTGATGGACCCGATGCTCGCCGACTTCGCCACCGTCGCCGAGACGATCGCCTACCGCCGCCCGACGCTCCCCGCCGTGAGCACCGCCACGGGCGAGCCCCTCACGACACAGTGGGCGTCCGCCGCCTATTGGGTGGACCAGGTGCGCCGTCCCGTGCGCTTCCACGACGCCCTCACCACGGCCACCACCGGCCACGGCGCGACCCGGCTCCTGGAACTCGGCCCCGACCCGGTCCTGACCGCGCTCGCCCGTTCCTCATCGGACGGACGGGTCACCGCCGCAGCCGCTCTGCGGAGCGGCCGTCCTGAGGCCGAGACGCTGCTCACGGCCGTCGCCGAACTCTTCGTCCGTGGCATGAAGACCGACTGGGCCGCCGTCAACGCGGCCGCCGACCCCACGAACGACTCGGCCGGTGCGCGCGTCGAGCTGCCCACCTACGCCTTCCAACGCCGCCGCTACTGGCTGCGCGACCGCCGGGCACAGCGCGCCCTGGGCACACAACAGCCCGGCACCGACGGCGGTTTCTGGAACCTCGTCGACGGCGGCGACCCCACCGCACTCGCCGACCGGCTCGGCGTCAGCCCCGACGCGTCCCTCGACTCCCTGCTGCCGGTGCTGTCCGACTGGCGCAGGCGGCAGAGCGAGGCGTCCGAACTCGCCGCCTGGCGCTACGCGGTCACCTGGAAGCCGGTCGGCGTACCGGCCGCCACGCTCAGCGGCAGCTGGCTGGTCGTCGCCCCCGAGCAGGTGACGGCCGACCAGGACGGCTTCGTCGAACAGTGCGCGCGGTCCCTGCGCGACGCCGGCGCCCAGGTCACCGTCCTGACCGTCGGAAACCACGACAGCCGTACGGCACTCGCCGCCCGGGTCCGTGAACTGGCCCCGGACGGTGCGCTGTCCCTGCTCGGCTGGGCCGAGGAGCAGGCGAAGGGCAAGGAACAGCAGAAGGACAAGGGACAGCCGAAGGACAAGGGACAGCCGAAGGACAAGGGACAGCCGCCCGCCGCCACCGGGCTCACCCTGCTGCTCGCCCAGGCCTGGGCCGACGCGGTCGGCGGCACCGGCGCGCCGCTGTGGTGCGCGACCCGGTCGGCCGTGTCCGTCGGCACCGGGGATCCGCTCCAGCACCCCGCGCAGGCACAGCTGTGGGGACTCGGCCGCAGCCTCGCGCTCGAACACCCCGACATCTGGGGCGGGTTGGCCGACCTGCCGGCCCGGCCCGGACACCGGGACCTGACCCGGCTCGCCCAACTGCTCGCCCACGGCCGCTCCACCACCTGGTCCGAGGACCAGCTCGCCGTCCGCGCGGGCGGCGTCTTCGCCGCGCGCTTCGTACGGGACGACGGCCCCGGCACCGCCCACCCCGCAAGCGCCCTCACGGACGGCACCCACGGCACCGTACTGATCACCGGCGGCACCGGAGCGCTCGGGCGGCACCTCGCCCGACGGCTCGCCGAACGGGGCGCCAGGCATCTGCTGCTCGCCTCCCGGCGCGGCGCCGACGCCCCGGGCGCCACCGAACTGCGCGACGAACTCGCCGCACTCGGCGCCCGCGTCACCCTGGCCGCCTGCGACCTCACCGACCGGGACGATGTCCGCGCCCTGATCGACGGCATCGGCGAGGAAACCCCGCTGACCGGCGTCGTGCACGCCGCCGGCATCCCCGCCAACGGCGTCCTCGGCGACCTCACCCCACGGCACCTCGCCGACGCCCTCGCAGCCAAGGCCCACGCGGCCGACCTGCTGCACGAACTGACCGCAGACCGGGACCTCGGGCTCTTCGTCCTGTTCGCCTCCGTGACCGGCGTCCTCGGCAACGCCGGCCAGGCCGCCTACGCCGCCGCCAACGCCCACCTCGACGCGCTCGCCCAGCACCGCCGTGCCCTCGGACTGCCGGCCACCTCCCTGGCGTGGGGGCCCTGGGCAGGCGACGGCATGGCCGCCGACCGGGCCGCCGAGGAACGCATCCGCCGCTCCGGGCTGCGCCCCCTGCCGCCCGAGCGTGCGCTCGCCGCGCTCGACCAGGTGCTCGCCGACGACCGCCCCTGCACCACGGTGGTGGACGTCTCCTGGGACCGCTTCGCGACCGCGTTCGCCCTCGCGCGGCCCAGTGCCCTGCTCGCCGACCTTCCCGACGCGAAGAGCGCCGCCCGTAACGGCACCGGCACGGCGACCGCGCAGGCCGGCGAACTCGTCGGACAGCTGCGTGGCCTGCCGTCCGGCGAACGCGAGCGTGCCCTGGGCGACTTCGTCCAGTCCCGCGTCGCGGCGGTGCTCGGCCACGAGACACCCGCCGCGATCGACGCCGACCGCGCCTTCAAGGACTTCGGCTTCGACTCCCTGACCGCCGTCGACCTCCGCAACCAACTGATGGCCGCGACCGGACTCCGGCTCGCGACCACCCTCGTCTTCGACCACCCCACCCCGGCCGCGCTCGCCCGCCACCTCCACACCGAGCTCTTCCCGGACGACACCGCGGACAGCTCCACGCAGGACGTGACGGACCTCGACGAGGCGCGCCTGCGCCGCGTCCTCGCCGCCGCCCCGCTCGCCCAGCTGCGCGACGCCGGCCTCCTGCCCGGCCTACGCACCCTCCTCGCCCAGGCTGAGGCAGCCGAACGGCGCGCCGAGGACGAGGGCGCGATCTGGTCCGAGGACACCCTCGACGAGGACACCGCCATCGCCGACCTCGCCGTCGACGACCTGGTGAACCTCGCTCTCGGCGACGCGGATGACACAGCCGACCCCGCCCCCGCCGCCGATGACGACTTCGGCTTCGACTCCGACTCCGACGAACGAGACTGACAGAGGCATCGATGAGCGCACCGTACGAAAAGGTCGTCCAGGCCCTGCGAAAGTCCCTGGAGGAGACCGAGACGCTGAAGAAGCGCAACCGGCAACTCGTCGCGGCCTCCCGCGAACCCATCGCGATCGTGGGGATGGCGTGTCGTTTTCCGGGTGGTGTGTCGTCGCCGGAGGAGTTGTGGGAGCTGCTGGCGGCCGGTGGTGACGGTGTGACGCCTTTTCCCGTGGATCGTGGCTGGGATGTCGATGGCCTCTATGACCCCGTTCCCGGACATCCTGGCCGTACTTATGTGAATGCGGGTGGGTTTCTTTCTGGTGTTGCTGATTTTGATGCGGAGTTGTTTGGGATTTCGCCGCGTGAGGCGTTGGCGATGGATCCGCAGCAGCGGTTGTTGTTGGAGGCGGCGTGGGAGGCGTTGGAGCGGGCTGGTGTGGATCCGGTGTCGGTGCGGGGGTCGGTTTCGGGTGTGTTTGTGGGGACGAATGGTCAGGATTATGTGTTGGCGTCGCGGGGTGGTTTTGGTGGGGTTGAGGGGTTTGTGGGGACGGGGTCTGCTGCGAGTGTGATGTCGGGGCGGGTGGCGTATGCGTTGGGGTTGGAGGGGCCGGCGGTGACGGTGGACACGGCGTGTTCGTCGGCGTTGGTGGCTCTTCATCTGGCGGTGGGTGCGTTGCGGTCGGGGGAGTGTGGTTTGGCGTTGGCGGGTGGGGTGACGGTGATGTCGACGCCTGCTGCGTTTGTGGAGTTTTCGCGTCAGCGGGGTCTTGCGGTGGATGGGCGGTGCAAGGCGTTTGCTGAGGGTGCGGATGGGACGGTGTGGGGTGAGGGTGCGGGCATGCTTGTTTTGGAGCGGTTGTCCGACGCTCGCAGGAATAATCATCGGGTTTTGGCGGTGGTGCGGGGGAGTGCGGTAAATCAGGATGGTGCGTCGAATGGGTTGACGGCGCCGAATGGGCCGTCCCAGCAGCGGGTGATTCGGCAGGCTTTGCGTAACGCGGGGGTGGAAGCCGCGGATGTGGACGTGGTGGAGGCGCATGGTACGGGGACGGCGCTGGGGGATCCGATCGAGGCGCAGGCGTTGCTTGCCACGTATGGCCGGGGGCGCCGGGGTGGGCCTTTGTGGCTGGGTTCGGTGAAGTCGAATCTGGGGCATACGCAGGCGGCGGCGGGTGTGGCGGGTGTCATCAAGATGGTGCTGGCGATGCAGCGGGAGGCGCTGCCCGTGACGTTGCATGTGGATCGGCCGTCGTCGCATGTGGACTGGGAGGCGGGGCAGGTCCGGTTGTTGACGCAGGCGCGGCCGTGGTCGCGTGGTGAGCGGCCGAGGCGGGCGGGTGTCTCGGCGTTCGGGATCAGCGGTACCAACGCCCACGTCATCCTCGAAGAAGCCCCGGCCGAAAGGGCTGAGAGGCCCTCCGACGAGCCAGACCGAACGACCGAACTCCCGCTCACCCCCTGGCTGTTGGCCGGGCGTGACGCCGACAGCCTTCGCGCGCAGGCCGAGCGCCTCGCCGCGCACCTCCCCACGAACCCGGCGTCCCCGGCCGACCTCGGCCACTCGCTGGCCACCACCCGCGCCGTCCTGACCCACCGCGCCGTCGTCCTCGGATCCGGCCGCGACGAGCTGAGCACCGGCGTCCGGGCCCTCGCCGACGGTGAGCAGCACCCGGCTGTCGTCACCGGACATGTGCTCAAGGGACGTACGGCATGGATGTTCACGGGGCAGGGCAGCCAGCGGCCCGGCATGGGACGCGAACTCCACGACCTGTTTCCGGAGTTCCGTCGTGCCTTGGACGAGGTCTGCGACCTCCTGGACGCCGAACTCGGTGCGGAAGACCCCGGTCACATTCCTCTGCGCGAGCTCATGTTCGCCGGTGACGCGGAAACCCTGGCCCGTACCGGTTACGCCCAGCCGGCCCTCTTCGCCCTGCAAGTGGCCCTCGTGGCTCTCCTGCGGTCCTGGGGCATGCGACCGGACTGCGTGCTCGGCCACTCGGTGGGCGAGTTCGCGGCGGCGTACACGGCCGGAGTCTTCGAACTGTCGGACGCGGTACGGCTGGTGGCGGCGCGCGCCCGGCTGATGCAGGCCCTGCCGGTGGGCGGCACGATGGCCGCGATCGAGGCCACCGAAGGGGAGGTTGCCGGGGCACTGGGCGCGGACGTCGCCCTGGCCGCCGTGAACGGGCCGCAGTCCGTCGTGGTGTCGGGCGCGGAGGGCGCCGTCGATGCCCTGGTCGCGGTCTTCCGGGAGCGGGGGCGCCGCGCCACCCGGCTGCGGGTCAGCCACGCCTTCCACTCACCGCTGATGGACCCGATGCTCGCCGAGTTCACCATCGTGGCGGCCGGTGTCGGCTATCGCACGCCGACCGTGCCGGCCGTCAGCACCCTCACCGGGGAGGCCCTGCGCGAGGGCGACTGGACCACTCCCACGTACTGGATCGAACAGGTCCGCCGGCCCGTACGCTTCCACGACGCGCTCACCACCGCCACCGGCCCCCAGGGGGCCGGCCGGCTCCTGGAGATCGGCCCGGACCCCGTCCTCACCGCGCTCGCCCGGGAGACCGGACACGCCGCCGCGGCCACCCTGCGCACCGGGCAGCCCGAGCCGCAGGCCGTCCTGACCGCCGTCGCCCAGATGTACGTCCTGGGCGCCGACGTCCGTTGGGCCGCACTCTTCGAAGGCACAGGCGCGCGGCGGGTGGAGCTGCCGACCATCGCGTTCCGTCGCGAGCGGTACTGGCTGCCCGACCACGCCGTCGCGGAGAGCGGCTCGGAGAGCGGCCCCGACGGCGTCGAGGCACGCTTCTGGGATCTCGTGGAGCGCGGCGAGGTCGACGCGCTCGCCGAGCGGCTGGGCCTGGCCGGGGACGAAGACCTGGGCACCCTCGTCCCCGCGCTGTCCGCCTGGCGTCGGCAGGGTCGTCGCGCCCTGGAGCAGGCGGCGCGCCGCTACCGCGTCCGCTGGCGGCCCACCCGTCTCGCCGCCGACACCGCCGTGCTCCCGGGCCGTTGGCTCGTGGCCACGGCCGAGCCCGCCGGAGAGGACATCGCGGCGGCCCTGCGCCGGGCCGGCGCCGAGGTCGAACTGATCACCGTCGACGCCACCGACACCCGCACCGACCTCGCGGACCGCATCCGCGCCACCGGTCACGAGCCCACCCACGCCCTGGCACTGCTTCCCTCGCCGGGTGCCGTACTGGCCCTGTGGCAGGCGCTGTCCGACGCCGCCCCGGCCGCCCGCCTGTGGTGCGCCACGAGGTCCGCGCAGTCGGTCGGCGCCGGCGACAGCCCGTCCCGGCCCGACGAGGCGGCCGTATGGGGACTGGGACGCACGCTCGCCCTCGAACAGCCCGACCGCTGGGGCGGCCTCGTCGACCTGCCCGCGTGCCCGGACCCCGACGAGCCGCAGCGCCTCACGCGGCTGCTGTCCGCACCCGGCGACGAGGACCAGCTCGCCCTGCGCCCCACCGGCATCCTCGCCGCCCGCCTCGTACGGGACACCGGCCCGGGCGGACAACCCGCCGCCCCGGACGCACAACCGCAGGGCCCCCGATTCCACGGCACGGCCCTCGTCACCGGAGGCACCGGCGCGCTCGGCCGGCACATCGCCCACTGGCTCATCGACCAGGGCGCCGAGCACCTCGTCCTGGTCTCCCGGCGCGGCGCCGACGCCCCCGGCGCCCAGGAACTGCGCGACGAGCTGACCGGACGAGGCGCCCAAGTCACCCTCGTCGCCTGCGACATGGCGGATCGCACCGCCGTCGCCGGCCTGCTGGACGCCCATCCGCCCACCGTCGTCGTCCACGCGGCGGGCATCCTCGACGACGGCCTCGCCGCCGACCTCACCCCCGACCGGCTGGCGCGCGTCCTCGCCGCGAAGGCCGACGCCGCCCAGCACCTGCACGAACTCACCGCCGACCGGGCCCTCGACGCCTTCGTGCTGTTCTCGTCCACGGCCGGCGTCACCGGCAACGCCGGCCAGGCCGCCTACGCCGCCGCCAACGCCCGCCTCGACGCGCTCGCCCAGCATCGCCGTGCCCTCGGGCTGCCGGCCACCTCCGTGGCGTGGGGACCCTGGGCGGGCGACGGCATGGCGGCCGACCCCGTCGTCACCACGCACCTGGCCCGGCTCGGCATCCGCCCTCTCACCCCCGACACCGCCGTCGACGCGCTCCGGCGCGTCCTCGACGACGACCGCACCTGCGTCACCGTCCTCGACGCCGACTGGGCCCGCTTCGCCGAGACCACCGCCTACGCCCGCCACGGCTCACTCCTGCGCGAACTCACCGCCCCCGCACAGCAGGAGGCCCGAGCCACCGGCCCTGAACGACCCGCGGCAGGCGGCGGCGAACTCGCGACGGCCCTGCACGGCCGTCCGCCCGCCGAAGGGGAACGCCTCGTCCTCGCCCACGTACGGTCCACCGTCGCCGAGGTCCTCGGGCACAGCTCCGCCGCCTCGGTCACCGCCGACCGCCCCTTCAGCGACCTGGGATTCGACTCCCTCACCTCGGTGGAACTGCGCGACCGCCTCGGCGCCGCGACCGGGCTGCGCCTGCCCGCCACCCTCGTCTACGACCACCCCACCCCGGCCGCCCTCGCGGCCCACATCCGCACCCAACTGCCCGGCGACGACGCCCACGCCGAGGACCACGAAGCGAACTCGGGCGCCGACAGCGGCAACTCAATCGACGACGACGCCGTTGCGATCGTGGGGATGGCGTGTCGTTTTCCGGGTGGCGTGTCGTCGCCGGATGAGTTGTGGGAGATGCTCGCGGCCGGGCGTGACGGTGTGACCTCGTTTCCTGAGGACCGTGGCTGGGACATCGAGCATCTTCATCACCCCGACCCTGAGCATTCCGGGACTTCGTATGTGGATGCGGGTGGGTTTCTTTCTGGTGTTGCTGATTTTGATGCGGAGTTGTTTGGGATTTCGCCGCGTGAGGCGTTGGCGATGGATCCGCAGCAGCGGTTGTTGTTGGAGGCGGCGTGGGAGGCGTTGGAGCGGGCTGGTGTGGATCCGGTGTCGGTGCGGGGGTCGGTTTCGGGTGTGTTTGTGGGGACGAATGGTCAGGATTATGTGTTGGCGTCGCGGGGTGGTTTTGGTGGGGTTGAGGGGTTTGTGGGGACGGGGTCTGCTGCGAGTGTGATGTCGGGGCGGGTGGCGTATGCGTTGGGGTTGGAGGGGCCGGCGGTGACGGTGGACACGGCGTGTTCGTCGGCGTTGGTGGCTCTTCATCTGGCGGTGGGTGCGTTGCGGTCGGGGGAGTGTGGTTTGGCGTTGGCGGGTGGGGTGACGGTGATGTCGACGCCTGCTGCGTTTGTGGAGTTTTCGCGTCAGCGGGGTCTTGCGGTGGATGGGCGGTGCAAGGCGTTTGCTGAGGGTGCGGATGGGACGGTGTGGGGTGAGGGTGCGGGCATGCTTGTTTTGGAGCGGTTGTCCGACGCTCGCAGGAATAATCATCGGGTTTTGGCGGTGGTGCGGGGGAGTGCGGTAAATCAGGATGGTGCGTCGAATGGGTTGACGGCGCCGAATGGGCCGTCCCAGCAGCGGGTGATTCGGCAGGCTTTGCGTAACGCGGGGGTGGAAGCCGCGGATGTGGACGTGGTGGAGGCGCATGGTACGGGGACGGCGCTGGGGGATCCGATCGAGGCGCAGGCGTTGCTTGCCACGTATGGCCGGGGGCGCCGGGGTGGGCCTTTGTGGCTGGGTTCGGTGAAGTCGAACCTGGGGCATACGCAGGCGGCGGCGGGTGTGGCGGGTGTCATCAAGATGGTGCTGGCGATGCAGCGGGAGGCGCTGCCCGTGACGTTGCATGTGGATCGGCCGTCGTCGCATGTGGACTGGGAGGCGGGGCAGGTCCGGTTGTTGACGCAGGCGCGGCCGTGGTCGCGTGGTGAGCGGCCGAGGCGGGCGGGTGTCTCGGCGTTCGGGATCAGCGGTACCAACGCCCACGTCATCCTCGAAGAAGCCCCCGAGCCGGAGCGGCCCGAGCAGCCCGGGACCGACACCTTGGTCCCGCTCGTACCCTGGGTCCTTTCGGCCCACCGGCCCGAGTCGCTGGCCCAGCAGGTCGACCGCCTGGGCTCCGCGCTCACCGACGACCTCTCCGCGCATGACATCGGCTACTCGCTGGCCACCACCCGGGCCGCCCTCACCCACCGCGCCGTCGTCCTGGGTCCCGACACGCCGACGATGGCCGCCGCCCTCACGTCCTTCGCAACCGGGACGACCACTGCGGACATCGTCAGCGGCACGCTCACCGAGGGCGGAACGGCGTGGCTGTTCACCGGGCAGGGCAGCCAGCGACCGGGAATGGGACGGGAGTTGTACGCCCGGTTCCCCGTGTTCGCGAGGACCTTCGACGAGGTGTGCGCCCACCTCGACGGGGAGTTCGACGGCGCCGTCGGCTTCCCGACGGGCGTACGGGACGCGGTGTTCGCGCCGGAGGGCTCGGCGGAGGCCGCGTTGCTGGACCGTACGGGCTATGCGCAGGCGGCGCTGTTCGCCCTACAGGTGTCCCTCGTGGAGCTGCTGCGCTCCTGGGGGACCGAGCCCGACTGCGTCGTCGGCCACTCGGTGGGGGAATTTGCGGCGGCGTACACGGCCGGAGTCTTCGATCTGCCGGACGCGGTACGGCTGGTGGCGGCGCGCGCTCGGCTGATGCAGGCCCTGCCGGAGGGCGGCACGATGGCCGCGATCGAGGCCACGGAAGAGGAGGTTGCCGGGGCGATGGGCGCGGACGTCGCCCTGGCCGCCGTGAACGGGCCGCAGTCCGTCGTCGTGTCGGGCGCGGAGGGTGCCGTCGATGTCGTGGTCGCGGTCTTCCGGGAGCGGGGGCGCCGCGCCACCCGGCTGCGGGTCAGTCACGCCTTCCACTCGCCGCTGATGAAACCGGTCCTGGACGACTTCGCCGCCGTGGCCGACGGCATCACCTACCGCACGCCCACCGCGCCCGCCGTCAGCTCCGTCACCGGGCAGGCCCTGCGGGACGGTGACTGGACCACCGCCCGCTACTGGGTGGACCAGCTCGTCGAGCCCGTGCGCTTCCACGACGCGGTCACCACCGCCACCGCCGGCCAAGGGGCCGGTCGGCTCCTGGAGATCGGCCCCGACCCGGTCCTCACCGCGCAGGCGCCCGTCGGGGCCGCCGTGGCCGTCAGCGTGTTGCGCCGCGACCGGGCGGAGGTCGGCACGCTGCTCAGCGCCCTCGCCGAGGTCTTCGTCCACGGAACGGACGTCGACTGGGGGGCCCTGTTCGCCGGGACGGGCGCCCGCCGAGTCGACCTGCCGACGTACGCCTTCCGACGCCGCCGCTACTGGCTGCCCGACCGTACGGGCGAGAACGGCGCGATGAGCTTCCTCGGAATCTCGCAGGCCCCGAGCGAGTCGGCCTCGCCCGCCGAGCCCGCATCTGTGTCCACCCCCACCGACCGCCTCCGCTCCCTGCCCCGGGCCGAGCGCGAGAGTGCCGTCCTGGAGCTCGTCGTCGCACAGGTGGCCCACGTCCTCGGGCACACCGACACCGGCGAGGTCGGCGTCACACAGCGGTTCCTCGAACTCGGCTTCACTTCCCTGTCGCTCGGCGACCTGCGCAACCGCGTCGGCCGCGCGTGCGGCGTCCGGCTGCCGGCCTCCGCCCTGTACGACCACGCCACACCGCGTGCGCTCGCCGCGTATGTCAGCGGTGAACTGGCCGATGGAGAAGGGCAGTCGACAACCCCCACCGACGCTGTGACCGCCCTTGTGCGCCACGCCTTCGAGCGGGAGCAGTACGACAAAGGACTGGACGTGCTGCACCTCGCGGCCGCGATGCGTACCGGGTTCGGCCTGCCGCAAACGCCGCCCGGCAGGACGGCCGACCTGGACGCGTCTCCCGGCACGACGGTCCCCGGACCCCGGCCGGTCCGGCTCGCCACCGGCACCGAGGGCGAGGCCCTGCTGTGCCTGCCGTCCCTGGTCGCGCCCGCCACCGCCTACCAGTACTCCCGGTTCGCCGCCGCTCTGCACGGCGCCCGCGACGTCTGGGTGCTGCCCGCACCGGGCTACGCGCCCGGCGAGGCGCTGCCCGACAGTCCCGAGGCCGCTGCGGCCCGGCAGGCGGAGGCCGTCCTCGCCGCCTTCGGTGACAAGCCGCTCACCCTCGTCGGCTACTCCTCCGGCGGCTGGCAGGCCCACCTCCTGGCCGCCGTACTGACCCAGGCGGGCGCACCACCGCGCGGCCTGGTGCTGCTCGACTCGCCCAGGACGCCCGACGAGAACCTCGCGCTCGCCATGGTCGCCACCTCCTGCCGGCTCATGCGGGACTTCCCCGACGTACCGGTCGACGCCGACCAGTTGACCGCGACGGCCCACTACGGCCGCCTCTTCACCCGGTGGCGGCCCGTGCCCACCGCGGATGCGCCGCGGACCCTGTTCGTGGCCGCCGCCGAGCACGACCCCGCCCTGCTCCTGGGCGCCGACCGGCCCGCCTGGCCGCTGCCGCACGAGCAGGTGGAGGTACCCGGCAACCACGTCAGCCTGCTGGACGGCGACGCCGGCACCACCGCGCGGGCCGTACACGGCTGGCTGCTGGAGCGCTGAACACGCCGAGGGCCGCCGCGCGGTGTGCGCGGCGGCCTTCGGGTGCCACGGGCGACGAGCCGTACTCCGTTGTCGGTCAGTGGCCGAGATCAGTCGTTGAGCAGGTGGATCGGGTCCTCCTGCTCGTACCAGCCGAGGAACGGCGGGCACAGGCCCCAGCCCAGCAGCCGCTGGAGCTCCTCCGGGTACTCGCGGACGATCTCCTTGGGCACGGCCAGGTACTGGTTCTCCTCCTGGCGCAGATTGCCGCGCACCAGCGCGAGCGTGAGGCCCGTACGCGCGTCGTCGGCGAGGTTCGCGCCGCCGCCGTGGAACAGACCGCCCACCCAGATCAGGCAGGACCCCGGCGCCATCTCCGCCTGTACCGCCTCCTCCGGGCGCGGCGCGCGCTCGGCCTCCCAGAGGTGGCTGCCCGGGTGGACGATCGTCGCGCCGTTCTCCTCCGTGAACTCGCTCATCGCCAGCATGATCTGCACCCGGTTCGTCGGGCCGGGGCTGGGTAGCAGGTGCGCGATGTCGTCGCGGTGCGGCGGCTGCGCGGTCTCGCCGGGCCAGATCTGGATCACCTGGGTGATGCTGACCTGGACGTTCGGGGCGAGGTCGGTGCGTGTGCGGCCGAACCAGTTCGTCGAGGGACGCTCGATCAGGTCCCGGGCGGCGCCCAGGTACAGCGGGTCGAGCGCGATCCGCTCCATGTGCCGGGAGCGGGCGAACAGCGAGCTGAGCCGCTTGGTGCGCTGGCCGGTGAAGGAACTGTCCCCGTAGCCGGTGGCGTCGAGTGCGGGACCGAGGTCGTCCCACAGACCCTTCAGGGTCGTCTCGTCCACGAGGTCCTCGACGATCACACCGCCGTCGCGTTCCAGGACGGCGGTGACGTCGGACACCGGGGCGGTGGCGGGAAGCCGGGTCAGATCTGCGGGCATGCGGAATCCTGGTTCTGTCGGTTTCGGTCGGCGATGAGGCGGTGCGGCGGGGCGGTCACCAGCGCACCGGCAGCTCGGTGAGCCCGTACAGCACGCCGTTGTCCTTGTGGCGCAGGTCCTCGACGGCACAGTCGAGTCGGATCCCGGGCAGCCGCTCGAAGAGGACGCGGTAGGCGAGTTCCATCTCGACGCGCACGAGATGCTGGCCCAGGCACTTGTGCCGCCCGTGGCCGAAGGCGACGTGGCCCTGCGCCGAGCGGCTCGGGTCGAAGGCGTGCGGGCAGGCGAACTTGCCCTCGTCGAAGTTGGCGGCGGCCACGAGAGGTGCCACGCCCTCGCCCGCCCGGATCAGCCGGCCGCCGATCTCCAGGTCCGCCACGGCCACCCGCAGCGGCACCAGATCGGCCACGGAGTAGAACCGCAGCAACTCGTCCACGATCCCCGGGTCACCGATCCACTCCGGACGCGTCATGAGGGGGACCGCGCCCAGGGCGATGTTGTTGGCGGTGGTCTCCTGGCCCGCGATGAGCAGCAGCAGGGCGGCTCCGCCGACCTCCATCGGCGCCAGCTCCCCGGAGGCGATCATGGTGCTGATCAGGTCGTCGCCGGGCCGGTGCCGCTTGATGCTGACCATCCGGCCCAGATAGCGCAGGAGTTCGGTCGTCGCCTTGTCCCGTTCCTCGTCGGTCGCGGCCAGTGTGACCAGTACCGAGATACGGGACTCGAAGAACGCCCTGTCGGCGTTGGGCACGCCGAGCAGCTCGCAGATCACCAGCGACGGGATGGGCACCGCGTAGTCGGCGACCAGATCGGCCGGGCTGCCCTTGGCGGCCAGCGACTCCACGCAGTCCTCGACGACCTTCTGGATCCGGGGGCGCAGTTCCTTCATCCGCCGTGCGGTGAAGGCCTGCATGAGGATCTTGCGGTAGCGGTCGTGCTCGGGCGGGTCGAGGGTGGCGAACCAGCCGGGAATCTGCGTCTGCGCGGGCGGACCGCCCGTACGGCCCGGGGTGGGGAATCCCTCGTTGCGGGAGTCCGAGCTCAGCGACGGGTGGAGCAGGGCCTCCCGCACATCCTCGAACCGGGTCAGCAGCCAGACCCGCTGGCCGCCCGGCATCATCGACCACACCAGCCCGTCCCGCTCGCGTATCTCGGCGTAACCGGGCGGTGGGAAGGGCTCGCCGGGCCTGCGGAACGGGAAGTCGACCTGCTGTGCGGCGTCGTCCCTCATGTCTGTCGCTGTCACGTGGCGTCCCCTCTCACCGGGAGGTGCACCGGGGCATCCGGACCCCGGTGCGAGAGGAAGGATGGGCCGCCGGCGGCGAGCAAATCCCTAGTCCTGGCCCGCGATCCCTGGTCCTGGGGCGCGTTCCCTGGTCCTGGACCACGCTCCGTGGGCCGGTTGCACGATCCGGGACCTTGCCGGGACCGCCCGCTATCCCGCGCTATCCCGCGCCGGCCCTTCGCTACCGCCGCAACGCCGGCCCCGCTACCACCGCACAGGCAGTTCGGCGGGCCCCCCGACGAGCCGACCGGCGCTGGTGACGAGCCGCTCGTCCGGAACCGCCGGCCGCAGCCCCGGCATGCGCCCGAACAGTGCGCTGAACGCCTCCGCCAGCTCGATCCGGGCGAGAGACGCGCCGAGGCAGTGCCAGATCCCGTGCCCGAACGACAGATGCGGGTTGGGCGTACGGCCCGGCTCGAACTCCCCGGCTCGCTCGAAGACGCGCTCGTCATGGTTGGCCAGCGCGAAGTCCAGCAACACGAGTTCGCCGGCCCGGATCGTCACCCCGCTGATGTCGATGTCGGCGGCGGCGTAACGGGGCAGGACCGAGCCGGACTGCTTGCCGTTGCGCAGAATCTCCTCCACGAGCGCCGTCATCGCCTCCGGATCGTCCAGCGCGGTCCGCGGCTGCTCCGGGTGGCGGGTGAGCAGTACGACGCCCAGGGTGATGAAGCTCGCCACGCTCTCCAGGCCCGCCATCAGCAGCGTCGCGGCGAGCGCGGCGGCTTGTTCCGTGGGGGTGCCGGCGGCGACGAGCCGGGACAGCACATCGTCCCGCGGTGCGGACCGCTTGGCCTCGGCGAGCGCGCCGAACAGCGCGAACAGGGGGCCCGGCCCCGGTGCGGCCGTCCGGTCCGTCCCGACCCGGCCGATGTCGGCGAGCAGTCGCGCCGCACGCTCGCGCTCCTGGGCGGGCACGCCGATCAGCTCGTGCAGGATGCTCAGCGAGTACGGCAGCGCGAAGTGCCGGTGAAGATCGGCGGGTTGCCCACGGTCCGCGAAGTCCCCGGCGAGCGCCCGCGCGGCGGCGGCCACGCGCGGCCTCAGTGCCTGCATACGGCGCGCGGCGAACTGCGGGCCGAGCAGGGCGCGGACCTGGCGGTGCATCTCCTGTGCCGTGTCGGCGTCGTCGCTGATCAGCATCTGCACGAGAGGGCTGTCGACGTACTTGGGCGCCGTGGCGGGGGTGGGGTGGAAGCGGCCCAGTCGCTCGTCGTGCAGGAGCGCTTTCGTCTCAGCGTGCCGGGTGACGAGCCAGGCCTCGTGGCCGGCCGGCGTCAGCACCCGGCAGACGGCCGCATTGTCCCGCAGCGTACGCAGCGGGCTGGGCGCTAATACGGGGTGTGAGGCGGTGTCGAGCGCCGGCAACTGCGGTGTGGATGACATGGCCCGAGCCTGTCGTCCCGGTGCCCACGAATTCCCGAGAGTTCGACGCCGGCCGGCGAAGCCCGCCATGTGGAGTGCGCCACATATATAGATGAGCTTCCCTCACCTTCGCCGCAGTGGACGTGGACCGCACCGGACCGGGTCGCCGCCGTCGGCGCCTGACCGGCGGTGAGGCGCTGGGAACCGGGCTCGTGTTTGCGACCGTGAATGCATGAAGGCCGCCGCGAAGCGCTCGCGATCGGATCGCGCACGACCGATGAACTCACCGGTAGGTACGTATGATCAGACAAGAAAGAGTTGTTCGATTCGTGCATTCCGCCAACTCCTCTGCGTGGCGGGGCAGTACAGGAGGAGCGGTGGCCTTGACTCCCGGGCTGAAGGCGGAAGACGAACCCGCGCTCGTCGGCCGAGACCTGGAACTCGCCCTTGTCCGCGAGCACCTCCACGGCACGGGCGACGGACGTGCGGTACTGCTCCGCGGACCCGCCGGCATCGGGAAGACCCGGCTGATGTCCGCCGCGCTCGCCGAACTGGGCCCCGGCGCCCGCGTCCTCACCGTCAAGTGCCAGGAGAGCGGCGGCGCCGCCTACGAGGCCGTACGCGGGCTGTTCGCCCCGCTCGACCTCACCGCCGGCGACCCCGCGCGCCATCCGCTGCTCGCCGGCAGCGTGGCACTCGCCGGCAGCGCCGCACTCGCCCTGCCCGCTCTCACGGCGGACGGAGCCCCCGACGGCCGGCCGGCCGACATGTACGGCGTCATGCACGGCCTGTACTGGCTGACCGCCTCCCTCGCCGCCGAGCGGCCCCTGATCCTCGCCGTCGACGATCTCCAGTGGTGCGACGAGGCCTCGCTGCGCTGGCTCGGCTTCCTGCTGCGCCATGCCGAGGGCCTGCCGGTCGCCCTGCTCCTGACGCTGCGCACCGAGGTCGAGCACGCGCGCCCCGACGTGCTCGACGAGATGGCCGACGACGCCTCCTGTCTCACCGTCGACGTCGAGCCGCTCACCGACGACGCCGTGCGCGCCATGCTCGCCGCAGAGCTCCCCGTCACACCCGACGCGTCCGTCGTCGGACGCTGCATGGAACTCACCGGCGGCACCCCGTTCCTGGTCCAGCTCGTCGCCCGCGAGATGAGGGAACGCGCCCCGGTCACCGGACTCGCCGCCGCCGCGCTCCGGGACGTCCTCGGGCACGGCGCCGTGGCCCGCTTCCACCTCGACCGGCTCGGCCCCGAACGGCTCGCCGTCGCGAAAGCGCTCGCGGTCCTGGAGTCCGACGACATCGAATCCGTCGCCGCTCTCGCCGGCACCACCCCCGGCCCCGCCGCCGGCGCCGTCGACGCCCTGCGCGCGGCGGGACTGCTGCGCCCCGACTCCCTCACCTACCGCCACGACCTCATGCGCCAGGCCGTCCTGGACACGACGCCGGCTGCGGAACGCCTCGCGCTGCGGGAGCGCGCCGCCCGCCTGCTCAACGACTCCGGGCGCCCCAGCGACCAGGTCGCCGCCCAGCTGATGCACCTGCCCGAGGTGCCCGAGCCCTGGATGGTCACCGTCCTGCGGTCCGCCGCCCTCGGCGCCGAGCAGCGCGGCGCCCCCGCCACGGCCGGCCAGTACCTCTCCCGAGCCCTGCTGCATGACGTCGACGACATCGAGCTGCTGTGTGCCTCGGCCCGGTTACTCGCCCATACCGACCACCCCACCGCGCTCGGCCGACTGGAACACGCGCTGTCCCTCGTCACCGACCCGCGCGTGCGCTGCCGCCTGGTCCTGCAGTACGTCGTCACCTCCCTCGGCGCCCAGAACTCGCTGCGCGCCTTCGAGTTGGTGGGCGAGACGCTGCCCCTGGTGGAGTCCGAGCTCGGCGACTCCCCGGAGGAAAAGGCGCTGCGCAACCTCGTCGAGGCGATGGCGCTGGTCTCCGGGCTCGACGAGAAGTCCACCGTGCGCCGTGTCAGCGAGGGGTTCCGCGACCATGTGTGGCCGCCCGGCGAGACCGCCGAGGAACGGCTGCTGCTCGGCATGCTGTGCGCGCTGGGCACCCTGGAGGGCCGCCCCGCCGCCGAGCTGGTCCCGTCGGCCGAGCGGGTCCTGCGGGTCGGGGACGTCTCGCTGGGCGGCTGGGGCGCCCTCGGAGCCAGCCTCACGCTCTACCTCGCCGACGAGGTCAAGCCCGTCGAGTTCGCGCTCACCGCCCTGCTGGAGCACGCCCAGAAGGGCGGCCAGGCCTGGAACAGCGCCCTCGCCTCCAGCACCCGCGCCCAGGTGCACATGTGGACCGGCAACCTCGCGCAGGCGCTGGCGGACGCGCAGCTCGCCTTCGACCTCGTCCACCGCGACCTCCATGTGAAGAGCGCCGTCGGCCCGCACTGCACCCTCGCCGACGTCCTGGTCCGCCGCGGCGACGCCAGCCGCGCCGAGGAGGTGCTCAACCTGGTCCGGCGGCCCCGCCTGGAGCAGTTCACGCTGGAGTCGCACACGTACTTGATGAGCCGCGCCCGCACCCGTGCCGCGCTGGGCGACCTGGAAGGAGCCCTCGGTCACCTCCGGCGGTGCGGTGACAGCCTCGCCGAGGCGGGCATCGGCAACCCTGTCCTGGCCCCCTGGTGGTACGACGCCGCGCAGCTGCTCGCCGAACTGGGCAGGCACGGCGAGGGACGGGACCTCGTCGACCGCGTGGCCCCGGCCGTGGGGTGCTGGGGCACGCCCCGGGCCCGGGGCATGCTGGCCCTCGCCCGCGGTGTCCTCACCCCCGGCGACACCGGCATCGACGAACTCACCGAGGCCGCCGGCCTCCTCGACGGCACCCCGGGCCGTCTGGAGCATGCCCGCGCCGAATACCTGCTCGGCCGACGGCTGCTGGAGCGCGGCGACGCCGAGAGCGCGCGCGAACGGCTGCGCCGCTCCATCGACATCGCCGTGCTCTGTGGCGACCGGCTGCTCCTCGACCAGGCCGTGCCGGCCCTCGGCGCGGCCGGCGGACGGCTGCGGCGCGGCACCGAGTCACCCACCGACGCGTTGAGCGGAAGCGAACGCCAGGTCGCCGAGCGGGCCGCCGCCGGAGCCACCAACCGGGAGATCGCCGAGGCCCTGTTCCTCACCCAGCGCACCGTGGAGTTCCACCTCACGAGCGTGTACCGCAAGCTCGGCATCGGAGGGCGCCGGGGCCTCGCGGCGGTACTCGCCGCCGAACGCAGACCCATCGGCTGAGGCCGTCCACCGCGGAAGTTTAGGGTTTTGCAGGTGGCGTGCCGCGTTCAATGGGCGGCGACAGCGGGCCGGTTGCCGCCGTCCTGACGCAAGACTCTGGAAAGGGACCCCATGTCGCGTATCGCCGACGACGCCACCACGGCGTGGATCCGCCGCTACCACCCCTCGGCCGGCAGCGCCGTAAGGCTGGTCTGCTTTCCGCACGCGGGCGGTTCGGCCAGCTTCTTCCACCCGGTGTCGGTGCGCTTCGCCCCGGAGGCCGACGTGGTCGCGCTCCAGTACCCGGGGCGCCAGGACCGGCGTATGGAGCCGTGCGTCGAGGACATCGGAAAGCTGGCGGATCTGCTGTGCGAGGAGATCCGCGGGCTGAGCGAGAAGCCCACGGTCTTCTTCGGCCACAGCATGGGCGCCGTCCTGGCCTTCGAGACGGCGCTGCGGCTGGAGGAGCTCGGCGCCAATCCGCCGCGCGCGGTCATCGCCTCGGGCCGGCGCGCCCCGTCCTCCCACCGGGACGAGCGGGTGCACCAGCAGGACGACGCCGGGGTGATCACCGAGCTGCGGCTGCTCAACGGAACCGACGCGGCCGTGTTCGGTAACGACGAGCTGCTGCGGATGGCGCTGCCCGCGATCCGGGGCGACTACCGGGCCATCGAGACCTACACCTGCCCGCCCGGGCGCCGGGTGCGTGCCGCGCTGACGGTACTGACGGGCGACACCGACCCGCGCACGACCCTGGCGGAGGCCGAGGCCTGGCGGGACCACACCGAGGGCACCTTCCGCATACGGGTCTTCTCCGGCGGCCACTTCTTCCTCACCGGGCACCTGAGCGAGGTGTATGCCGAGATCGGTGAGGAGCTCGACGGCGCCCGCGCGGCCGGGTCCTGAAAGGCCCCCAGGCCCCACGGCACAAAACCCGCAAGGCCCCACCGCGGGGAACGGCGGGGCCTGCGAGGCCTTCAGCTGCTTGCGATCAGTCGGACACGAACTCCGGACGCACCCGCGGCGGCCACTGGCCGACGGCGAAGACACCCAGGGAATAGCTCTTCGAAATCAGCGCCGGCCGGTTGGTCACCTTCATCTTCCGCAGCAGCGAAGAGACGTGGTATTCCACTCCGCCGCGGCTGAGGAAGAGTTTCGTGGCCAGCTGGACCGTCGACTCACCCGATGCCACACCTTCCAGAATGCGGGCGTGCATCGGACTGAACAGTTTGCGCCGTGCATTGGCGAGCTGCGGACCGTTCGAGGATTCCTCCGGGTCGACCAGAACCAGGATGCGGTCGACCCGGCCGGCTCCACTCCGTACGGCGATTCCCGTCATCTCTCCGCGGAACACGGCCTCCTGCGCGCCCACCGCCACCAAGTGGTCGGCGAATCGCGGGCTCTGACCGTCCGCCAGCCGGATCAGCTCGTTCTTGAGCTTGCCCTGCACACTGGGGTGCAGAAGGTCACAGAAGTCCTTTCCCGCACCCTGCCCGGGGCTCCAATCGAATTGGCGGACGAAGGAGCGGTTGGCCTCCATTATCCGGAATTCCAGATCAAGATTCGCGATGCAAACTAGGGACTGCTCGAAAAGCGCCAAATAGCTGTCGCGATACGGTTCCGGAGACCAGTTCCGCGGCGCGTCGGGGAAAATTTCTGCAGAGTCCAGGCCTGCGTTCTTCATGGGGGGTGGGCCACTCTCTCTCAACGCTCATGACCAGTGGTGCATCCCGCGGCGGGGAGTGTTCCTTCCCTCATGACATTGCCATCGAATGAAAATGCATGTCAAGGCATACCGGCTTCCGTAGGTCAAATTTGCGGCTAAGACTGCGGTGCCCACCGGCGGTGGTTCGGTGCGCAATGCGGTACCGCTTGCTGAGGCTTTCCGAGTACCGTTCGGTAACCCGCGAATGTTCACCTGAGGGAGGGGCCGCGGTCAGGATCCAAGCACGTCAGCGTGGGTGCGCGGGCGCCGGGGCGGGCTGGTGGAGTGTGCGGCAGTGAAGGTTGTGGAAAATGTGCTGACTTTGCGTCGACCGAATGCCGTGAACACAAAGAACAAAACTCTGCGCAGCTCGGCGTGCATGCGTGCGGGCCGTCCTGGGCAGACTAGCGGGTTTCGTCCAATCCCAGAGCCTCGGCCAGTTGTTCCCGGCCGGTAATAGAGAATTTGCGGTAGGAGCTGGTGAGGTGTCTTTCCACGGCCCGCAGACTCGTTTCGAGTTCCTCCGCGATCTCTCTATTGCTGACACCGCGCGCCGCGCGTTCCGCCACCCTCGTCTCGGCCGGGGTGAGTCCGGCCGCGAGCGCCCGCGCCGGGCGGGGCGTGGTGCGGTGCCCGGTGTCGGCCGGCGTGTCCAGCAATTCGGCGGCCAGTCGGCGGCCGCGTCTGAGCAACCTGTCGCCCTCCGGGACCGACTCCTGCTGAAGGCGCCTGCCCAATGCGGTGAGGGCGCGGGCCAACTCCAGGCGGCTGCCCTCCGTTTCGACCGTGTCGACGGCCTGGCGCAGCCACTCGACGCCCGGCGCTCCCTCGGTGACGACGCCGAGCAGACGCAGCGCGCGGCTCAGGGCGGTCGGGGCTCCCCAAAGAAGGGCATGCTCGTGATGTGTCCGTGCCACCGCTAGCGCCTCCGCGGTCCGGCCCATCCGGTGCTGCGCCATCGCGGCCCGCACCTGCCATTGGGCGAACGCCGGATTCACCCAGCCGGCGCGTTCCAGGACGCGCCCACAGTCCAGGTAGTGCGCGAGCGCCACCGGCAGGTCCCCCCGTGCCTCCGCCAGCATGCCCTCGAGCTGCCTGTGTTTGGCGAACAGCCTTGCGTCGGTGGGCGGTTCGGCGGGATGGAGCACCCGCTCGGCGAGTTCGCCGTCCTCGAGTTCGAGTGCGACGCAGCCCAGGAGGAGGGTGAGCTCCACCCGGTCCCGGTCCGGCCCAACCTCGGCCGACGCTCGGGCGCGGACGCCGCATGTCCGGGCCAGGCCGACCTCGCCCCGGGCGAGCAGCATGAGACCGCGCAGTGCCTCGACCCGGGACATCGTCGCGCGGTCGTCCTCCTGCGTGGCATGCAGGTCGGCGGCCTGCAGCCAGGACGTGGCCAGGTGCGGGGTGTCCGTGCAGAGGAGCACCGGAGGCAGCAGTTCGAGCGCCAGGCCGGCCAGGGCGTCCTGCGCGGGCTCCTCCTCCAACACCCGCCGGGCCATACCGGCCACGAAACGGTGGTCGACCTGTCCGCCCATGGCGGCCGTGAAGGCGAGGACGGTGCGCAGTTCGCGTTCGGCCGCCGAGGGGCCGTAACCCTGCTGGTCCAGCTCATGCAGGCGGTGCGCCGCCGACCGCACCAGGACGGGGTCCTCCAGAGCGGCGTATCGGACCCGCGCCTCCAGCCGCCTCGCGAGGTACGCGCCCTGCCGGTCGGCCTCCTGCGGCGTGCCGAGGTCGGCGGCCGTCTCCCGGACGAGGTCGGCGACCTCGGGATCGCCGCGCACGATGTCCATCGGGGTGCTCGAGAGGACCTCGGCGCGGCGCCGCAGCCCGGGCATGAGCCTCGCGGCCTGGACGAAGTGGCGGCCCGCCACCGAGGACTTCAGGTCGAGTTCGGTGACCCCGAGTTCGTACAGCAACTCGGCGCGGTCATGGCTGGTGGCGGGTACGTCGACCAAGGCGCGGGTGAGATAGCGCACGGCCGTCTCGGGCGCGCCCCGGCGACGTGCGGCCGCCGCCGCGGCGCGCAACTGGTGGATCTCCCACGGGTCGCCGAGCCGGTCGACGTGCAGCAGCGGCACGGCGGCCTGCTCCGGTCCGGCGCCGCACGCGTCGAGAAGGGCGGACGCTTCCCGGTGGCGGCCTGAACTCTCTTCGTCGCCCATGGCCTCGAGGACGACGGCGCAGGCGGCGCGCGTGTGGGCGGCCTCCCCTTGGCCGGCGGCAGGGCGCCATGCGTGGGTGAGGACCTCGCGGGCGTGTTCGCACTGTCGGCGGCTCAGGCCCGCGAGCCGCGCCACGAGGTCGTCCGTGGCGCTGTCTGCGAGAACGGCGGTGGCCTTGAGGAAGGCGTCGACGTCGGGTTCTCGGCGCAGCAGCGCGAGCAGGCGTTCGCGGCGCAGCGACTCGCCGAGTCCGCGTAGTCGCTGCGTGTGCCAGTGGGGTGCGCCCAGTCGCCGGAGCCGGGCCCGGTCGCACAGCACTTTCAGGTCTTTGGGCCGGCCCCCGGTGACGTCGTGACAGGCACGGCTGAAGTCGTCCGGGCTGTCCGGCCCGAAGTGGTGGGCCAGCAGCGCCGCAGCCGCACGGTGGGACAGCGGGTGGGCGCGGACCAGGTGGGTGGCGGCTGCGCAGATCTCGCCGACGAGCGGGTTGCGGGCGCCCAGACCGTCCTTGCGGACCACGACCAGCAGCATGCGCAGGCCGTCGAGGCGCGCGGTGAGATGGGCGAGAGCCTCCAGTGAGGCGTTGTCGACCCAGCCCAGGTCGTCGACGGCCAGGACCACGGTCCGCTCGGCGCTCAGGCAGGCGAACAGGATGTGCAGCCAGTGGAGCGTATCGGCGCGGTCGGCGGCGCCGCTCTCGCCGTCTGGGCACACCCCGTCCCCGTCGGAAGCGATGGGCGGCGCGGTGGCCAACAGCGGAGCGGGCAGGTCGCGTTCGGCGACCAACGGGAGTATGAGCTGACGCAGGACGCCGAAGGGGACGGTACGTTCGCCCGGGGCGCCGCCGGAGCGCAGCACCAGCGCGTCGGCCGCCGACGCCCGGTCGGTCAGATGGTTCAGCAGCGCGGTGGTGCCGGTGCCGGTGCCGCCGTCGACGAGGACGAGAGCGCCGGCGCCCGACTGGGCGCGGGCCACCGCTTCGTCCAGGACAGTCAGTTGCCGCTCGCGCTCCAGCAGCATGGATCAGTCTCCTCTTGCAGGGCCCGCAGATGGGCAACAAGGGCTGCACGGCCCTTGACGCCGAGCCTGCGGTAGATCTTGGTGAGCCGCAGTTCGACGGTTCGGGTGGCCAGGCCCAGGCGCCGGGCGATCTCCCGGTTGGCCAGTCCCTCGACGACGAAGGCGGCCACGTCGCACTCGGAAGGGGTGAGCGCATCCGGCTCCGGGCCGGTCCCGTCGGGCACCGAGGAGGGCCTGTCACGGCCCGGCGCCCAGGGGACCTCGACGCCATGCCGCGCCAGTGCCTCATGGATGCCGGTGCGCAGCGCCGTGAAAGCACTCCCAGTGCCCCAGCGCTCGGCGACGTCGTACTCCTTGGTGAGAACCTCGTCGGCGGTGGCGGGGGCGCCGAGGAGATGGTGGGCGACGGCCGCGGCGCTGCGCCACGGAATGAGCATGGGGTTGCGCCAGCGCTTCGCACGGAGCACGCGGCCGCACTCCTCGAGCAACAGCAGGGCCCGGGCGGGGTCCTGGTCGATGAGGGCGAGTTCGGCGCGGGCATACAGCAGGAAGGCCGTGGTGACGCTGTGGCCCTCGGGCCGGGCTCGGGCCCGGCCCGAGGCGCGCCGGGCCTCGTCCATGCGTCCGCAGCGGATCAGGGCGAGGATCTCGGCGGCGGCCAGCCGGGGTGCCAGGAGGCTGTGCCATGAGGCGGGCGGGAGGATCTTCGTGGCGACGGTCAGGTCGCGCAGCGCGTCCTCGCCGCGGCCCAGACGCACTTCGGCTTCGGCGCGGCTGAGCATGGCCTGGGCGGCCGCCGCGAGGGCGTTGTCGCGACGGGCCTCTGCGGCGACGGCGTCGAGGCGGTCGAGGGTGGCGGGCACGTCGTCCGCGCACAGCAGGGCCCGGGCCGCGGCTATGCGGCACATGAACGGCACGGACGTGGGCTCGTCGAGCGCCGAGTGGGCGAGTTCGAGAGCGCGGGCCCGGTCGTCACCGGCGGTGGCGAGGGTCCAGGCGAGAACGGCGGCCTCGGCGGGGTGACCGGGGCGGTCGGAGTGGAGCGGCGGCGTGGCGACGAGCGGCAGGCCGCCCTTCTCCTTGTGGGCGAGCTGGCTGAGGGCACGCAGGGGACCCAGCTCGTGGTCGGGGATCTTGGTCAGGGCCCGCTGGTGCACGTCGGCGATCACCCAGCGGGCGGTCTCGGCGTCGCCTCGACTGAGCAGCAGGTCGGCGGCATTGAGCACGTCCGGCCAGGTCTCGCGTGTGAGGTGCCGCAGCATTACCTGGCGGAGCCTGCCGTCCGCAGCCTGCGGTGCGGTGACGGCCTCCGCGGCGGCGAGGCGGACCAGGCACCGGGCACGCTCGGTCTCGGTGACCGGCGCGCACAGCGAGTGCCGCAGAGTCGCGGTGGTCAGGTCGGCCGTGTGCCGAGGGCGCGAGGGGTCGGCGGAGTCCGTCGCGTTCCAGGGGCGGATGAGCGAAGCGACGTCGCCGAGCATCTCGGCGACGGTGCCGACGCGCGAGCCCTGCTGGCCGCGCAGCGAGGAGGCGTGTCGGTGCAGCCGGTTGCGTTCGGGCCCGGTCATACCCGCCAGGACGTCGTCCGCGAACCAGGGATGGCGCAGCCGTGGGGTGTCGGCGTCGGCGAGCAGTCCGCAGGCCCGCAGGGCGTCGACGGCGTCGGCGAAGGCGCTGGCCTCGAGCCCGGCGATGGCCGCGAGCCGGCCCAGGTCCGGGTCGTGGTCGGCCACGGCTGTCGCGCGGAGGACGGCGAGAGCGTTCGTGGGCAGGCCCTGGACGGCGGTGAGGGCACGGGTCGACCAGGCGGTGCGGGCGGCGGCGACGAGCTGGGGCACGGCGTCCGTGTCCAAGGGGCGGCCGAGGGCCGTGATCCGTTCGGCGACGGCGTGCAGGACGGCGGGGGACCGTCCGGCGACGTCGGCCACGGTGAGCACGGAGCGCTCGATGGAGTGGCCGACGCGGGACTCGACCAAACCGCGCGCCTCGTCGGTGGTGAGCGGGTCGAGGCGCAGGGTGTGCACCGGGCAGGGGGCCGCGGGCTGCGCTCCCGCCGCGTCGACGACGTACCGGACGGGCACGGGGGAGGTGACGATGGCGAGGACGGCGCCCTGGCGGGCGCGGTGGATGAGGTCGACGAGTCGGCGCAGCGACTGGGGGTCGGCGAGGTGCAGGTCGTCCACGGCCAGCATGATGGGCCGCCTGGCCGACTGTGCGAGGAGCGTGTCGCACATGCGGGCGACGGTGTCCGTGGGGCGGCTGGTGGGCCCGATGCCGGACGCGAGGGCGCCGATCCGGGAGGGCTGGCACAAGGTGCCCAGCAACTGCGTGATGGTGCCGTAGGGGATCTGGGATTCGCGGGGCGAGCAGCGCGCGACGCCGACGGCCAGACCGGAGGCCCGGGCCCGGGCGACGGCCCATTCGAGGGCGGCGCTGCGGCCGGAGCCGACGGGTCCGCTGACGACGGCGATGTCGGAGACACCGTCGTCCAGGCGCCCTACGAGCCCGTCGAGGGTGCTGAGCACGGCTTGCCTGCCGACGAGCCGAGTGAGGAGGAAAGCGGGGGTGCTGGTCATGGGCGACCCTGGCGGGTCGCGCCACGCACACGGTGGGGAACAGTGGGGGGTCGGTCATCGAGCCGCGGACGCTTTGTCATGCACACCTCTCGTCTGACGAAAGCCGGTGACCTGCTCTGCCTGCGCATCGGAGACTAGTGAACCTGCACGCGCCGCACGGTTTTGTCAGGGAACTCTGAGCTCTTTTTGAGGTTACCGAGGAATCAACACGCGTTGATAAGTCGGCCGGGCAGGGGTGCCTTGCTTGAAACGTGCGCCCGGCGTCCAGCTGTTACTGCCCGCCACCCGGCCCGATCAGGCCATGCGCTCGCTCCTGCGTCGGTCACCGCCGAGTGTCAGGCGAGAAACTGGCAGGTAACGTAGGTGAATACTTCATTAGCCGCCTTGGTGGCCATAGCCATCGTCCGTTACCCGGCGCCAAAAGCGAATCCAATGAGCTCAAGCGTGGATTTCTTCTGACAGCCTTTCAGCTGGACCGGGTTGCAATTCGGCAGCCGGTCCTTGAATCATCGGACCACGTGGTTCGATTCCTTCAAGGTGCCGCTGGGCGCCTTCCGTTGTCGGGATCGGCCGACTATCCGGTGGTTTACCGTTGCAGCGCCGCCGCGACCGGCATCGCTACGTCGCCGCGCTGGGCGCAGACCCGGCTGGCCCCGGCGACCGGCGCGCCCCGGGGGTCGCTGCCGCGTACGGGGAAGTAGGCCACGCGCGGCCCGTGAGGCCTGCCCGGTCTGATCGGTCAGGTGGGACTCACGGCGGACAGCTTGTGCCACCAGTGAACGCATCCGTCGGAGCAGTAGCGCTCGCGGCGCCGTGCGTCGGCGATCGCGAGTACCGCGATCAGCAGCCGGAACGCCTTGCGGCGCTCGTCGGGGGGGCAAGGCTGGCGATCTTTCCCAGCTGCTGGTCAATCCGGCCGCGTGTGATCAGCACCGCAGGCGTATGCGTCAGGCGCAGTCCGGCACGGCGGATGCTCTCCGGCCCGTCCTCAGTGACGGCGCGAGCTTGGACACAGTGATGGCGGAGGAACAGCAGCGTCTCGGACTGTTCCTCCCGGCTGAGACCGTCGAACCATTCGATGCCCTGTGACATTGGGCGCAGCCCCTGGGCGAGTTCGTTGAGTATGACGTCGCGTCCGGTCATGGCTGGCGCCCGTGGGACCGGCGGCGCTCCGCCGCGGTGATCAGGATTCCGAGCAGTACCGCCAGATCGGCCGCGCCTTCGGCGTCGTCGGCCCAACGGGTGGCCTGCAGCGGGTGCACCTGGTCGAGCGAGACGCCTTCGCGGCCCAAGACAAAGGCCAGCGCCAGCGTGGCTGCGCGGGCGTTGCCGTCCTCGAACGGATGAAAGAAGAGGACCTCGAGGTAGGTCCGGGCGGCGCGTGATGGGAGGGGCAGGTCCGGGCTGGCGCTTTCGGCGAGGCAGTGCTCGAACCGTGCCTGCGTGTCGGGCGCGAGGCTGTAGCGCTCTCGTCCGCCCTTCGCGAAGGCTGGCATCGTGCGGAAGGCGACGGCGTCGCGGTGTAGCACGGTCCGCTGCCAGTTCGCCATGAGGGAAAAGGTCAGCTGAGCGCCCTGCTCCACGTCGGTGAGAGCCCGGTCGAGGGCGGTCAGAACGCGCGCGGTCCCTTCGGCGTTGTGGCCGCCGCGTGTCGCGGTGAAGAAGTCCCGGAAGCCGTCAAGCGCCGGCGGTTCGGCGACGGAGAGCTAACCGCTCCAGCGCGGCCAGGAGATCTCCCTACGGATACGGAGCCAGTCGGCGAGGGCGTCGTTGTGGTGGTCGAGCCCGGAGCTCATCGGTTTCCGCCCATGGTCCGGGCGAACCGCGAGCTCACCGCCTCGACCACCGCGACGTCTGGTGCGATCCAACTGCCGAACCGGCCACCGACCACGCTCTCCCGGGCTCTCTCCTCGTCAATGCCGTTGTAGGCGAGGAACCATTCGAGGACCTGAATGCAGTGCCCGTACCAGCCGCTCTCGGCCTGAGTGCGGTCGGCCACCACAGTGACCAGTCGTGTGCACGCCCGCTCCCAGTGCCAGGGATCCATCGAGGACGCAGCCGAGTTCGACGGCGGTGCTAGGTCCTGTCGTCAAATTCCCGCCTGCCAGGCGTCGCCGGGCAGGCGGGAATTTGACGACAGGACCTAGCTTGTCTTTTAACCTCCGAGGCTGTCGCGCTCGATGATGCTCTCGGGTCGCCTGGTCGTCTTCCCGACGTCGTAGCGGGTCGCGGGGCGGCGATTCTTGGAGCCAAGTGGTCTTCCAGGCCCGGGTGTTGATGGTTTCGGTGCACGGGCCGGACAGGCAAGGTGCCGGCGGAGGTTCCGAAACCCCCGGCGGACACGGGCCGGGGTGAGCCGTGCAGGCTCGGTCGGCCTCTCCCAGGGGCGGCGTAGACCCGCCGCGGCTTCGCGGGTGAGCCGGAGCTGGGTGTGGGCGGCGATCACGAGCCACGTCCAGCGGTCTCCGGCCTCGGGGGTGCGGATCTTCGGCCGGGTCCAGCCCAGGGTCTGCTTCATCAGCCGGAAGGTGTGTTCCAGGTCGAAGCGCCGCAGGAACGCCTGCCAGCGCACGTCGGCATCCTCGCCGCTCAGGCCGATGGCCGACGACCACAGCCAGAGCGGCAGCGGGTCGTGGCCGCCGGGGAGGCGGTCGACCTGGAGGCGGATCAACGTGCCTTCGATGATCGGGAGTTCACCGGTGTGGTCGATCCACGCTGAGCGGGTGGTCAGGCGGGGGTGGATGCGGTCCCAGGCCATCGCGCGGGCGGTTCCGTACCGGTCGGTGACCTGCACCGTGGCCGCGTCCGGATCACCCCACGTCTCCGGCTTGGCGAAGCGGAACTCCTTGCCGTGCTTCGGAGGCCGCCCGCCCTGCGGCGGGGAGATCCACGGAACCGGGACCGGCTTGCGCATCACCCGGTCCGTGCGCAACCGGCCCAGGACCTCCACCGGCAGCCCGGCCAGAAGGTGGGCCATGCGCGGGGCGTCATCGCCGGCGTCGAAGACAATCAGGATGTCGCGGTCGCCGGAGTGCCAGCGGCCCATCTCGATCAGATCGATGACCACCCGGCGGACCTGGGCGGCGGTAACCTCGGCGATGTCGTCGGCCGGGCCGAGACGTACGGCGTCCAGCAACTGACACCAAGACGTCCGGCCCGATTCCAGGGCCGCGACGAACGAGTACGGCCAGCCGGGCACGAACTGGTCCGAGGACCATCCGCTGCGGCCGTAGACATCGCAGAACAGCGCCGGGGCGGAGCCAGTTGCTGACGTCGACTACGAGGACCAGGCGGCCGTCGGCGGCCTGCGGCATGGGCAGGCCGGCCAGCACCTCCCGCAGCCGGGCACGTCCACGTTCCCGTTGTTCAGGGCGTCGTACATGGCGCCGTGCCCGCGCCGGTGCTCGGCCACCAGCGTCAGTTCCACCGGCGCTCTCACCGGCCCGTCCGCACACAGCAGCGCATCCGTGAGGTCGAACAGTTCGTCCCTGCGAGCGGTCAGACAGTCGAATAAGTCCTCCCGGAAGCGTGACGCTTTCGCGAACGCTTCCCCCGGAACATGATCAGGCAGCAAACTCACCTTCACGGCCTTCGTAGTGGTCACGTGCATCCTTGGTCGGAGCACATGATCAGACGAAGGCCGCCTCAGCGTCCGGCGAACACCCAGGTGAGCGGCCTAGTTCGAGGAGCATTTCGACTCACCGATAGCCTGCATCACCATGATGCGCGCTTGGATCCTGCCGATGCTGCTTGTGCTCAGCGGCTCAGCGGTCGCGACTGGGCAGATCTTCACGGGGAACCCCGGCACAGCCGCAGCACTCCTGCTGGCGTTCCTGGCGCTCGCCGGCGTGAACTCGCCCTTGATCTTTCCGAAGTCGATCGGTGCGCAGGAGGCACAACGCCGCCGCGCGGTCGACGGCCGACCGGTCGTCTTCTGGCGGCCGGGCTGCAAGTACTGCATACGACTACGTATCCGGCTGGGCCGCAGCGCCCGCCAGTTGCACTGGGTCAACATCTGGCGCGACCCGGCAGGAGCCGCAGCGGTGAGAGCAGCCAACGACGGCAACGAGACCGTGCCGACCGTCGTCGTGGCGGGCCAGCCACACACCAACCCCGATCCCGAATGGGTGCGCGAACAGCTCTCCCCTTCCGCGTGATTGTCCTGTGCCATCGAACCTCGAGCGAGTGCCATCGAACATTGAGCGGTGATACAGCTGTCACGGGCGCGTGGCTGGCCCGCCAGATGCCGCTCAGTTTCGGTGTTTCTGCGGCGGCACTGATCTTTGATGACCATGCTGGTCAGCTATGGGTACTGAGCCGTCGCCGGAGAGTTCATCCTTGCCCCAGTCGTTGCGACTTGGTCGTTTGTTCGGCGTCATCGTAGGTGTCGGAGCGGCGATGACGGCGGGGATCGCATGGGCCGCCAACCGGCTTCCCGAAGGCCCTTCGACGCAGGACCTTGCAGGCTTGCTTGGGGCAGCAGTTGCGATGGTGGCTACAGGGCTCGGCGCTGTGGCTGTATGGCAGCAAGGGCGCCAGGCTGACCGAGCCATTGATGCCGGTCGTGAGCGTGTTCGCGAGGCTGAGCGCGGGGTGGAAGGCGCTCTGGCTGCTCGCTCCGGATCGTCAGTCACAATGGTGGCCACCAGCGGCCTTGCGCTGACCCCGGAAGAGGCGGAGACGCAGCAAGATCGCCGGTATCTGGCACTGTCCCGGTTGTGGTCGCTCACTCATCGACGGCTGGACCTCTACCACGAGATTGCCACGAACCAGGCACGGCGTTCGTTTGTGAGTGCGCAGATCTCAATGGGGGTCGGCTTTGCGCTCCTGGTGCTGTTCGTCGTCTTGGCCTTGAACGTGAGCAGCACGACTGGGGCAATTGTGATAGGCGGGCTTGGGGCGGTCTCGGCAGCGCTGGCCGGGTTCATCAGCAAGACGTTCGTGAAGTCCCAGCAGTCTGCGGCTGACCACCTGAAGGCATACTTCGATCAGCCGCTGGAGTTCTCCCGCTACCTGGCGGCAGAGCGGTTGCTCGCCGACGCGGGTCTTTCCGAGGAGGAGCGGGCTGAGGTCGTCGCCGTGTTGGTTCAGACGATCGTGGCCGGGCCCGGGCCTAACGCTCCCTTGGACGCGAACGGACTGGCACAGCAGTTGCAAGACCTGTTGCCCGGTCAGCCATAGCTGCGGTGCGCATTGTCCTGTGCCAGGGAAGGTTCATCGCGTGCCATCGAACCTTGAGTGACAGCGCACACGGGCACGCGTCCAGTACGGCGCTATCTCAAGATTCGAAGCTCCAGTTCCGCTTCGCTCGCACAGAAGTGATAGCCCAGGTCACGGGTCCATATGACGGGTGGCCAGCTGCGTTCGGCGCACATGTGTTGCTGCTCGGCTGAACTCGGCCCTCGCCATACAGATACGCAAGGCGAGGTCAGCAGGCCGGGCGGCCGCTGCGGGTTCGCCGGCGCGCATGCCGTGGCGCGTTCCCAGCTTGGGAACGCGGGACCTGCTCGGGGATCTTGGGGCGCTCCTGGTAGGTGAACTCGGTGGCGAGCGTGAGGGCGTGACGCGCCTCCTCGGTAGTGGTGGAGGGCTGATTGCGCTGGCGGGCATGGCCGTGGATGGCCCGGACAAAGCTATCGCCGCCGTGCTGCGCGCCTGGCCCGTCCCCAGCTGATCCCGGCTGTGCAGCAGATACGGGCGATGTCCTCCCTCGTCGGCTTCGAGATCCGGTCACTGTGGGCCGGTAGTGGTCAGGTTGTCTACCAGCATTGCCAGGGCCGACTCTGGGACGGTTCCGCTCGACCCACTGCTTGTCTGTCTCCAGGTCGGGCTCGAGTCGGTGAAACCTGAGCTCTTGGTGTCGTTGACACCCTGGAAGATGCCAAAGTCAATGGGCCCGTCGTCTGCTGATGCGGGGATGGCGGCCGTGAGGAGAGCCGCACCAGCGAGCGCGGCGGCAGCGACGATTTTCATGTCTGGCTCAACGATGCGACTGGCTTCAGGATGTTCTGTTCTGCATCTCTGGTGGAACCGTCGCGTCCGTCGGCCACCACAGCTCGTTGTCGTAGACGGCGGCTTGTTGGCGCCGGAAATGCACGACGCCCCGGCTGGATGGGGGATACCAGCCGGGGCCGTGAGTGGTGACGTGCAGAAGGCGGTCGCCTCTCGGCGGAAGGCTCCATGGGGCTGCAGGGCAACCGACGAAATGCGCTGATCAGGGCCAGCACCGAGCCATCGGAGATCGTTTCCCGTGCATATCAAGATCTTTTCCCATCGCCCGGGTGAGCCGCTCGAGTCGGATCCGCACTCAACGACGTCCGGCGTTCCCAGTACGGACGAGGTGTATGCCGAAGCTGGCCGGCGCGGCGGCGAGCTCCTCGCACAGCGGCTGCCCGGGCCACCGCGCTGACGCGGCACGGCAGCTCCTGGACTGCTGGAGGCGATCTGCTCGGCGTCTTCCTCGGACATGTCCGAGGTGTCGACGCCGGCCGGCACCTCGTACACGGCATGCCTCGCGGCCGCCGGTCACGGTCCCGCCGTCGACGTCGAACCGCACCTGCCGGGCGACTTGCTTTTCGGGAGCGATCGATCCCCCCCCCCGGCGCGATGCTGCCAGGCGAAGGCGGCGGACGGTGCTCCGCGCCGGCCTGCTCATGCCACTTGCGGCCGTGCCGGTCCGCGAGATCCACGACCTACACGACGAGGGCGGCGGAGTCGGCCCCGTAGTTGCCGGTAGCGAACTCGGCGAGCTCCTCACGTAGAGCCGCCGCTCGTTCTGCATCCACTGCCCTCCCATATGCTCACCGCCGTCGCCGCGGCGCGCCCGTACGGACGCGAGATCGCCACCACCGTCGCCGACGAGAACGGCCCGATGCCGGCCATCAACCAGCAGCTCAGCTAACGGCGCCAGCGGGGCCGTCGGCTACTTCCAGGCCGTGCTCCCACCCGGACGCGCCGAACGGCCGGCGCGTCAGGCGGACGGGGACGGCGAGGACGGCGCCGACGGCGGCAGGGCGTAGACGTTGTCCGGGGTCACGATGCGGGTGATGGCCTGAGCGAACAGCGTGCTGTTCTCGGAGCCCTTGTAGATGAAGTCCGCGTTGGTGAGGATCACCAACGTCGCCTTGGCCGAGGGCAGATAGACCGTCACCGACTCGTAGCCGGGGAGCGAGCCATTGTGCCCGATCCACCCGTTGGTGGTGAAGATACCGAGCCCGTACGCGGTTCCCGGGTAGCCGGTGGGCAGCATCCGCAGGCGCTGCCGTTGCGTGGCGGGCTCGAGCAGGGTGCCCGTCGCGAGGATCGGCGCCCATTTCCGCAGGTCCTGCAGGTCGGAGATGATCGCGCCGGCGGCCCAGGCCCAGGACGGGTCCCAGTTCGTCGCGTTCGCGACCTCGCCGTTCCGTGTCTGCACCGTGTAGCCCTGGGCGTGCGGATCGGGGAACTCGGCCCCCTTGGGGAAGACCGTGTTGCGCAGGCCGGCCGGTTCGATGACCTGCTGCTTCAGGAAGTCGCCGAGGGGTTGGCCGCTCACCTTCTCGATGACCAGGCCGAGCAGGATCAGGTTCGTGTTGGAGTAGTTGAACTTCTGCCCCGGGGCGAACAGCGGAGGGTGCTTGAAGGCGTAGTCGAGCAACTGCTGCGGCGTGAATTTCCGGTCGGGGTCGGAGAGGAAGGCCTTGTCGAAGCCCGGGTCGTCGCTGTACGAGAACAGTCCGCTGCGCATCTCGGCGAGCTGGCGCAGGGTGATGCGGTCCCCGTTGGGGACGTCGTCCACGTGCTTCGAGATCGGGTCGTCGAGACCGACCCGGCCCCCGTCCACCAGCCGCAGGAGCCCGGTCACCGTGAACGTCTTGGTCTCGCTGCCGATCCGCACGCGCAGGTTCTCCGACATGGTAGCGCCGGTGCCCTTGTCGGCCACACCGAACGAGCGGACGTACGTGCCCTTGCCCGGCAGCCACAGCCCCACGGTCACCCCGGGCACGCCCGCCTGCTTCAGCGTCTGCTGGACGGCTTTGTCCAGCTGCGACGACAGCGCCGGGGTGAGTTCACGGACCGAGGTGCTGGGGGAGGGCGTCGCGGCGGCGGCCGCCGGCGGGGCGTTCGTCGTGGTGCCGGTGCACGCCGTCACTGTCAGGAGCCCGGCGGCGGCGCATGCCGCCACCGCGAGTCTGCCCTGGGCTGTTGCCGCCGACCACCTGCGGCGTTCGGAGCTGCGCGTCATCCCGGATGCCTCTTTCCGCCGTGCGGTCAGTGCGGCGGCACGCGGAGACGGAAGGTCGCGAAGGGGCGCGTGCCGTGCCCAACGTAAGTCCGGCGCACATCCTCGAGTAGGAGACCGGGCCCGACACTGCCCCGTTCGCAGCAGGCCGGTCAGTCCGCCAGATCAGCCTGAAGCACCATGAATTCGCCTGGCCTCGACCCACAGGCGCTCGAACTCCTCCGCGGAGATCTCGGCTGCCAGCGGCTGGTCCTGCCAGCCCTCGAGCACGGCCTCGGCCAGGACGCCGTACTGCCGTTCATAGCGACCCATCGCCGCGAGGTCGGCATGATCACGCAAGTGCAGCACCTCTTTCAAAGAGGCAGCCGTCACCGGCCGTGAGTCCTTCCCCTGCTCACCTTCAGGGCAACCAGTTGCCGACCTGGATCGAAGCGGTCACCTCTACTGCCGACCTGCCTAGTCTCCGGCACTTCGCCCAGCGCCTTGAACGCGACCTCGACGCCGTCATCGCCGGCCTCACGCTTCCCTGGAACTCCGGAGTCGTGGAAGGCCACGTCAACCGGATCAAGATGCTCAAGCGTCAGATGTTCGGCCGCGCAGGATTTGAACTCCTCCGCAAACGAGTCCTGCTGGCGTGACCGAGAGTCACACGACCGCACGAAGTGGGCCAGAGCCCGCAGTCACGCACATAACCACGGACCAGAAGCCGAACCGCGCGTCACGTTACAGCGGGGCAAAGGTTCTCTGATGCGGCACGGCTGGAGGACATCACTGCGGAGCGCCACCGTCAGATGCCTCAGCGGATCGGACAGGACGCGGAGGCGGTCGCCGAGGTGTGCGCAGTACGCAGGGATGCGCGGGCGCGGGCGAACGCGGCTGCCACCGATCAGAAGGGGGCGGACGAGGTGCTGCATCTGGCGCCGGCCGGCTGGTATGCCGACTGGTTCCTGTCCCGGGTGCCGGGGAAGGCCGACTTGGACCGTGACGCCATCGCTGCGCGGTTCGCGGCGTTGGGGGAGGAGGTGCCGATGAAGCGGTACCCGGACCGGCTGCGGGTAGAGACACGCGAGGAGTTCGAGGCGCGTCTGAAGCGGGAGACCGCGAAGGCGGCGAAGGAGCTGCACAGGCGTCCCGTGGCCGCATAATTCCCCCGCAGGAAACACGAGAGCCCCCGTCCTCCTGGTCGCGGAGGCGGGGGCGCTGCGGTGTGCGAGGTCTGGCAGCGTCAGGTCTGGCACTGCGAGGTCGCCGCGCTGGACCAGTTCGACCAGGCGCCCCCCGCCGGCCTCACGTGGACGCGGATCGTGATTTTGACGGGACCACAGAGGCGGGTGTTGGTGGCGATGGCGATCGGGCCGACCGTGGAACGCCGCTCCACGATGGTCCGGCCGCTGCCCATTTTCATCCAGTCGTCGCCGTCCCCCTGCACGTGGAGGTACGCCTCGTACTCGACCCATGAGGCGTGGGAACGGGAGTTGGTGAGGAGCGCGTGGGCGGTGATGTCGCGCCACCAGATCTCCCCGTCCTTCCAGCGTTCGGCGGAAATACAGCCCCGGGCGCCGATGTTCTGCGTCGAGACCCCGCCGCCGCAGGCGACGGCAGCGGCGTGGGCCTGGGCGGGGAAGGCGAGCGCGGCCACGGCGGCTGCCGCAACGAGGGCTCCCGTACGTTTCATGGTCCGGGCAGTTTTCGTCATGGGGGAACCGTATCCGCTCGTTCAGTCGCCCGCCCCGGCATCCGGCACAGTCACGGTCTGGTCCTGGACGTCTTCGACCACGGTGGCACCGACCAGGCCGAGACCGAGCAGGTTAGCGGCGACGAGCAGTAACGCGCCGGCCGCTTCTGTGCACCCCGACAAGGTGGGGCTGGAGCCGGACCGGATCGCCCCCGCGCCGCGAGAGATCGAGCCGGAACCTACGCCGCGTAGGAAACGGCACTGGCCATTCCTCGGTCGCTGATCCCGATACCCGCGTATTTCTCGTCTGTTCGTGCTGCATACCAGGATCGCCTGGGAATACCTGCCGCAGGAACTCGGCTTCGGATCCGACAGCGAGTGACCGCACCACAAGAAGTGGGCCAGAGCCCGTTTCCACCTACGAAGCCAGAGTGGACCACTCCACCGTCGCGCGGTTCGTACGACGCCACCGTGCCGCCTTGAACTCGCTGTTCGTGCAGGTGTTGTCGCTGTGCGGCCGACGCGGCCTGGTCGATCTTTCGGCGGTGGCCGTGGACGGCTCACCGATGGAGGCGAACGCCTCACGCGACGCCAACCAGCGGCTCCAGCGCCTGGAGGAGACCATCTCCCAGTGCGAGAAAGAGATCCACGCGCTGATTGAGGATGCAGCCGACCACGCGCTCAGCGTCGAGGCCGACAGCTCGCCAGCACAGGGCAGTGGCGAGGACGCGTGGGACAACTGGCCTCGCCTATCGCGACTGTGCGACGGCTCACCCGGGCCCAGTTGGCCAGGGACAGACTGCATGAACGGGCTATGCCTTCACCCACCGAGATCCGGATCAAGGTCGGAGCCGCCGAGCGGATGGTGGCCCGCGCGGAGAAGCGCCTGGCCGCCGAGACCGAGGCTCACCAGGAGAAACTGAAGAAGTACGAACTCCGCGTCCGAGAGGACCGGGCGGCAGGACGTCGTGGAGCGAACGGACGGCCGCCGGTCCCGATGGAGCACAAGACCGTCCTCGTTCGCCAGCGAACGCGACTGGTGAAGATGCGGGCCTGGCTGGAGCGGGCCCGCACACCCCGACCGGCCCCCTCCCCGGAGTCCCGTGCCTGCCTGAGCGATCCCGACTCCCGGCTGATTCCCGGGAAACGCGGCGGCTACCTGCAGGGACAACATCCAGATCGTGTGCGCCCGCCGCCAATTCTTGATGGCCATCGAAGCGCACGACAATCCCTCGGACCGGACGGCCCTCGTTCCGATGGTGAGGAAGACCCAGCACAATCATCAGGCCGCACGACTCCCCGGCGACATCCAACTCTGGCTCGCCGACAGCGGGTACGCTTCCGCCGCGTCCTTCGAGGACCTCACCGACCTCCCGCTACTGGTCTCGGTCACCAGCGATGCAGACCAAGCCGGCTTTCCCGCGAAACGTCAGCAGGCCCCTGCCAGCCAGCAGGACATGGCGGCCCGCCTCGCCACCCCGACAGGACGGGCCCAGTACCGTCAACGCAGTGCCCTGGTCGAGCCGGGATTCGCCCAGATCTTCCAACACTTCGGACGACACCTCAACTACCGAGGCCGCCAGGCAGTGGACGCCGAGATCAAGCTCCTCGGCACGGTGCACAACCTCAACAAGCTCATCAACCACACGCCCAAGAAGCACTCTTGACGTTCACCGGGCGGGAGCCGTGCGACAGCCTCCCAGGTGCGGGCGGAGGTGCCGAAACCCTCGGCGGATCCGGGCTGGGGTGAGCCGATCGGAGGGCCGGCGGAGGTCCGCGGCGAGGGGCCGGGCAAGTCGGAGCTGGGTGTGGGCGACGATCAGGATCCAGGTCCAGCGGTCCGCGGCGTCGGGAGTGCGGAGTTTCGGGGTCTGGATGATGGCGCTGTCATGATCGTGATCCAGCACCCCGCCACGCAGGGGCGCGTCGGCACGCCGAGCACGCGGTCGATGATCTCCCGTTGCGCGGTCTGGAGGCGGGAGTCGGACATCGCCGACCGGAGCGCGCGTCGGGGGTGTTTTGCCGCTTCTGTGCTCAGCCCCGGTGTGTCTCGAGGAGCCGCAGCCATACTTCGCTGATCGTCGGGAAGGCCGGTACGGCGTGCCACAGGCGTTCCAGCGGCACCTCGCTGACGACGGCGACGGTGGCGGAGTAGAGCAGCTCACCGAGGCCGGGGCCGACGAACGTGGCACCGACGACCGTGCCGTGGTCCGCGTCGACGAGGATGCGGGCCTTGCCTCGGTAGCCCTGGGCGTACTGGTGGGCGCCCGAGACGTGTGCAAGGTCGTAGTCGACCACTTCGATCCGCCGCCCGGACCGTTCGGCCTCGGATGTGGTCAGGCCGACGGATGCGACCTCCGGGTCGGTGAAGACGACCTGCGGGACTGCCGCACGGTCGGCGGTGGTGGTGTGCGGGCCCCATCGTTGGGCCAGGACGGGCTCGCTCTTCGCGCGGGCCGCGATGACGGCTCCGGTGATCCTGGCCTGGTACTTGCCCTGGTGGGTGAGCAGCGCACGGCGGTTGACGTCTCCGACGGCGTAGAGCCAGCCGCCGGACACGGCCGTCACCTGGCAGGAGTCGTCGACGGCGAGCCAGTCACCCGGGGTCAGGCCGACGCTCTCCAGTCCGACGTCGGTCGTTCGCGGCCGGCGGCCGGTGGCGAAGAGAATCTCGTCCACGACCAGGTCGCCGCCGTCGTCGAGGGTGACGGTCACCTCACCGTCGTCGGTGCCGTGCCGCTTCACCGCGGTGACGGTGACACCGAGGCGGATGTCGACGCCTGCTTCACTCAGGCCGTCGGTGACGAGTTCGCCCGCGAAGGGCTCCATCCGGTGGAGCAGACCGTCGCCACGCACGAGCATGGTCACCTGGGACCCGAGTGCCTGCCAGGCTGTGGCCATCTCGACCGCCACCACCCCGCCGCCCACCACCGCGAGCCTGCCGGGCACGTGCTCCGCGCTGGTCGCCTCCCGGCTGGTCCAGTGCCGCGTGGTGTCGAGCCCGGGCACGTCGGGCAGTGCGGTGGTGGTACCCGTGCACAGGGCGACGGCGTGACGCGCGGTCAGCAGGACGGTGTCCCCGTCCGGGGTCACCACCGACACACGCCGGGGGCCTTCCAGGCGCGCATGGCCACGGACGAGATCGACGGAGACCGAGCCGAGCCAGGCGACCTGGTCGCCGTCGTCCCAATGGAAGGTCATCTCGTCGCGGTGGGCGAGCACTTCGGCGACGTCCAGCGGTCGGGCCGCCGCCTCGCGGAGCCCCGGGACACGCCGGGCGTCGGCACGGGCCAGGACCGGCCTCAGCAGGGCCTTGCTCGGCTCACAGGCCCAGTACGAGCACTCGCCGCCGATGAGTTCGCTTTCCACGATGACGGTGCTGAGCCCTGCGGCACGGGTCCGGTCGGCGACGTTCTCCCCGACCGGACCGGCGCCGATGACGACGACGTCGTAGCTCTGCGTCGTTCCGGTCGCTGTTCCACTCATCTCTGGTCCTGCTTCCTGTCGGCTCGGCTTGGCTCCGTCACGCCCCTGGCGAGGAGCCTGGACGGCACCCTGTGGCGTCGGTGGTGAGAGCAGAGGTCAGCGGCCGGGGGCTCGTTGCGTGATCTCCTGGAGCACCCAGCCGTTGCCGTCCGGGTCGCTGAAGGTGGCGTAGGAGCCGTAGCTGGCGCGCTCGGGGTGCGGCCCGGCGAGCCGCTCCTGCCCCTGACCCTTGTGGACGACCTCTCCGGCGTCGTGTCCGTGGAAGAAGATGCCCTTGTCGTCGTGGAAGACCTCGCTCACCTCGACACCGCGGTCGACGAGTTGCGCACGGGCCTGCTCGATGTCGGTGACGATGAGGTACAGCCCCTGGGCCGATCCGGGCGGGGCCGTGGTCAGGCCTTCGCCGAAGATGATCGAGGCCTCGGAACCGGGCGGCGTGAGGTGGACGACCTTGAAGTCGTCGGTGACATCCTTGGCGAGGTCGAGCCGGAATCCCGCCTTCTCGTAGAAGGCCCTGGCGCGGTCGAGGTCCGAGACGGGCAGGACGAAGAGTTCGAGTTTCATGTCCATGTCTGTGTTCACCTTCCTTGTTCGAGTCCCGTACCTCTTACGGGACTTGTCGTGAGAGGAAAGGCCTGGTACCAGTTCTCCGCTCGTTCAGCGGGTCCGGTGCGGCGGCGGGCGCATAGCGGCCACGAGAGTGTCGGGGCTGTCGGCGCGGAAGGGGCTTGTGGCGCAGCCGTGAACACCACGGACGGCGGGCTGCGTGCTCGGCGACCCGCACTGCGCTGTCCCGCGCCTCGTCCGATGAGCGGCGATCCGCCTGCGGTATCCATCAGCCCAGGTAGAAGTCCTTGCGTGCCGCCACGAACTCTTCGATCGTCCGGGCGGGGCGCCCGGTCAGGCGCTCGACATCGCCGGAAGCCCGGTCGTAGCGGTTCTGCTGGTGCAGGCGGCACATGGTGATGATGTGCTGCTCGATGTGCGGCGGCAGGCCGATCGTCGAGAGCACCTCTTTGCGCCACGTCTCGAGCGGCGCGTCCACGTACGACACCGGCCGGCCCAGCGCCTTCGCGAAGGCGTCGGCCATCTCCGTCATGTCGATCGCGCGCGGCCCGGTCAGCTCGTAGACGCGTCCGACGTGAGGGCCCGGGTCGCGCAGCACGGTCGCCACCGCCCGAGCCACGTCGTCCACGGCGATCGGCGAGGTGCGCCCCGCTCCGAACGGCAGCACGATGGTGCCGTTCTCCTGGATCGTCCGGGCCGGGAGCGTGGTGAACAGCGGGTTGTCCAGGAACGACGTGGGCCGGATGTGTATGACCGGCAGGCCGGACCAGTTCAGCACCTGCTCTGCCAGCCAGTGCAGCCGCTGCTGGTGCGACTCGGCGGTGCTGGTGGCGGTCATCTGCGACACCGTCATCTGCGACATGCCGACGAGCGCGTCCAGCTCGCCGTACTCGCGCGCGACACTTGCCGCGACGGTCGCCGCCAGCAGGTGGTCGGGCGACACCGGCATGGCGAAGTACATGCTCCGGGCGCCGTCCATGGCGGCCGCTACGGTCTCGGGCCGCGTAAGGTCACCGAGGACGACCTCCGCGCCGAGGGCGCGCAGCCGCGCGGCACGGCCGTCGTCCCGGCGGACCATGACGCGCACGGGCACGTCCTGCGCCCGCAGCTTCTCCAGGACGGCGCTGCCCACACCGCCCGCGCCAGTGATCAGGACGAGGTTGCCGATAGTCATCCGCGGGTCACCTTCTTCGTGGTGGACAAGATTGTGCGTATGCGTGCCGCACGTGTTGGGCGGCGCGCGCCCGTTCGGCGGGGTGCCGGCGCACGTGCTGTATGTGGTGCATGTGTTGCACGTGCTGGGCGAGAGAGCGCGACGCGGAAGCGATGCCACCCGTCGACACATTAGGAGCATATGCTCCTAATTTTGTGAGTGCAAACCATTCCGACCGGCTCCGGCTCACTCGCCTCCCGGGGTGTGCGAGGTGCGCCGACCCGCTCGCCCTGCGCAACGTCTATGCCGGTGAGGCAACGTCGCGACAGTTGTTCCCGCGCCCATGTCTGCCCGGCTGCAACACCCGGCAACTGCGGCACCCATCGAGCCTACGCCCCGACTGGCGCAACGTCGCGGCCAAGCGAGGGAATGCCCGCCGTGCGTCGCGCGTCGGCAGCAGCGGCGGTGCGACAGGTAGGCACGGCGACGGTTAGGCGCATATACTCGTATATGAATTCTGGAGGAGATCATGACTCGCACCGCGGCGGACGGCGTCGGCTCGTGCAACAACCTGGCCCTGCGCAAAGCGGCCCGCTATCTGAGCGCCACCTACGACAAGGCCCTCGCCCCGACGGGCCTGCGCGCCACGCAGTTCAGCATCCTGCAGCACCTGAGTCAGCACGACGAGATAACGATCACGAGCCTGGCCGAGACGATCGCCATGGATCGCACCACGCTGGCCACCAACCTCAAACCGCTCGCACGCGAAGGCCTCGTCACGGTCGAGCCCTCAGCCACCGATCGCCGGGCCCGCATGGTCACCATCACCCCGGATGGCCTCGCCCGCCTGCAGGCGGCCCTCCCTTACTGGCGCACCGCGCAGGCCCAGTTCGAAGACAGCTTCGGCAGCGAGAAGGCCGCCCAGCTCCGCGCCGCACTCGAGGACGTCCTCAGCACCGGGTTCCACCCCTGGGCCGAGTAGGCGGCTCCGTCCGGGCCGTCGCGGCGGTCGGTCACGGCGGCTCACTGACGCCCATAGCGGGCCACGACGCCGCACCGGGCCCTAGAGGTTGTCCCGTAACCGGTGGGGCGGTTGGTGCGTTGGCTGGGCATGGGTGGGGTGATCTCAGCGGATGATCCGAAGTGGATCGAGCCGTT
>NZ_JBITCM010000018.1:0-229451 GCF_044453205.1 Streptomyces sp. NPDC051738 | reverse complement strand
ATGAGCGAGCCGAACAGGTACAGCCAGTAGGCGAACATGTTCAGCCGCGGGAACGCCACGTCCGGCGCGCCGATCTGCAGCGGCATGATCCAGTTGGCGAAGCCGGCGAACAGCGGCGTCGCGAACATCAGCAGCATGATCGTGCCGTGCATCGTGAACGCCTGGTTGAACTGCTCGTTCGACATGATCTGCAGACCAGGCCGGGCCAGCTCGGCGCGCATGAACAGCGCCATCACCCCGCCGATGCAGAAGAACGCGAACGACGTGACCAGATAGAGCGTGCCGATCGTCTTGTGATCCGTGGTGGTCAGCCACTGGACCGCCTTGATGTCATTGATCCTCTTCACGCCCCGCCTGTGTCCGCGCGGCGTGAGGACGTCACACTCTGAGGAGGCGACAAGAATCACGGAAACGGGTGTGACGATCCGGCGAGTGCCGGACACGAACGGAACATGAGCAACGACGAGATCTTCGCCGCTGCCTATCGCGAGCACTACTGGGCGGTCAGCCGCTATGTCGCGCGGCGACTGGACGGGCGTACGAGTGAGGTCGAGGAAGTGGTGGCGGAGGTGTTCACCGTCGCCTGGCGGCGCCGGGACGACCTCCCGGCCACCCCGCTGCCCTGGCTGTACGGCGTGGCACGCAACTGCCTGGCGAACGCGGTACGCGGCTTCGGGCGCCGCCGGCGTCTTGTCGACCGAATGGGCAACGACGACGCCGCGCACGGCCGGCACATCGTGGACAGCCCGGACGCGGAGGCGCCGGGCGCGTGGGTGCACGAGGCACTGTCCCGGCTGCCCCCGGCCGACCAGGAGGTACTGCGGCTGACGGCGTGGGAGGAACTCGGCGTCGAGGAACTGGCCGTCGCCCTCGGCTGCGGCAGACGGGCCGCGTCGATGCGGCTGCACCGCGCCCGGCGCCGACTGAGAGCCGAGATCGACCGAGTGTGCCCCGCGACCGCGCCGAAGGAACGAAACCATGGCTGACGAACTCGAACTGCTGCGCCGAGCCAACCCGGTACCGGTCGACGGACCCCACTTCGGCGAGGGCCCTTTGGACCACCACGCCGAGCGCCACCTCAACCGGCTGATGCGGCAGCCGACGTCGCGCCGCCCGCGGCTGGCCTGGGGCCTGGCCGCCACGGCCGTCGTAGGCGCGCTCGTGTCGGCTCTGCTGTTCACCGGCCAGACGACCGCCCCGGCGGTGGCCGCACCCCGCCCGCTGCTCGTGCAGGCCGACTCCACCCCCGTATCCCTGAAAACCCTGGCCGAGCGGGCACAGGCGGCCGCGGCCGACGGTTCGCCGAAGCTGCGCAAGGGCACGCACGTGCAGTCGTGGAGCATCGGTATGAGCGACAACAAGCCGCCGATCACGCTTCCCGAGGAGCGCATCGTGCGCTGGAACGCCGACGACAGCCATACCGAGATCGTCGTGGCGACCGACCCGCGCCACCCCGGCCGGCCCGTCCTCGGCGAGGAAGGGAAACTCGTCGAGGACGGCCATGTCCTCAGCGAGCAGACCTACCCGCCCAGTTGGAGCGACGCCCCGCCGCAGTCGCCGCCTCCGACCGACGTCGCCCACCTGCGCGCCTACCTGCAGGAGGCCGCGTACAGCAAGACCCCGCTGAACACCCGCGAACTCCTCGACGCCGTCGCGTCGCTGCTCGGCACCTGGACCCTCGGCGCCCGCGAGTCGGCGACGGTGGCGCGGCTCCTCGCGGAGACGGAGGGGCTCCGGCCGCTCGGGCAGGTCACGGACCGGCTCGGACGGCGTGGACTGGCGTACGTGTACGACCTGTCCGCCACCCGCGAGATGCTGATCATGGACCCGGCCACCGGCGCCGTACTCGGGCTGGAGACCACCTTCACGAAGGCGGACCCGAAGTACGGCGTCAAGGCCGGCGACGTGATGTCGTACAGCGCCTGGATGCGCTGATCACACCCCGAGCTGCCGGGTGGCGGCGTCCACGGTCTGCTCCAGCAGCGTGGCGATCGTCATCGGACCGACACCGCCCGGCACCGGCGTGATGAGGGAGGCCCGCTCGACGGCGGAGTCGAAGTCGACGTCGCCGACGTTCCCGGGGTTGTACCCGGCGTCGATCACCACGGCGCCGGGCTTGAGGTCCTGCCCCTTGATCAGCCTGGGCCGCCCGACGGCCGCGACGACGATGTCCGCCTCGCGGACGGCCGCCGACAGATCCGTCGTACGGGAGTGGCAGTACGTCACCGTCGCGTCGCGCGCGAGCAGCAGCATGCCCGCCGGCTTGCCGAGGATCGCGCTGCGGCCGACGACCACGGCACGGCTGCCGGCCGGGTCGACGCCGTACTCGTCGAGCAGCCGCATGATCCCGCCGGGCGTGCAGGACACGAATCCCGGCAGCCCGAAGCTCATCGTGGCGAACGAGGCGAAGGTGACCCCGTCGACGTCCTTCTCCGGCGCGATCGCCTCGAACGCGGCCCGCTCGTCGATGTGCGGGCCCATCGGGTGCTGGAGCAGGATGCCGTGTACACCGGGATCGGCCGACAAGTCACGCAGGGTGCAGACGAGTTGCCCGGTGGTGGTGTCGGCGGGCAGCGGCACATGGCGGGACGTGATCCCGGCCTTGCGGCACCGGTTCTGCTTCATACGGACGTACGTGACGGACGCGGGATCCTCGCCGACCAGTACGGTCGCGAGGCAGGGCGCGGTGCCGGTGCGTTCGGTGAGGTCGGCGGCGCGTTTGGTGGTCTCCTCGACGATGCGCCGGGCGAGCGCGGTGCCGTCCATGAGCCGGGCCTGAGTCATGATCCACTCCTGGGCTGGGGTGTCCGGTTCGCCCAGGCGCACGGCATCGACTCTGCGAGGCCGCTCCCCGGTGGTGCTCCACCTCAGCGCCAGTCACGGCCCACGGCCACCTTAACGGAGGTTGTTCGAGTCGACGGAGACGGTTCGGGGCTCGGGGCTCGGGGCCGGAGAAAACCGGGCGACGGTTCGGACGCCCACTGTTACCGTCGATTCCATGAAGGGCATCGGGCATACCCACACCGCAGCCGCGCGAGCGACCAGCTCCCCGGCTGCCGACGCCTGATCCCACTCCTCCCGGCGGCCGGAAACGGACCGTCGGTGTACGCCTTCCCCTTCATGGCCGAAGCTGTTCCGCGGTTCTTTCCGGTCCCCACGACCCGAAGGAATCCGCGATGACCACTCCGCCGAGCACCGATCACATCGTCCGCACCTTCACCGACTTCTTCCGCGAACGCGGACACGAGCTGATCACCGGCAGCACCCTGCTGCCGCTGCCGACCGACCCGGTGCTGTTCACCACCTCGGGCATGCACCCGCTCACCCCCTACCTGGAAGGCCGCCGCCCGCATCCACAGGGACGGCGGCTGGTCAACGTCCAGCGCTGTCTGCGCACCAGTGACCTCGACGAGGTCGGTGACCCGACCCATCTGACGATGTTCGAGATGCTCGGTTCCTGGTCCTTGGGCGACTACGACCATTCACAGAGCCTGCGTTGGGGCTACGAGCTGCTGCGCGACGGCTTCGGTGTCCTGCCGGAGCGGATGTACGTCACTGTCTTCGGGGGAGGCGAGGAGGTCGGCCCGGACAGTGAATCGCTCGACACCTGGCGGGAGTTGGGGCTGCCCGTCGAGCCGACCCGGGACGAGAACTGGTGGTCCCACGGCCCCGTCGGCCTCTGCGGCCCCGATTCGGAGATCTTCCTGTGGACCGGTGACCCGGACACCCCACCGCAGGGCACCCCCACCGCCGACCCCAGGTGGGTCGAGGTCTGGAACCACGTCAGTATGCGCTACCGACGCCACGAGGACGGCAGCCTCCAGCCCCTCCAACAGCCCAGCGTCGACACGGGAATGGGTCTGGAGCGACTCGTGACGGTTCTGCAGGGCCACGACTCCGTGTACGACAGTGACCTGTTCGAGCCCTGGATGAGGCTGCTTCCGCCGCTGTGGAATCCGGACGGACCGTCCCCCCGACTCGTCTGTGACCACCTGCGGTCCGGGATCGTCGTCATCGGCGACGGCGTACGGCCCTCCAACACCGGACGCGGCTACGTCCTGCGCCGGCTGATCCGCCGTGCCCTCACCACGCTGTGGCGCGGCGACCCCTCGCGCACCCTTGTCGACCTGCCCGAGGAGGTCCTGAGTCACACGCTGGACCACTTCCGCCAGTCCTGCGGAACGGGTCCGGTGCGCGAGGTGCTGCTGGACGAGGAACGGCGGTTCGGCAGGCTCCTTGAGCGGGGGCGTCGGGTGCTCGGCAGGCCGGAGTTCGAGGGCCCGTTGAGCGACGACGACTACCACTACCTGCATGACACCCACGGACTCCCGCGCGACCTCGTCACGACGCTGAGGACTCCCTGACGATGAAGAAGGTCCAGGTCGGTCACCAGCCGACCTGGACCTTCGACCGCTCCCTTCCCGAACGTCTGGTGCTTCGGTTACTCGTCCCACGCCTCGATCAGGATCTGGCGGGATATCTTGCCGTCGCGCAGCGTGATCATCGACTCGGACAGGACACGCACCCCGTCCGCGTACTCGCAGGACTCGCTGTAGGCGGCACGGTCCCCCTGGATGACGCATCCCTCCAGCTTGTGCGTCATGTCGCGGCTGTAGACGTCGCCGAGCATCGCGGCGATCTCGTGACGGCCGTGCAGCACCTTGGGGTGGCTGGGCTGGGCGTTGCGGTTCACGACGCGCAGTTCCGCGTCGTCCGTGTACAGAGAAAGGAGAGTGTCCGGGGTCTGTCCTTCTATGCCCCGGCGCAGTGTGTCGGTGTCGAACGTGGGAAATGCGGCGGTGCCCATGGTGACCTCCTCCGAGGCCCGCGGCAGGATGAGGGACGACCGGGAGGGCCTCTTCTCCGAGACTCCTCCGCCCCGCCGGACTCGGCAAGCGCGCCCGGTGCGCTGGGCCTGACGGGTGAGCCCCGCGGGGCGGCCGTGTCCGGCGGCGGGCCGCCCGCGTTGCGCAAAGCATGATCTCAACACGACGTATCGCAGCCGCCGTTGGTCTGGCCGCCGGCATCACCGGGCTCGCCGCCCCGCTGGCGAACGCGCAGCCCGTGGACACCCGGAACGCCGGCACCCCGCTGAACCCGATCACCACGCTGGACTCGCTGGCCACGACCGGCATCCCCGCCCAGCACCAGCACCGCGTCCCGCGGGTCTCCCAGCAGCTGGGCCACCTCGACCGCATCGACGCCCTGAACCCGGCGCAGCTGGGGCACCTGCGCTAGGCGCTCCGCTGGCTGCGTCGATGTGCGGCTTCGCCGCGCGGCCGCGACAGGCAGTCGATCGGCTGCGGCGCCATCGTGGCTGGTCGCGCCCCGCGGCGGAGCCGCACATCGACACAGCCCCGCGCCCCTTGGGCGCGGCCGAACCGCAGTCGATTTCGCCAGAGGTGATTGGACCACCGACACACGAAAGGGCCGCCCGGATCGTGCCGGGCGGCCCTTCGTGTGTGCCGAGAGTGATGCGACCGTTACTCGGTGGTGTCGGTCGGCGCCGACAGGAAGTGGAAGCCCGGCCTGGGGTGCATCAGGAAGTCGTGGTGGGAGATGTTCCACGCATAGGCGCCCGCCAGTGAGAACAGCACCCGGTCGCCGGCCCGGAGCCCGGCCGCGGGCACCCGGCGGGCCAGCACGTCCTTCGGTGTGCACAGCTGACCGGCCAGCGTGACCCGGTCGCCGGCCGCCGCGGGCCGCGGCCAGGGGTGGGGCCAGGCGTCGACCGGTAGCACGGAACAGGGCTGGTCGTGGCCTTTTGTCGCCGGGGTCCGTAGATGGTGGGTGCCGCCCCGGACGACGGCGAACTCCTCGCCGTGGCTGTGCTTCACGTCCAGTACCTCGGTGGCGTACCAGCCGCAGTACGCCGTGAGCGCCCGGCCCGGCTCGATGCGCAGGGTCAGCCCCGGGTGCGCCTCGGTCAGCCGGGCCAGCCCTTCGCCGTACGCGGCCCAGTCGAAGCGGCGCTCCGGGTCGCCGTAGTCGACGTGCATGCCGCCGCCGACGTTCACCTCGGCGAGAGGGACGCCCAGGCCGGTGGCCCAGGCCACGATCGACTCGGCCACCGCGACCTGCTCGGCCGCCTCCAGACCGCTGGCCAAGTGGGCGTGAATGCCCCGTAGTTCGAGCTGGGGGTACGTCCCGTCCGTGAGGGCACGCACGATCTCGACGGCCTGCGCCGGGTCCGTCCCGAACGGCGTCGGACGACCCCCCATCGCCAGCGAGCTGCCCGCCAACGACCCGTCGGCCACCGGCAGGTTGACCCGCGGCAGCACCGCCACCCGCCGTCCCGGCGCGTACGCCCGCGCCAACTCGGCCAGCATGCGCAGCTCGTACGCGCTCTCCACGTGGAAGCGCTCGACTCCGGTCTCCAGCGCGGCCGTCACCTCGTCCGGCGTCTTGCCGGGACCGCCGAAGGCGAGCGGGCGGCCAGGCACCGCCTTGGCGACGTGGGCGAGTTCGCCGCCCGAGGAGACCTCGTACCCGTCGACGTACGGGGCCAGCGCGGTGAGGATCTCCGGTTCCGGGTTGGCCTTCGCGGCGTAGTACAGCTCGACCCGCTCGGGCAACGCGGCCCGAACGGTGGCGGCGTGGTCGTGCAAGGCCGCCAAGTCGTAGAGGTACACGGGGAGTTCGGTGGACTGCAAGGACAGGGCCCGGTCGCGGACCGCGGGTGTCGGCTCGGTCATCGGGTGCCCCCGGTCGTGTCACGCGGGGCGGTGGCCTTCGTCGCGTCGCCCAGGACGTCCTCGGCGAGCGGGGACGGCAACCGGACGTAGCCGGCCTCGCGGTCGGCCTTGCGCTCCCAGCGGGTGAGCAGGTTGGCCTTGGCGGGCAGCGGCACGCCGGCCAGCAGGGCCGCCATGCGCGGCGGGCAGCCGAACTTCTCGGCGTACGCGTCGAGCGTGCTCCGCACCCGTGCCCAGAGCGCGGCCTCCGCTCCCGGGTGCAGGTCGGCGAGGGCGGCGAGCAGCTCGGCGACATGGTTGACCAGCAGGCAGTAGATGACGCGGTCCCAGCCGCGCTGGGCGTCGTACGTCATCGGGCCCGCGACCTCGGGCGGCAGCGCGGCGAGGGTGTCCGCGTGGTGGTCGGGGACCAGCTTGGTGCCCTCCAGGTCGCGGAAGAGGACCTGGGCGGGCCTGCCGTCGTCGTCGACGCAGATCAGGACGTTCTGGAGGTGCGGTTCCAGGACCAGACCGTGGTCGAAGTACGCGGCGAGGACGGGCGGCAGGAGGAGGTCGAGGTACGCCGACCACCAGTCGAGGGCCGCCTGCTCGTCGGCGCCGTCGAGGAGCCGTGAGATGTGCGCGGCGCCGGTCGGGTACTCGTCGGCGACCGCGGCCGCCAGCAGGGGAGTGGTGCCCGGCGCGAGTCGCTGCGGCAGGCCCTCGCGGACGATGACGCCGAAGCCCTCGAACAGCGAGCGGTCCGGTGTCCCGTCCGGGCCGGGGAGGGCGAGGGTGCGGTAGGCGGGCTCGCGGAGGACCGCGCTGCCGGGGAAGCGGTCGGCCAGGTCGGCGAGGGCCGGTGCCAGGACACGGGTGAGGGCGACGGCTCCCGACAGCTCGTAACTGCTGTTCTTGCGCAGGCAGTTGGTGATCCGCACGTTCAGGCTGAACTTCAGGAAGCTCTCGCCGTCGTACAGGGTGCGCACGGACGCGGTGGCGGCGAAGGGCTGCCCGCCGGGGCCGAGGTCGACGACGTCCCCGCGGTCGAGGGCGGCGCGGAGCAACGGGTGCTCGCTCAGCGTCTCGTACTGCCAGGGATGGGCGGGCAGCAGGCGGTAGCCCTCCGGGACGTCCGTGCGCTGCCGGTCCAGCGGGGCGACGGCCGAGGCGTCGGCGTACTCCTCGGCGATCAGGTCGGCGCGCACGGCGAGGTGCCGCAGCGGGAAGGCGGCCCCGACCTCCGGGGCGTACGCGGACCAGGCGCGCGGATCGCCGGTGCGGGCCTTGGGTGTGGGGTGGAAGCGGTGGCCGAAGAGGAGGGACTGCTCGGAGGCCAGGTAGGCGGAGAGCCGGTCGTCCGAGGCGGTGGCCGAGGGGCCTCGCGTGATGGCCAGCGTGGTCGACACGGCCTCGTGGCTGGAGGCGATCTGCTCCAGGAACTCCTCGTTGCGCACACCCGTACGCAGTGACAGCTCGTCGTGCGTGTACTCGGCGAGACGCCGCCAGTCCACCTCACTCCAGTCGCCGCCCTGCTGTTCGCTCACCGGGCCGGTGAACCGGTGCGCCCCGAGCAGCGAGGTACGGCGCAGGGCGACCCGCAGCAGCACCCCGCGGCGGGGCAGGCGCAGCAGCAGACGGCCGTCGGTGACCACGGTCTGGTGCTCGGGGCCGGACACCTCGCGCAGCAGGCAGTTGAGGAGGGTGTGGGCCACCGCCTCGTCGGCGGTGGGCAGTTGGGCGCGGGAGACGGTGGTACCGCGCTGTACGAGCGAGGTCGAGAGCTTGGGGGCGCTGCCGAGCGAGTCGGTCAGGGAGGGCATCAGCTGCTCCGGCGGGTGCGGTGGTTCAGTGAGGGGAGGAGAGCGGGGAGAAGCGTGGCGAGGACGGTGACGGCGGCTGCGGCGCCGCCGATCAGCACGGGTGCGGCCGGTCCGAAGCGGGCACTGCCCGCCGCCGCGGCCAGACCGGCGGCGACCGCGCCGGCCTTGGAGAAGAACTCGAGCGCTCCGAACATGCCGCCCGGCGCACGGCCCTTGGCACAGTCGGCAGCCAGCACCGACAGGCACACGAGACCGAGGGTGAGCCCCGCGCCCAGCAGCAGTCGTACGGCGATGAGCGAGGTCAGCGAACCGGCGACCCCGTGCCCGGCGAGCCCGAGCGCGATACAGGCGAAGCCAAGCGCGATCCCGGCCTGCGGACGGTCCCGGAACGCGGCGTGCACCGCCAGCGCCGACACCAGATAGACGAGGTGGGGCAGGGCGAAGAGCACACCGGACAGTGCCGGTGAGGTCCCCGGTATTCGGTCGTCGACGAGCTGGATCAGGTAGGGGAAGGAGATGACCGTGGAGAAGACGAAGGCGAACTCCAGGGCGTACAGCCCCTTCAGCGAGACCAGCGGAGCCGTCCCGTCCACCGCCTCCGGCCTGCTCGGCGGCTGCTCGACGGGCTCCGGCTCGGGCAGCGCCGCGAGCAGCAGGGCGGCCGTCAGCGGCAGAACGGCGAGCAGCGCGTACTGCCGGTGCGGGGACAGCCAGCCCGACAGCGAACCGACCACGATCGGAGCGACGACCAGAGCCGCCCGCGCGCTGCCCTGCATCAGGGTGAGCGCCTTGGACAGTGCGGGGCCCTCCAGCGCGGCGCCCAGGTAGCCGTTGGACGCGGCGAACGTGCCGCCCAGGATTCCCTGCAGCACCAGCGCCACCGTGAAGGTCGCCATGGAGTCCGCCCAGCCCGCGAGCACGAAGGACACCGCGAGCCCCAACTGGGCGCGCAGCAGCAGCCGTTTACGCCCGAACCGGTCCGCGAGCCGCCCCCACAGCGGGGCGCCGAGCGCGCCGAACACGGTCGGCACGATGTAGAGCACGCCCGCCCAGCGGGCCTGGTGGTCGCCCAGCTCCGGCAGGATCTGGGTGAGATACGGCGGCAGTCCCAGCGCCGCGAACGACGCCACGAAGTAGCAGCCGGCCACCGCCTGCACATGTCCGCGCCCGAACCCGGACCGCGGCAGGCGCAGCGCCTGCGCGCTCATGCCGGACCACCGCCGGGCAGCAGGTAGTTGGGGCCGGTCGTGTAGTGCTTGTTGATGTCGGCGGCGCCCGAGCGCTCCTTGGACAGCAGCGTCCCGGCCGTCACCATCGCCTTCACCGGCAGCCACGGCGCGTCCAGGACGCGGGCGCGCAGGACGGCACCGGCGTCGCCGCCGAGCCGGTCCACGGCCTCCGTCAGTCGGGTGCGTACGAGACTCAGCAGAGCCTCGCGATGCTTGGGCAGCCCGAACGCGTAGGACCCCGCGCACAGATGGACCGTGATGGTCGCGAACACGTCGGCCACGGGCCCGTCGTCCGTAGCGAAGATCCGCGCGTCGTCGAAGTCCCAGGGCCCGGCGAGCACGCCGTCCAGGCGCTCGGCGTTGATACGCGGCCCGTCGTTGTCCTTGAACAGCAGCCGCAGCTCGCCGCCGGGCCGCAGCACCACGGAGATGTTCTGCTGGTGCGACTCCAGCGCGATGCCGTACCCGAACAGCGTGGTCTGCCAGTCGAACAGCAGCGTCAGGAGGGCGTCCAGCAGGGCGAGCGGATCGCTGCCGTAGAACCGGTCGGCGAGATGCTCGACGACCAGCCGTCCGTCGACCGCCTCCGCGAGGAGGGCCGCCAACGGGACGACCGTCGAGTCGTCGAGCCCGGCCGGGTAGCGGCGGCACAGGACCGCCAGCAGCTCGTGCCCGGCATGTGCGTACGTCGTCTCGTCCGCGTGCAGGATGGTGTCCCGGAAGCGGGGCTCACGGGCGATCACCGCCTCCAGCAGCCGCTGCCCCACCGCACCGTCGACCAGGGTGCCGGGCTTGACGGTCCGTTTGTTGCGCAGGCCCAACGTGGCGGTGGCCAGGGGGAGTTTGAGGTGCAGGGACGGATCCGCGACCGTGGCGACGGTGCGCATCGACAGGGTCGGGACGACGTCGAGACGGGCACGGTCGGCGAGCACCGCGCCGTCCGGGAGGCGCGCGTCCGACAGGGCTTCGACGGTCAACGGGTGGACGGGCAGGGCGAGATGAGTGTCCTGCACCTCGGGCAGACCGAGCGTCGTCGGCGTGGGCCAGCTGTCGGGGAGTGTGCCGGTCAGGGAGACCGCCTCCCGGGGGAGGGCGATCCACCGCAGCGCGAATCGAGGGTGGAACTCCGGTGCGTACGCGCGTAGTTGCTCCTCGGTCAGCCCGGAGCGCCCGCGCGAGGTCGGGTAGACGGGATGGTCGAGGCGGGCGGCGAGCGTGTCGTACGCCAGACTTCCGCCGACTCCGATCCCCGGTTCGAGTAGCGCCAGCACCTCCGCCCGTGTCGCCGCATGCAACCGGGTCGTGGCCAGCGTCTGCCGGCACTCCTCGGCGAAGACGTCGAAGCCGCCCCGGTCGACGGGCTCGGCGAGTTCACGCAGCGCGCCGAGCACGGTGGCGTACGACGTCAGCTCGGCGCCGTCCGCTTCGCGCATCAGGAGCGGCAGCCGGGCTGCGTACGCGCACTGGTAGCCGTCCTCCTCGACGGGCAGCAACAGGGCGTCGCCCTCGGGTGTGGGCAGCCTCAGCCAGTCACCGTCCGGCCGGTGCAGGAGCGCGCTGCGCGTGCGCAGCCCGACCACGTCCTCGCGCAGCAGGGCGCTCAGTACGCGGGTGAGCAGTTCCGCCTCACAGGCGTCCGGCACGGTCTGGGCGGTCGCAGCGTTTACAGCGCTCACGGCGGTCACGGCTGGATCTCCCAGTGCCGGTCGGCCAGGAAGTCCGCCACCGCTCGGTCGACCGTCGGCTGGTCCGTGCCGGTGGCCCGGAGGACGCCGAGGTAGTCCCGGTTGGTCATGTACAGCTCGTGCCGCTCGCCCACCGAGCGCAGCGGGCGGTACGTCAGATGCACACCGTCGACGTCGAGGTCCGTGGCCTCGGGGGCGCCCACCAGGACACCGGCCCGGTCGGCGCACGGGTACTCAAGGCGGGCCGCGCCGTCGCGGCGGGCGCCGAGGTCGGCCGGGAGCGGCTCGCCGAGGTGGGTGCGCAGGATGTGCTCGAAGAGCGGGATGCCGAGCAGCCGGGCCAGCAGCAGATCGCACTGGTCGCCGATGGCCCGGTAGTTGACCTCGATGATCCGCGCCCGCCCCTCGTGCATCACGAACTCGGTGTGGCAGGCACCGAACCCGACGCCCAGCGCGTCCAGTTGCGTCAGGACCTGCGCGACGACCGGCTCGGGGTGGGCGGGGACGAAGGTGAGCCGTTCCTCGATGAAGTACGGCGGCGGTGACAGCTCGGTGTGGAAGCCGCCCAGCACATGGCGGACGTTCCCGTCGCCGAGGGTCTCCAGGGTGAACAGGTCGCCGGGGAGGTACTCCTCGACGACCAGGACCGTGCCCGGGCGGCGGGTGAGAATCGCCTTGGTGTGCGCCACCAACTCCTGCGGGCTGTGCGCGAGGACGACGTCCTCGCTGGCCACGCCCTCGCGCGGCTTGACCACACACGGGTACGGCGCGTCGTCGGGAGCGACCGGTTCGGTCAGCCCCACCGACCGGACCGTGTCCACGCCGGCCGCGGCGAGGCGGCGGCGCATCTCGGCCTTGTCCTTGCAGCGCAGGGTGGCCCGCCAGTCCTTGCCGGGGAGGTCGAAGTAGGCGGCGGCCAGGGCGGCCTGGGTCTGGAGGTGGTCGCTGTTGGTGAAGACGGCATCGGGGCGGTGATGCGTGGAGATCCGGGTGATCACGGCCCGGTGGTCACGGACGTCGCACTCCAGGACCTCGATCTCCGGGTAGGTGCGACGGTGGGCGTCGGGCTGGTCGGTGAGGACGGTGACGTCCAGACCGAGGCGGGCGGCGGCGGGCAGGAAGCCCTCGGTGACGGAGTCGGTCGGGTTGAGGGCGAGCAGGTACACGCGCATGGCTGAGCAGACAACTTCCGCTAGCGGGTGGGGGGTTGGGGCGGGCCGTGGCTTCGAAGAGGCGCGACCCGCCCCGGAGGAACAGCGGCAGTTACTTCGCCTACTTCGCCGGGAGCTCCACGCCGGTGGCCTTCGCCACGTCCTTGAGCATCTCCTCGGCGGCCTGGACGCCGATGCCGGACATCCAGGTCTCGTCCGGGACCTCGAAGACCTTGCCGTCCTTCACGGCCGGGAGGCTCTTCCACACCGGGTTGGAGACGACCTGCGCCTTCTGCGTCTTGTCCTCGGCGTCGGCGGCGGTGACGAAGATCAGGTCGGCGTCGGCCTGGTCGATCTGCTCGGGGCTGACGTCCTTCATGGTGACCTCGGGGTCGTTCGAGATCTGCGTCTTCGGCCGCTGGAGGCCGATGTCGTTCAGGACGACGCCGCTGTAGGAGTTGGACTGGTACAGACGGGTCGGACCGGCGATGAAGCGGACCACGGACGCGGTCGGCATGGTGCCGCCGTCCTTCTTCTTGATGGCCGCACCGAGCGCCTTGGCCTGCGTCTCGTACTCCTTCAGCTTGGCCGCGGCCTCCTTCTCCAGGCCCAGCGCCTCGGCGTGGACCTTGAGGTTCTCCTTCCAGACACCGCCGGTGGTCTCGGTGAACACGGTCGGGGCGATCGCGCTGAGCTTGTCGTAGACCTGCTCGTGGCGGACCTTGGAGGACAGGATCAGATCGGGCTTGAGAGAGGCGATCTTCTCCAGGTTCGGCTCCAGGAGCGGACCGACGTCCACGGTGTCCTTCAACTCGCCGTCCAGGTACGTCGGGAATCCGCCCTCGGTCTTGAAGTGCGGGGCGACCGCGCCGACCGGGTCGATGCCGAGCAGGGTGACGTCGTCCAGCTCACCGGTGTCGAGGACGACGACCCGCTTCGGCTGCGACGGGATCTTCACGTCGCCCATCACGGTCTTGAGGGTGCGGGGGAAGGCGGCCGACGAGGCGCCGGAGGCCTTGGCCGTGTCGGCCTCGTCGGAGGAGTCGCCGCTGCCGCAGGCGGCCAGCACGGCCGTACCGAGCAGGACGGAGAGCAGCACGGCGAGGAGCCGGCCGATTCCGCGCAGGGGAGAGCGCATGAGTATGGGGACTTTCTGTTAGTGGTTGATCAGCCGGACACGGCGGAGTGCCGCACCACGCTGCTCTTGGGAACGACCAGCGGGGTGCCGGTCTCGGGGTCGGGGATCACCCGGCAGTCCACCTCGAACACGGACTTGACCAGCTCCGCGTCGAGGACGTCGGCCGGGGCGCCGGCGGCGGCGAGGCGGCCGTCCTTGAGGACCACCATGTGGTCCGCGTAGCGGGCGGCCTGTCCGAGGTCGTGCAGCACCATCACCACGGTGCGGCCCGCCTCGGCGTGCAGGGCGGCGACCAGGTCGAGGACGTCCAGCTGGTGCCTGAGATCGAGGAAGGTGGTGGGTTCGTCGAGCAGCAGCAACTCGGTGTCCTGCGCCAGCGCCAGCGCGATCCAGGCCCGTTGCCGCTGACCGCCGGAGAGCCGGTCCACGGGGTGGTCGCGCAGAGCCGCGGTGCCGGTGCGCTCCAGGGCCTCCTCGACGGCCTTCTGGTCGGCGGCCGACCAGGGGCTCAGCAGCCGCTGATGCGGGTACCGGCCGAGACGGACGAGCGCTTCGACGGTGATGGCCTCAGGGGTGACCGGCTGCTGCGGCAGCAGACCCATGCGCAGGGCCAGCGTCCGCGCGGACATCCGGTGGATGTCGGAGCCGTCGAGCGTGACGGTGCCGGCGGCAGGGGCGAGCAGCCGGCTCAGGCCCCGCAACAGGGTCGACTTCCCACAGGCGTTGGGGCCCACGATGGCCGTGACGGCACTGCCGGGCAGCGTCAGATCGAGTCCGCCGACCACGAGCCGGTCGCCGTAGCGCAGGTCGAGGCGCTGGGTGGAGAGTTGGTTGGCGGTGGCGGGCATCTGCGGCTCCTGAAGGCCGGTGGAGTGTACTTGCGGGGCGTCGAGGAGGGCGGGCGAAACGCGGTGCGGTTCGGCAGTGCCCCGAAGGGGCGCGGGACTGTGTGGAACATGCGGCTCCCGCCGCGCGGGCGCGACCAGCCACGACGGTGCCGCAGACGAACGACGGCACATCGCGGCCCAGCGGCGGAGCCGCATATCGACACGGCCGGCGGAGCGCCTCGTCATCCGTGGCTCCTCTGGACAGGCGAGCTCTGACGCAGCATCAGCACCAGCAGCCAGGGCGCTCCGAGCGTCGCGGTGACCGCGCCGACCGGCAGGCCCTCGATCGGCAGCAGGTGCTGGACGACCAGGTCGGAGGCGAGCAGCAGGACGGCACCGGTGAGTCCGGCGAGGCCCAGGGACGCGGCGGTCGGCGGCCCGGTGACGAACCGCACGATGTGTGGCACGGCGAGTGCCACGAACGTCACCGGACCGGCCAGTGCGGCGGCCAGCGACGCCAACACGACGGCGACGACGAGCAGTTGGAGCCGTGCGCGGGAGGTACGCAGACCGAGCGCGCCCGCCGAGTCGTCCCCGAGGTCGAGCACGGCCAACTGACGGTTCATCACCAGTGCGGCGGCGAGCACTAGCACCATGGCGCCGCCCGCACCCCACACCTCCGCCCAGGTCCGTCCGTACACCGAGCCGGTGATCCACTGGAGCGCGGAGCCGGCGAGCTCGGCCGGGAAGCGCACGATCATCAGGTTCACCGCGGCGGCGAGAGCGGCCTGCACGGCGAGCCCGGTGAGCACCAGCCGGGTGACAGCGAGGCCCGAGCCCCAGGCGAACACGCCCAGCAGCAGCGCCGCGAGCAGCCCGCCGCCGAGGGCACCGACCGGGACCAGCGACTGCGACGCCCCGGCGGCGATCAACGCCACCGCGCCCAGCGACGCGCCGCCCGTGATGCCCATGACGTCCGGGGAGGCCAGCGGATTGCGGAACAGCCGCTGCAGCACACAGCCCGCCGCGCCAAGCCCGGCACCGGCGACGATCGCCGCCACCGACCGCGGCGCCCGGAACTGCTGCACCACCAGCACGTCCCCGGGATCCCCGAGGCCGATCAGCGCGCGCAGGGCGGTACCGGCGGGCATCGGGATCTCACCCGTCGTCAGGGAGACGGTGAGCAGGGCGAAGAGGGCGAGGAGACCGGCGACGGCGAACACCAGCACGCGGCGGCGGACCCGGGCACGGGCCGTGGACTTCGGCCGGAAGGCGACGGTCGTGGCGTTCATCGGGCCACCCTTCGCGCCAGCAGCGCCAGCAGCGGTGCGCCGAGGAACGCGGTGACGATGCCGACCTCCAACTCCGAGGGACGGATGACCATCCGGCCGAGCACATCGGCCGCGAGGAGCAGCAGCGGACCCGCGATCAGGCAGCCGGGCACCAGCAGCCGGTGGTCGCCGCCCAGCAGCGGCCGTACGAGATGGGGTGCGGCGAGCCCGATGAAGGCGACCGGACCGGCCACCGCCACCGCCGACCCGGCGAGCAGCACGACCGCGATGCCGCCGGCCAGCCGGATCCGGGCCACCGGAACACCGAGCGCCTGGGCCGAATCGTCGCCCAGGGCAAGGGCGTTGAGTGCGGGGGAGACGGCCAGTGCGACCACCAGGCCGAGCAGCAGGGTCGGCAGCACCGGCCACAGCACGTCGAGCGTGCGGCCGGAGAGCGACCCGGCCAGCCAGAAGCGGGCCTCGTCCAGGGTGCGCTGGTTCATCAGCATCACCGCCGACGTCCAGGACAGCAGCACCAGTTGGAGAACGGTGCCGCCCAACGTCAGTCGTACGGCGTCGATGTCCCCGGCGCGCCGGGCCAGGGCCTGTGCGAACAGGGCGGCGCCGGCGGCCCCCGCGAAAGCGAACCACACGTACTGGGCGGGGCTGTTGAGCTTCAGCGCGAAGATGGCGACGACGACCGCGAACCCCGCTCCCGCGTTGATGCCGAGCGTCGTCGGCGAGGCGAGCGGATTGCGGGTGATGCCCTGCGCGACGGCCCCGGCGACCCCGAGCGCGGCCCCGACCGCCAGGCCGATGACCGTACGCGGCAGCCGCAGCCCGGTCACCACGAGCGCGTCCCGCCCGTGGGCGTCGCCGAACAGGGCGTCGGCCACCGTGGACAAGGGCACCGAACGGGCGCCGAGGGCGAGGCTGAGGGCGGTGCAGAGGGCGAGGGCGGTGATGCCGATGAGGAAGAGCGGAATGTGCCTCAGGGCACGGAAGGGCACACCTGTGGGGGGTGCGCCCTGTTGGGTCGCAGTCACAAGCCGTGAGATTAGGTTAGCCTTGCTTTAGATTTCAACTGCTGTGTGATCTCTGTGATCTTCGCAATAGGAGGTCGGGTTTGGGGTCCGATCATGTCGTTGTCCAGCGACGATATGTGTAAGGTAAGCCTTACCTGACCGGCTTTCGCAAATTCCCTGCTCTGGAGCGGCCGATGTCTCTGGCCCTGAAGACCCCGCCGACCGGCACCGTGGCGCGCACGCTCGGTGATGCCCATCGCCGACTGGCCGACCTCTGCGAAGTGCTGGCCGTGCGGGTCGCGGAGCCGGGTACGGACGTCGGCCGGGCGGGTGTGACAGCGGCCGAGTTGGCATCCGATCCGGCTGTCCTCGAAGCGTTCGTCGACGCCGAGGCGGCCCGCATCCAGGATCGCTACTCGGTCGCCCCGCGCCGTGACGTGGCCGCCTCGCGGGCCCTGCACGACTACGCGTGGTCGGTCGCCCTGCTCATGAGCGGACCCTGGTACCTGGAGCGGCGGGTGCCGCGCATCCGGCCCGAGGATCTACGGCTGGACCTCGCCTCCGCCATGTTCACCCTCACCCCCGGGACCGACTTCGCCTGCCTCCCCGACGACTCGGCGGCCGAACTGCCCGGCGCGCTGACGGTCCCTCACGAGGAGGCGCTGCGCACGGAGTTGAGGAGGGCGGTCGCCGACCACATGGCGCCGCTCCTGGCCGCCATCGGCCCTCTCGTACGGCGGGGCCCGCGCGCCCTGTGGGGCATGGTCGCCGACGACCTCGTCTCCGGCATCTGGTACCTGGGCCGGATCCTCGGCCGCGAGGGCGACGCCGTACGGGCGGCCACCGAACTGCTGCCGAGCGGCGTCGCCCCGTACCCCGGCGGCGCCGACTTCCGCTACCTGACCACCCGTGACGGACAACGGCACCCGACCCGCACCCGCGCGGGCTGCTGCATGTACTACACGATCCGCCCGGACGAGGCCTGCGCCACCTGCCCCCGCACCTGCGACGCGGAGCGGCTGCGCAGGCTGGAGGGCTGAGCCGCCCTCCGTACGGGAGCTGACGTCACCCGGCGGTCGCCAGGAACTGCGTCGCCGCCAGCTCCGCGTAGAGCGGGTCCTGCGCGACGAGTTCGCGATGCGTGCCCACCGCGCGCACCCGGCCCGCGTCCATCACCACGATCCGGTCGGCCATCGTCACCGTCGACAGCCGGTGCGCGACGACCAGCACCGTGGTCGTACGGGCGACATCGGCGACGGTGTCGCGCAGCGCCGCCTCGTTCACCGCGTCCAGCTGCGACGTCGCCTCGTCGAGCAGCAGCAGCCGGGGGCGGCGCAGCAGGGCGCGGGCGATGGCGACGCGCTGCCGCTCCCCGCCGGACAGCTTGGTGCCGCGGTGTCCGACGAGCGTGTCGATACCGCCGGGCAGCCGGGCGACCAGGCCGTCGAGCCGGGTCGTCTTCAGCACGCGCGTGAGGGCGTCGTCGTCCGCGTCGGGGTTGCCGAGGAGCAGGTTGTCCCGCAGCGAACCCGACAGGACCGGGGCGTCCTGCTCCACATAGCCGATGGCGGACCGCAGTCGGGACAGCTCCCAGTCCGCCAGATCCCGCCCGTCGACGGTGATGGTCCCGGCCTCGGGGTCGTAGAACCGCTCGATGAGCGAGAAGACGGTGGTCTTGCCCGCGCCGGACGGGCCGACGAACGCCGTCATGCCCTGCGCGGGCACCGCGAACGTCACCCCGTGGTGGACGTACGGCAGATCGTCGGCGTAGCGGAAGCGGACGTCCTCGAAGGCCAGCGCCGCGGGCTCCACCCCGGGGGCGGGCAACGGCGCGGGCTCGGCGACCGGTTCGGCGGGCAGCCGCAGCGCCTCCTGGATCCGGGCGAGCGCCGCCGAACCCGTCTGGTACTGCGTGATCGCGCCGACGACCTGCTGGATCGGCGACATCAGATAGAAGACGTACAGCAGAAAGGCGACCAGCGTGCCGACGTCCGTCGCCCCGGTCGCCACCCGCGCCCCGCCCACGGCGAGCACCGTGATGAACGCGATCTGCATGGCGAGCCCGGCCGTGTTGCCGGCCGCGGCCGACCACTTGGCGGCCCGCACGCTCTGCCGCCACGACTCCTCGGCGGCCTCGTGCAGGGTCCGTTCCTCCCGGTGCTCGGCCCCGGACGCCTTCACCGTGCGCAGCGCGCCGAGTATCCGCTCCAGCGAGGCCCCCATCACGCCGACCGCGTCCTGCGCCTGCCGGCTGGCCCGGTTGATGCGCGGCACGATCACGCCGAGGATCGTGCCGGCGCCCAGGATCACGGCGAGTGTGACCAGCAGCAGCACCGGGTCCACCAGGCCCATCATCGCCACGGTCGCCACCAGCGTGAGCCCGCCCGTGCCGAGGCCGACGAGGGAGTCCGTGGTGACCTCGCGCAGCAGCGTCGTGTCCGAGGTGATGCGGGCCATCAGATCGCCCGGCTCACTGCGGTCCACGGCGGTGATGCGCAGCCGCAGCAGATACGACGACAGGGCGCGCCGCGCGCCGAGCACCACCGACTCGGCGGTGCGCCGCAGCACATACGAGCCCAGCGCGCCCACCGCGGCGTTGGCCACGACCAGCCCGGACATGATCACCAGCGCCCCGGTGATGGCCCGGTCGTGGGACAGGTCGTCGATCAACTCCCGCGCCACCAGCGGCAGGAGGAGCCCCGTGGCGCCCGTGACCAGCGACAGTACGGCTCCCGTCAGCAGGGCCCAGCGGTGCGGCCGTACATATCCGAGGAGCAGCCGCCACGTGGGCTGGTCGGTCGCTGTCCGGTCAGTGCTCACGGCGCTCCTTGGGAGTGGGACGGAGCGTTCAGGCTACGTCGGCACCACCCCGCGGGGCTCCTCGGATTTCATGCCTGCCAGCCGGGCCGGCACCTCATCCGCCGACGCGCATACGAGCAGCCGCTCCAGATCGCCGGGACGCAGGAAGCCCTCGTCGCGCGCGTGTGTCAGAAAGGCCAGCAGCGGACGGTAGAAACCGGAGGGGTCCAGGAGCAGACATGGCTTGCGGTGAATGCCCAACTGCGCCCACGACAGCACCTCGAACAGCTCCTCGGCCGTGCCCAGACCGCCCGGCAGCGCCACGAAGGCGTCGCCCAGCTCGGCCATCCGCGCCTTGCGTTCGTGCATGTCCGCGACGACTTCCAGCTCGGTGAGCCCGGCGTGCGTGATCTCGTACGGCAGGAGCACCCGCGGTACGACCCCGGTCACCGCGCCTCCGGCCGCGAGCGCCGCGTCCGCGACCGCGCCCATGAGACCGGTGCGGGCACCGCCGTAGACGAGTCGAAGGCCCGCACCGGCCAGGGCGCGCCCGAGTTCGGTGGCGGTGCGCAGATGACCGGGGAGCCGGCCGGGCGAGGCGCCGCAGAAGACCGTCACGGCGGCCCCGGCGGTCTCTGCGGTCACGCCCACAGCCCGTACCCCCTGGTCAGGATGTGGTGCGGGTCGTACCGGTCCTTGGCGCGGACCAGCTCGGGCCAGTCGGAGCCGAAGTGCGAGCGCCAGTCGGCGGGTGTCATCGGCAGGGCGGCGACCGGGTGGAGGACCCCGCCGACGGTCCTGGACCGCTCGTACAGCCTCCGGTTGGCCGCCACCAGGCGACGTACGACGTCCGGCCGGTCGGGTGGCGCCGTGCGCATCAGGGAGAGCAGGCACAGGAGTTCGCCGGGGGGCCTGCGCATCAGCGGGGCGTGCAGGGTCCGGTCGGCCAGGGGACGGAGTTGGACCGTGCCGCAGGTGCGCAGGCCGCGCTGGGCGTCCTCGGTCAGCAGCGCCGGGACGAAGGAGGCCACGGCCTGCTCGGGGAGCAGCAGCGTGAGCCACGGGTGCGGGCGGTGCCACTCGCCCGTGGCGCGCAGGAGACGCTCGTCGCGGTCGAGGCGGTGCAGGTACTCCGCGTAGGACAGGTCGGCGATCTCCTCGGTGTCCCGGTCGTGGTCCAGGTCGCCGATCAACAGCTCGTCGTCGGCGGGTGGTTGACGGAAGCACGGCTGCTCGGTGTACGGCGCCACCGCCTCGATCATGTACTGCCAGCCACCGCCGAGCACCGGACGCGCCTGCCCCGTGACATGGCTGAAGCGGGTGTCGCGGGCCAGCCGCCGCTGGTCGGTGACGTAGGTGCCGGGGGAGTGGTGGTAGAGGCGGTAGCGGCGCACAAGGGTCGGGGCGGGCACGAGGGCGAGCGTGGCGCCGACGATCAGCGCGCACTGGCCGAGTCCCGCCAGGACGGCGCGGAACAGCTCCGGACGCCGGTCGGGCGAGCAGGTCAGATGCTCGCCGGTGCCCGTGACGACCTCCACCTCGCGCACCTGGTCGGCGACCAGACCGTGCCGGTGGCTGGAGCCGCCGAGGCCGCCGGTGCTCAGCACCCCGCCGACACTGCCGCCGAGGTGGTCGGGCAGCACCGGGGGCGTGAGTCCCTCGGCGAGCGCGGCCCGCACGACATCGCGCCACGATGCGCCGGCCCCGGCGGTCAGCGTCCGCTCACCCGGCGTGCAGCGCACCTCGTTCAGCGCGGCCATGTCGACGACGTAGCCGCCGTGCGCCTGCCCCTGTCCGTACAGTGCCTGTCCGCCGCCGCGGGCGGAGACCGGTAACCCGTGCGGACCGGCGAAGCGGAGGAGTTCCTGTACGGCGGCGGCGGACGGCGCCGCGAGGACGCCGAGCGGACGCGAGTCGACGATGTGGCCGAAATCGACGGCCGCCTCCTTCACATCCGGAGTTGCATTCATGCTGCACGCTCCAGGACGTCGAGGCCGAAATCAGATTCCGGCACCATGCCTTCGAAGATTTCTCCGAACACCCGATACTGGAGGAAACCGTGCTCCGCGTGCCGTTCGGCGATGAGCCCGGCGATACGATTCAGGACACGCTCGGGGATGACCTGCTCGCCGATACTCTCCACGTCGAGTGAATATTTCGCGCAGCATTCGAGGACGGCCTCGAATCCGTTCACGGAGGCCGCGAGCAACCGTCGGCGGGGATCGCACCAGAGCGCGGCCAGTTCCTGGAGGAGGCCGGGGCCGCAGACGCCCGGGGTGAGCATCTCGTGGGCCCGGCTGGTCAGGGTGGCGAGGTACTTCTCGCGCGTCGGCAGGGGGAGGAGACGGACCGTCAGCCGCCAGGTCAGGTCCGCCCGGCGCGCGCACAGCTCCCGCAGCAGCGAGATCGAGCCACCCTCGACGATCACGAGCGGGTGCCTGGAGGCGAGCCGCTCCACCAGCGCGATCAGCGCGTCCGTCGCCTCGGCCGCGGGCAGGTCGCCGTCGGCGAAGGTCCGGTCGCCGAGCCAGTGCCGGGACACGCCCGGCACGTCGGCCCCGGCGCGGGCGCTGGTGGTCGCCAGATCGGTGAAGCACTGCAGACGGTCCGCGACGACGATCGGGGCGCCGGTCTCCCGGGCGAGCCCGGTGGCCGCCGCGCTCTTGCCGACCCCGGTCGGCCCCGCGATCAGATGGACGGACGGACGATCCATGGGAGGTGTTTCCTTTTCGGTCATGGCGGGACTCCCCTTCCGCTCGGTGTGCCGGAAAGAACGACTTTCAAGCTACGCACCCGAGCCACACGTGCTCGCCCAGAGGTGCGCCCGGATCAGGCAAAGAGACGGCTATATTCTTGTGGTCCTGTTAAAGCTTCAATCACTCCGCTGTGGAACGGGTAACTCCGGGCAATAAATGGTCTTGTGAGGGGCCGTCAGGTCCATTTCTTAACGAATTCCTGACGTGCCGTGACGACACATGCCGAAATGACCCCGCTCCCAGGAGGATCCCCGATGAACGCCGACATGCTGCTGGCCGCCGCCGAAGCCCTTCCCGGGCCCCGTGGCCACGCGCCCGCGGTTCCCGACACCGTCCTCGTCGGCTATGGCGCGGTCGAGGAGCTGGCCAGGTTCGCGACCGACCCCCGCTGGACCGTGCACGCCCCCGGCCACCCCGCCGAGGTGCGCCGCGCGATCGAGCGCGCCCTGCGCCGTGGCGGCCAGGCGTATGTGCACCTGTCCGGCGTGTCCAACACTGAACCGCGCGGCGTGACCGAGGGCTTCGAGTTGGTCCGCGAAGGGCTCGACGGAGTCGTCGCCGCGGTCGGCGCCACCCTCGACCCCGTCCTGCGTGCCACGGCGGGGCTCGACCTGACCGTGCTCTACGCGGCCACCGTCCGGCCCTTCGACGAGGTCGGGCTGCGTACGGCCGTCCTGGCCGCCGACCATGCCGACGTGGTGCTCGTCGAGCCCGGGCAACCGGGTCTGTCGGCCCGGTACGTCGCCGAGACGCTCGTCCACGTGCCGCACCGGCTGCTCGCCCTGGGCGGCGCGGACGGCCTGGACGAGACCGCACTCGCCCGGGCCGTCCGGGGATTCCTCAGGTGACCGTGGGCCGCCCCCGCTGAGCCAGGGCGGCGAGGGTCGCCTCCAGGTCGGCGGGGCGCGGGCGGTTGTGCGGCAGCTTCGCCAGCAGCGCGGCCATGCCGCAGGTGTCGGTGACGGCCGAGAACACCAGGCCGCCCGCGACCCCCGCGGAGAGCAACTGCCAGGCAGGGTGCAGGAGTCCGAGGGCGAGACCTGCCAGGACGATCGTGCCCGCGGTGAAGCGGACCTGGCGCTCCATGGCCCACGCGGCGCGGGTGCCCGACGCCGGCCGGTGCAGCTCGTGCCCACGCCCCGCCCAGCCCTGGGTGCCGCCCGCCAGGGTCAGCGTCCGGATGCCGTGCCCGGCGAGGACACGGCACGCGTTCTCCGAGCGGGCGCCGGAAGCGCAGACGACCAGCAGCTCGCCGGGCAGCCGCCGGAGCGCGGGCAGGGCCGCCTCGAGCCGGTCCAAGGGGAGGTTGAGGGCCTCGGGCAGATGCCCGGCGGCGTACTCGCCCGGTGTGCGCACGTCGATGACGGTCAGGTCGGGCAGCCGGGTGCGGGCCTCGTCGGCGTCGATGGCGAGGGGGTTGAGCTGTGGGTTCACGGGAGGTGGGATCCTTTCAGGGCGGGTTTCGGGGAGGGTTCGGGGCGGGTTCGAGGGAGGGGGTAAAATACCCCCAAGGGTATATGGAGGAGTGATCGTGGAGCTGCAGTTCGAGGGCGATGACCTCAAGTCGGTGCTGAACCGGCTGCGCCGGGCGCAGGGGCAGATCTCCGGAGTGATCAAGATGATCGAGGAGGGCCGCGACTGCGAGGACGTCGTCACTCAGCTCGCCGCCGCCTCCCGGGCCCTGGACCGGGCCGGCTTCGCGATCATCGCGACCGGGCTGCAGCAGTGCCTCACCGACGCCGACAAGGGTGAGCGGAGCGGCGAGACGACGGCGCAGATGAAGGCGCGGCTGGAGAAGCTGTTCCTGTCGCTGGCGTAGGTGTCGCGGACGTAGGACTCACGGCCGTACGTCTCATGTGATGGCGTCGGCCAGCATGAACAGGGCCACCGCCAGCAGGGCGTATGCGAAGATCCGCCGCAGCGTGCCGCCGTCGACCTTCCCGGCGAGCCGCTTGCCGTCCCAGGCGCCCAGCACCGCGGCCGCGGCGAACGGCGCGACGGCGGTCCAGTCGACGGGTTCGGCCGATCCCGCCCGAGCCACCAGCGCGACCAGTGAGTTGACGGTGATGACCAGCAGACTCGTGCCCACGGCGGCCCGCATGCGCAGCCCCACCACGTTCACCAGCGCCGGTACGGCGAGGAAGCCGCCGCCCACCCCGAGCACCCCGGTCACCGCACCGAGCCCCGCGCCGGCCTGAACGACCCGACCGGTACGCACCGGCACGTCGTCGTGCCGTACGGCGGCCGACGGCCGGAGCATGCGCAGCGCGGCGACGGCGGCGACCACCGCGAACGCCCCGGTGAGCAGCCCGGCGGGCAGCCGCCCGGAGACCGCCCCGCCGACCGCCGCGGGCACCAGGCCCGCCGCCGCGAACAGCGCCCCGGCGCGCCAGCGCACGGTGCCGTCGCGGGCGTGCGCGCCCAGCGCGGTGACGGAGGTGACGGCGACGACGACCAGACTCGCGGTGGCCGCCGCGGCCGGCGTGAAGCCCAGCAGATACATCAACGCGGGCACGGCCAGCACACTGCCCCCACCTCCCAACGCCCCGAGCGCGAGCCCGGTGACGGCACCGGCGAGCAGTCCGAGGACGAGGGCGCTCACCTGGACCGGCCGCAGCTGCCCGCCCCCGGCTCGGCCACCACGGGAAGCCCCGCCTCGACCCAAGCCCCCATGCCTCCGATGACGTCCACGGCATCGGTGCCGCGCGCCGCGAGGAGGGCCGTGGCCTCCCGGGAACGTTTCCCCGAGCGGCAGATCGCGACGACCGAGCGGCCCCGCGCGGCAGGCGGAAGCAGCTCACCGGACGTCAGGGACGACAGCGGCGCGAGGACGGCGCCCGGAGCGTGTCCCGTGGCCCATTCGGCGGGCTCGCGCACGTCCACGAGGACGGCGTCCGCGCCCGCCCGCTCAAGGGCCTCGGCCGGGGTGATGCGCGCCATGGGGAGCCCGGCGCCGCGTGCCGCCGCGAACCCGTCGTCGACGGCGACGACATCGCGGCCCGCCGCGTCGAGCAGCGAGGCGGCGATGGCGGCGCGCATACCGCCGGCGCAGTGCACCCACACCGTGCCGTCGGGTATCCCCGCGAGGCGGTCGCGCAGTCGGTGCAGCGGAATGTGCACCGAGCCCCTGATGTGACCGGCCTCGCGCTCGGCGTCGCGCCGTACGTCCAGGACCACGACGCCGTCCCGCGCGGCCCGTTCGGCGGCGGCCAGGTCGGCGAAGGTGCCGCGCGGGAAGGAGCGGGGCCGCTCGCCCTGCCGGGTCCAGTCGGCGGGGGCGCCGGTCGCCGCGGCGGTCGGCCGGTCGATGCCGACCCGGACGAGTTCCCGCTGGGCGTCGGCCAGTTGGGCCGGGCTCTCGGCGAGCAGCGTGACCGGCTTGCCCCACGGCAGCAGCCAGGCCAGATACGTGGCGAGCTGCCCCTCCGCCTCGAAGTTGAGCGACCCGGCGACATGCCCCTCGGCGAACGCGACCCGGCCCCGCAGATCCACCACCCACTCCCCGGCGGCCAGCCGCGCCGCGATCTCCTCGGCGTCGGCCGTGCGCGGCGGGGTCAGGTCCACCGGCGCCGGACCCGCCGCGTTCGCCGGACCCATGTGCGCGTAGTACGCCGGTACGTCGTCCAGCCCGGCGAGCAGGTCCGCGACGAACGCGTCGACGTCCTTCACCAGGGCGTCGTTCACGGCACGCTCCCGCCCGATGGTCGTCTCCGTCCCGCCGGCCCCCTGCGTGGCGGCGCAGAAGCTGCCGAAGCCGTGCGTCGGCAGCACCGCCGTCTCGTCCGGCAACTCGGCGGCCAGCCGGTGCGCGGAGTCGTACTGCGCCCGCGCCAGCCGCCCCGTCAGCCGCGGCTCGACGAGGTCGGGCCGCCCCACCGTGCCGATCAGCAGCGAACCGCCGGTGAAGACGGCCACCGCGTGTCCGGACTCCTCCAGCACGTAGGAGGTGTGATGCGGGGTGTGCCCGGGAGTGGCCAGGGCGCGCAGCACCAGGCCGTCCCCGAGGTCCGTACGGTCCCCGTCGGCGACCGGCACCCGCTCGTACCCGACCCGTGCCGCGGCCGGCACCAGGTACGCGGCACCGGTGAGCCGGGCCAGCTCCAGTCCGCCGGTCACGTAGTCGTTGTGGACGTGGGTCTCGGCGACATGCGTGATGCGCACGCCCCGCCGGGCGGCGGCCGTGATCACCCGGTCGATGTCCCTGGGCGGATCGACGACCACGGCGCAGTGCGCACCGCCTGCCAGATAGCCGCGGTTGCCGAGTCCCGGCACGTCGATGGTGTCGACGAAGTACACGGCGGTACTCCTCTCCTCGTCTCTTCGCGAAACCCCATGCATTACCCCCGGGGGTATATGGCCACGATAGCAAAGGTACCCCCGGGGGTATTTTCGGGTCTGGCCGGAAGCCGATGTGAAGGGCTTCGCCGCGTGCCTTTACCGATCAGTCACAACTAGGGTCGGCAGTGGACGGAGAGCGACTGGGGAAGGTGAAGCACCATGGCGCAGGAAGTACGCGGCGTGATCGCGGGCGGCAAGGACGAGCCGGTGCGGGTGGAGACGATCGTCGTGCCCGATCCGGGGCCGGGCGAGGCCGTCGTACGGATCCAGGCCTGCGGGGTCTGCCACACCGACCTGCACTACAAGCAGGGCGGCATCAGCGACGACTTCCCCTTCCTGCTGGGGCACGAGGCGGCCGGCGTGGTGGAGGAGGTCGGCGACGGCGTCACGGACGTCGCACCCGGTGACTTCGTGATCCTCAACTGGCGTGCGGTGTGCGGGAACTGTCGCGCCTGTCAGCGCGGCCGCCCCTGGTACTGCTTCGACACGCACAACGCCACGCAGAAGATGACCCTCGCCGCCACCGGCCAGGAGCTCTCCCCGGCGCTCGGTATCGGCGCCTTCGCCGAGAAGACGCTCGTCGCGGCGGGACAGTGCACCAAGGTCGACCCCTCGGTCGCCCCGGCGGTGGCCGGACTGCTGGGCTGCGGGGTGATGGCGGGCATCGGCGCCGCCATCAACACCGGGAACGTCGGCCGGGGCGACTCGGTCGCCGTCATCGGCTGCGGCGGCGTCGGCGACGCGGCCATCGCCGGGTCGAACCTGGCCGGCGCCGCGAAGATCATCGCCGTGGACATCGACGACCGGAAGCTGGAGAAGGCCCGCTCGATGGGCGCCACGCACACGGTCAACTCCCGTGACACCGACCCGGTCGAGGCGATCCGCGCGCTGACCGGCGGCAACGGCGCCGATGTCGTCATCGAGGCGGTCGGCCGCCCCGAGACGTACAAGCAGGCCTTCTACGCCCGCGACCTCGCCGGCACCGTCGTCCTGGTCGGCGTACCGACCCCGGAGATGAAGCTCGAACTGCCGCTGCTGGACGTCTTCGGCCGCGGCGGGTCCCTGAAGTCCTCCTGGTACGGCGACTGCCTGCCCTCCCGCGACTTCCCGATGCTGATCGACCTGCATCTGCAAGGCCGCCTGGACCTGGGGGCGTTCGTCACCGAGACGATTGAACTCGGCGACGTGGAGAAGGCCTTCGAGCGCATGCACCACGGCGACGTCCTGCGTTCGGTGGTGGTGTTCTGATGGCCGCCCGGATCGAACGCCTCGTCACCTCGGGCCAGTTCAGCCTCGACGGCGGCACCTGGGACGTCGACAACAACGTGTGGCTCGTCGGCGACGACCACGAGGTGGTCGTCATCGACGCCGCCCACGACGCCGACGCCATCGCCGAGGCCGTCGGCGACCGGCGCCTCACCGCGATCGTCTGCACCCACGCCCACAACGACCACATCGACGCCGCGCCCGCCCTGGCCGACCGCACCGGCGCCACGATCTGGCTCCACCCCGACGACCTGCCGCTGTGGAAGCAGACCCATCCGGACCGCGACCCCGACGCCCATCTCCTGGACGGGCAGATCATCGAGGCCGCCGGCGCCGACCTGACCGTCCTGCACACCCCGGGCCACGCGCCCGGCGCGGTGTGCCTGCACGATCCGGGCCTGGGCGTCGTCTTCACCGGAGACACCCTCTTCCAGGGCGGCCCCGGTGCCACCGGCCGCTCCTACTCCCACTTCCCGACGATCATCGACTCGATCCGCGCCCGGCTGCTCGCGCTTCCGCCCGAGACGAAGGTGCTCACCGGGCACGGCGACCCGACGACCATCGGAGCCGAGGCGCCGCACCTGGAGGAGTGGATCGCACGCGGCCACTGAGTGCAGACCTACGACGCTCCCGACGCGAAGCCGCGCCCGGCCGGGTGACCCTCCCGTAAAAGCCGACACCCGCCGGCAAAAGGCGACAGAAGATGTCCGGCTTACCCGGCACCCTCAAGAGCGACAGCGCTCGCACAGGGTCGGGAGGCCGGACATGTCACAACCGTTGAAGGACAAGGTCGCGCTGGTCGCCGGGGCGACACGGGGAGCCGGACGCGGCATCGCCGTGGAACTCGGTGCCGCCGGCGCCACCGTCTACGTGACCGGACGCAGCACACGCGGCCGGCGCTCGGAGTACGACCGTCCCGAGACGATCGAGGACACCGCCGACCTGGTCACCGAGGCGGGCGGCACCGGCATCGCCGTACCCACCGACCACCTCGACCCGACGCAGGTCCGCGCCCTCGTGGACCGCATCGCGGACGAGCAGGGCCGCCTCGACGTCCTCGTCAACGACGTCTGGGGCGGCGAGAAGCTCTTCGCCTGGGACAGCCCCGTCTGGGAGCACGACCTCGACAAGGGCCTCAGGCTGCTCCGGCTCGCCGTCGAGACGCACGCGATCACCAGCCACCACGCCCTGCCCCTGCTCCTGCGCCACCCCGGCGGACTGGTCGTCGAGATGACCGACGGCACCGCGGAGTACAACCGCGACCACTACCGGAACTCCTTCTTCTACGACCTCGCCAAGGCGTCCGTCCTGCGTATGGCCTTCTCCCTCGGCCACGAACTCGGACCACGCGGCGCCACCGCCGTCGCCCTGACCCCGGGCTGGCTGCGCTCGGAGATGATGCTCGACGCCTTCGGGGTGCGGGAGGACAACTGGCGCGACGCCCTCGAACGCGTCCCGCACTTCGCCATCTCCGAGACCCCGCGCTACGTGGGCCGCGCCGTCGCCGCCCTCGCCGCCGACCCCGACGTGGCCCGCTGGAACGGGGAGTCCCTCTCGGGCGGTCAGCTCGCGCAGGTCTACGGCTTCACGGACCTCGACGGCAGCCGCCCCGACGCCTGGCGGTACCTGGTCGAGGTCCAGGACGCGGGGAAGCCGGCGGACACCGTCGGCTACCGCTGAGACGAGGTGGGCAGCGGGGGTGGGGACCAGCGCGCGGAGTGGCCGGGCGGCAGGGCCAGATCGTCGCGTACAGCGGTGTAGTAGCCGTCGCGGCTGGCCCTCTGCTGTTCCAGCAGCACGTGCCAGGCGGCCGGATCACGGGCGTCCTGCCGAACGAACTGCTCCATGTCGATGAGCGTCAGTACCCAGCTCCGCGCTCTCTCCACCACCTGCGGGCTGCCCAGGAGCAGCAGCGCCTCCCAGGCCGGATCCTGTGCGGCCATGGCCTCGGCGAACAGCGGCTCCGCCTCCTGCAGGGTCAGGGGATGCGGGTGCGGGTCGTTGTCGAGGTGGGCGGAGACCTGGTAGGTGAGAGTGACCGACTTCTTGAGCGCCTGCGCATAGTCGACGTACGCCGCCAAGCGCCGTTCCTCCCAACGGGCCGCCCGCTCCCGCCGGAACCTCGCCTGGTCGCCCCGCACGACCACCACGTACGAGCCGATCGCGCCGATCAAGACGCCGATGAGCGCGGGGAGTTGCTGTAGGAACGCTGACATGGACGCACGCTACTGCCCGGATGATCCTCCCGGCACTACGGTCGCTCCATGACGGACACGACGCGCTTCGCAGGTCATGGAGTCCTGATCACCGGCGCTGCCCGCGGCATCGGCGCGGCCACCGCACGCCGGTTCGCCGAGGAGGGGGCGCGCGTCCTGGTGACCGACCGGGACGGACCCGAGGCCGGGACAACCGCGTCGACGCTGCGCGGCCTGGGCCTCACGGTGGAGGCGCTGGCCTGCGACGTCGCCGACCGGGCCTCCGTCGAGGCGGCCGTCGCGCACGCGGTCGAGGGTTTCGGCTCGCTCGACGTCCTCGTCAACAGCGCGGCCTCCTGCACTCCCGACACCGACCTCTTCGAGGACGGCCCGGACGAGGCCTGGGCCCGCGACCTCGACATCACCCTGACCGGCCCCTACCGCTGCTGCCGCGCCGCCCTCCCGCACCTGGCCGCCACAGGCCGCGGCGCCATCGTGAACATCGGCTCCGTCAACGGTCTCCAGGACTTCGGCAACCACGGCTACAGCGCCGCCAAGGCCGGCCTCGGCTCCCTCACCCGCACCCTCGCTGGCCACGCGGCCCCCCGAGGAGTCCGCGTCAACCTGGTGGTGCCGGGCACGGTGCGCACCTCCGCCTGGGAGGGACGGGACGGGGATCTCGACGCCGTCCGCGTGCTCTACCCTCTGGGCCGGGTCGGCGAACCCGAGGACATCGCCGCCGCGGTCGCCTTCCTGGCGTCGCGGGACGCGGCCTGGATCACCGGCACCACTCTCACCGTCGACGGCGGGCTCACCGCGGTCAACACCGGATTCCAGGCGGCGGTCCGGCGCCCGGACGACACCTGAGGCACGCCCGGCTCACCGAGTGGGCCACGCCACATTCCGCGCCCCGCTGCCTGGCCAAATTTCACCGTTTGGTCACAGCCCGGCCCGGGCCACAACCGACACCCCCGCACACCGGTCTACCAGGCAGAAGTCCACAGGAACACGCAAGGGAGAGGCCCGGCCATGGGGGACATACGCAGACGGCGCGCCGTCGCACTCGGCATCACCGGCGGACTCGTCGCACCGCTCGCGCTCACGCTCGCCGCCGCTCCGGCGCAGGCGGCCCCGAGCTGCACGACCCAGACCGGCCCCTATCAGAAGCAGGTCGAGAAGTTTCTCGGCCGACCGGTCGACGGCAAACAGTCCACCACCGACTGCAAGGCCATCCAGGCCTTCCAGACCAAGCACGGCATCTCCCCGAACGCCGGCTACGCGGGACCCGTCACCTGGGGCGTGATGGACCTCATGAACAAGCAGAAGGCCGTCGGCAACAACCCCAACAAGGACGGCAAGTGCCCCGTCAACAAGGGCCGCATCGCCTGCGTGAACCTCACGCTCCAGCTGAGCTGGATCCAGGACGGCAAGAACCTCGTGTACGGCCCTGTCCCGGTCCGCACCGGCCGCAACGGCTACGAGACGCGCACCGGCCTGAAGAAGATCTACTGGCGCAATATCGACCACGTGTCGAGCATCTACAACGTGCCCATGCCCTACGCCCAGTTCTTCGACGGCGGCCAGGCCTTCCACTCGGTCGGCGTCAGCATGTGGAACCCGCCCGGCTCGCACGGCTGCGTCAACATGACCAAGACCGACGCCAAGAAGTACTGGTCGCTGCTGAAGAACGGCGACGACGTCTACGTGTACGGCCGCAAGCCGGGCACCTGAGTCAGGACAGGCACCCGGCTCGCGGGTCGATGTCGGGGAAACGTCACGCCTCGGGCGCGTCCCCGAAGTCCGGGATCTCCAGCCTGACCCCGCCCTGCCGCGCCGACTCGTGCGCGACGATGCCCGGCAGGGTGTAGCGGGCCGCCACCCACGCGTTCACGGACGGCAGGGTGCGGGTGTTGACCGCGGTCACGAAGTCGTCGACCAGGAAGTGGTGGCTGCCCTCGTGACCGTTGTGCAGGTTGTCGAACTCCCGCGGCAGCCGCGCCCGGTCGTGCACCGGCGCCGAACCCGAGGTGAAGGCCGCCCGCAGATCCGGCGCGATGTGCTGAAGTGACGGATCGTCAGGAGCCATGGTGGGCTTGGGCTCCAGCAGCTCGCTGATGTCCTTGACGCCCTTCTTGTCCTGCCACAGGGCCACGGTGGCGAGCTGCTCCATGCTCGCCTCGGTGCCGAAGAACCGGAAACGCGACTCCCGTATGTGGGAGGGGTATCCGACCCGCCGGAACTCGTTCGTACGGAACGAGCCGCCGCCCGCGACCTCGAACAACGCGGTCGCGTTGGACACGTCGTTGCCGAACTGGCTGACGTCCTTGTCGAAGACGCCGTCGCCCCGGTCGTCCACGACCCCGATCGCCGAGACACTGACGGCGTGCGTCTGCCAGGCCCCCAGCACACCGCCCACGGCGTGCGTCGGGTACAGCAGCGGGGGATAGGAGGCGGTGGCCTTCCAGTTCTCGCCGCCGCTGTACTGGTACGCCTCGTAGAACCCCAGATCCATGTCGTGGACGTAGTCGCCCTCGGCATAGAAGAGCCGCCCGAAGGCGCTCTCGGCGATCTGGTTGCGGGCGTGCACGGTCGCCGGGTTGTACTGACTGGTCTCGCCCATCATGTACGTCAGCCCGGTCGCCTTGACCGCCTCGATGATCGCCGCGATCTCCTCCGCGGTGATCGCCATGGGCACGGCGGAGTAGACGTGCTTGCCCGCGTTCAGGCCCTGGAGCACCAGCGGGCCGTGCGTCCAGCGCTGGGTGAAGATGGCGACCGCGTCGACGGCCTCCGACTCCAGCATGGCCTCGTACGAGGGGAACGTGCCGGTCAGGCCTTCGGCGGCGGCGAGTTGCTCGGCTCGTTCGGGCAGGAGGTCGGTGACGTAGACGTCGGTGACGCCGGGATGGGCCAGGAACAGTTTCGCGAACTGGCCCGAGAACTGGCCGGCGCCGACGATGCCGAGGGAGAACGTCATGGAGTGGATGCCTTTCACTGGCCGAGGATGAGGTTGATCTGGTCGTTGGTGTTGGTCAGCCCGCTCACCGGGGCGTCGTTGGCGAAGACGTCCTGCATCGCGGGGCGCATCAGGGAGTACACGTCCGCCGAGTAGTCGGTGATCGGGAAGGAGAAGGTGGTGGAGTCCTTCTTGTCGGTGACCGGTTCGGTGAAGGCGGACACGTCGATGCCCTTCTTCTTGTACGCCGCCACGGCCGCCTGGGTGCCGTCCGGGGTGGCGGGGAAGACGATGCCGTAGCCGCCGACGGTCTTCTGGCACTCGTCGGAGGCCAGGTACCGCACCCATTTCTTCGCGCCCTCCTTGTTGCGGGCGTTCTTGGTGACGGAGTCGGCGAGGCCGTTCATCATGGTGGCCCGCTTGCCGGTCGGGCCGATCGGCGTGGGTGCGGTGCCGACGTCGAGGCCCTTGGTGCTGTAGTACGTGGAGATCATCCAGGCGCCGTCGAAGGAGGTCGCCGCCTTGCCGGAGGCGAGCTGGGCGTTGGCCGGGTTGGCTCCGTCGGTGTAGTCGGTGAAGGGCGCGAGGTAGCCCTTCTTCGCCAGATCGAAGTACCAGTCGACCGCCGACTGGAAGGTCTCGCTGTCGTACTGGTACTTGGTGCCCCAGCGGGCCTTGTCCGTGTAGTGCCAGCCCGCCGAGGCGGCGAACGGGCTCCAGGTGGTCTGTCCGTCGCTGTCGCCCGCACCGCCCGTCGCCATCCCGTACACCTTGACGTTGTTCTTGTCGAAGCCCTCTTCGTCGCCGCGCTTGCCGTTCTTGTCGACGGTCAGATGCGCGATGGCCTTCTCGAAGGTGCCGCCGTCCTTCGGGTTCCAGGAGAGGGTGTTCAGCTGGTCGGCGGTGAGTCCGGCCTCCTTGACCATCTTCTGGTTGTAGAAGAGGGCGACGGTGTCCCAGTCCTTGGGCGCTCCGTAGCGGTGGCCGTCCTGCCCCGTCCAGTTGGCGGCCAGCCCCGACTGGTAGGCGGAGTCGTCGATGCCCAGGTCGTCCAGCGGTTCGAGCACCTTCAGGTCGGCGAACTGCCCGAACCGCTGGATGTGGTCGGTGAAGACGTCCGGCTCGGTGCCCGCGATGAAGCTCGCGGTGAGCTTGGTCCAGTAGTCGGCCCAGCCCATCTGGGTGATCCTCACCTTCAGACCCGGGTTCTCCTTCTCGAAGCCCTTCGCGCAGGCCTGGTACGCGGGCAGCTGGTTGGCGTCCCACAGCCAGTACGTCACGGTGTTCTTGCCTGCTGACACGGAGTCGCCCTGAGCGCAGCCGGTCACCAGGGACAGCGCGAGAGCCCCGGCCAGTGCGGCGACCATGGGGGTCCCCCCGCGCGAGTTCATTCGAGCGTGGGGGAGCATTCGAATTCCCATCCCTGTCCCCTTACTTGATGCCGGTGAAGCTGATGGAGCTGACGATGCGGCGTGCGAAGACGGCGAAGAGCGCGAGCATCGGGAGAGCGGCGATGAGCGTGGCCGCCATCAGGCCGGACCAGTCGTAGCCGGACTGCGGGGTCTGTGCCCGGAACATGGCCAGCGCCACCGTGAGCACCCGCGAACTGTCGCTGTACGACACCATCAGCGGCCAGAAGTAGTCGTTCCAGGAGGTGATGTACGTCAGCACGCCCAGGGTGATCACGGGAGTCGACGCCATCGGCAGCATCACCCGGAAGAAGACCCGGATCTTCCCGGCGCCGTCCAGCAGGGCCGCCTCCTCGACCTCCCGGGGCACGTTCATGAAGAACTGCCTGAGGAAGAACACCGCGAACGGCGTCATGAACATCGTGGGCAGGGCGATGCCCAACAGGCTGTCGATGAGCCCGAGTTGCTTGATGAGCACGAAGTTCGGCAGCAGCGTGAAGATCGTGGGGACCATCAGCCCGGCCAGGAACAGCCCGAACACCTTGTCCCGGCCGCGCCACCGCAGCCGGGCGAAGGCGTACGCGGCCATGGCGGAGAAGAAGATCTGACAGCCGGTGATCAGCGTCGACACGACGACCGAATTGATCAGGTAGCGCCAGAACTTGAGCCCGCCGCCCGCGCCGCCCTGGGCGATCGCCTCCTCGGTGGACTGCAGGCCCAGCGCCCGCTCGAAGCCACCGCCGGTCAGGTCGACGGGCAGCGGGTCGCCGGGGTGGGCCGCGAGCGCGGTGTTGGTGGACAGCGCGGTGCGCAGGATCCAGTAGAACGGCAGCAGCGTGACGAGCACGATCGCTGCCATCACCGCCCAGGCCACGATTCGTCCCAGGGAAGGGCGGCGCCTGACGGGTCGTACGCGGGTCTGTGTCGTCGGAGCGGTCACAGTAGCCATGCCGGGGTCTCCCTTCTTCTCAGCCGAGGTCGGTCTGGCCGGCCCGGGTGATCCGGTACTGGATGACGGTGATGGCGCTGAGCACCACCAGCAGGGCGACGGACATGGCGGACGCGTAGCCGAACTGGAAGCGGCCGAAGGCGGCGCCGTAGATGTAGTACTGCAGGACGTTGGTGGCGTTCGCCGGACCGCCCGCGGTCGTCACGGCGACCGTGTCGAACACCTGGAACGAACCGATCACCGTCATGATCAGCACGACCGCCAGGACCGGCCGCAGCAACGGCATCGTGATCCGCCAGAACATCCGCCACTCGCTCGCGCCGTCCACCTTCGCGGCCTCGTACATGTCGTTCGGGATCGCCTGGAGGCCCGCGAAGAGCAGCAGCGCGGTGTATCCCACGTGCCGCCACACGTTGATCAGGGCGATCGTCGGGATCGCCCAGGTCTCGTCGGCCAGGAACGGTATGCGGTCGACCCCGACCGCCGCGATGATCTCGTTGCCGATACCGAGCTGGGTGTCCAGGATCCAGAGCCAGACGATGCCCGCGACGACGTTCGACATCAGATACGGCGTGAGCACGATCCCCCGCAGTACCGCCGACTGCGTCAGTCGCTGGACCAGCACCGCGATGGCGAGCGCCGAGACCGTCTGCACCCCGATGTTGATGACCACGTACTCCACGGTCACCGTCAGCGAGTCCCAGAAGATCGGGTCGTTGACCATCCGCACGTAGTTGTCCAGGCCCACCCACTCCGCCGGCGTGAGCAGGTTGAAGCGGGTGAAGCTCAGGTAGATGCCCCGCAGCGTCGGCCAGAGCAGGAAGACGGCGAAGCCCAGCAGCGCCGGGGCGAGGAACACCGCGGCGAGCCGCCCGTCACCCTGGTTCTCGCGGGGTCCCGCCCGCCGTGTCCTCGACTTGGTCCCCGCCCCCGTGGCGTCGCCCAGTGGCAGACGCGACGGTGGACTGCTGGAGGCGATGGTCATCGGGAGACTCCCTCGTCTTCGGCGGCTCGTCCTCGGTCACTTACTTTTGTCGCGGAAGAATCCAGCCGTCAAGGTGCGCGCGAACATCTTTTCCCGGCCGTGCTGACCGTCTTAGACTGGCCTGGTTGCTTTTGCAGAGAAAGAAATCATGAGGGAAAGAATCCTGTGGGAGCCTGACGACCATGACCCCAGTAGCCGCCAGCTGGCTTCCTCTCAGTCCCGGTGAGCGCTCGGTGGCCATCGAGGTACTCCTCGGCGGCCCCGTGTCGCGCACCGAACTCGCCCGGCGGCTCAACCTGTCCGCGGGCAGCCTCACCCGGCTGACCAAACCGCTGATCGAATCGGGTCTCCTCGTCGAGGTCCCCGAAGCGGGCGCCCCCGCGGAGGTGCGTCAGGGCCGTCCCTCCCAGCCGCTGGACGTCGTCGCCGAATCCCGCTCCTTCATCGGCTTCAAGATCACCGAGGACATGGTCTACGGCGTCGTGACCACCCTCAGGAGCGAGATCGTCGCCCGCTACGACCGCCCTCTCGCCACCCACGACCCCGCCGAAGTCGTGGACCTGCTGGGGGAGATGGCCGATGAACTCGCCGGCAGCCACCCCCGGCTCGCGGGCATCGGCATCGGCGTGGGCGGTCTCGTCGAGGACCGCGCGGTGGTCGGGGAGTCCCCGTTCCTGCAGTGGAGCGACGTCCCGCTGGCCGAGCTGGTCGAGGAGCGGACGGGGCTGCCGGTCGTCGTGGAGAACGACGTGGCCGCGCTCGTCGAGGCCGAGACCTGGTTCGGCGCCGGGCGCGGCCTCGACCGCTTCGTCGTCCTGACCATCGGCGCCGGCATCGGCTACGGCCTGGTGCTGGGCGGCAAGCGGGTGCCGTACGCCGAGGAGGACCGCGGTTTCGGGCGGCACTGGATCGTGAACCCCAACGGACCGCTCACCCCGGACGGGGCGCGGGGCAGCGCCGTCTCGCTGCTGACCATCCCCAACATCCGCTACCAGGTGCAGGCCGCCACCGGCCGTGACCGGACGTACGAGGAGATCCTGGAGCTCGCCGCGGCGGGTGAGGCGATGCCTGCCCGGGTCATCGAAGAGGCGGCCCGCGCGCTCGGCACGCTGGTCGCCCAGATCGGCAACTTCGTGCTGCCGCAGAAGATCCTGCTCGCCGGAGAGGGGGTGGGTCTCATGGACGTCGCCGGCAAGGCCGTGACGGAGGCCATTCGCGCCCAGCGGCATCCGCTCGCGGCACCGATCGACCTGGAGACCAAGGTGTCCGACTTTCACGACTGGGCGCGGGGTGCCGCCGTTCTGGCGATCCAGGTGCTGGTGCTGGGGGCTGCGGACGCCTGAACTCGGCGATGGGCGTTGACAGATGCGCGTGATCAGCAACACGGTCCGATATGTCCGCATTGTGCGATCTAGCTCACAGCGTCTTCACCTCAGGAGCCGTATGCTTCACATCATGTCCATCACCGTTGAATTCGCCTCCGAGCGATCGGCTGACGAGGTCAACGAGGAGATCCGGGCGCTGTGGCGCCGATCGGGCGGGACACTGAGCGTCGAACAGCGCGAGGAGTATCAGCGCCTGGTCCTGGAGTGGGCCGCAGCGGCCCCGCCGTCGGAGAAGGCGGCCTGAGCACTCGCCTCAGCCCAGCCCGAGCACCCTCCTCGACACGCCTCGGCACCCATCGCAGCACCCTCACCGGGCACCCCTGACACCAGGGGTGCCTTTCCCGTATCGCCGAGGTCAGCCCCAGGTCGCCGAGTAGTAGCGCCGGTACCTCTTGCGGTCCTGTTCCGCCCGGATGAACCGGGTCGCCACCAGCGCGACCAGGCTGCCCGCGACGACCAGCAGACCGGGACCGACGTTCTTCGGGTCCGCGAGGCGGGACAGCAGGGTCGAGGCGTCCGTGCCGTTCACCGAGGCCGACGAGCCGGGCGACGCGTCACCGGGCGAGATCCCACTCTGCGTCGCCGACGCGGACGGCGCCGGTGCGGCACCCTGACCCGACCCGTTCTGCGCCGCCACGAGCAGCTTGACGTTCAACGCGGCCAGCGCCTTGGCCACCGGCTGGAAGAACGTCGTACCGCCCGCGTTGCAGTCGCCGCTGCCGCCCGACGTCACGCCCAGCGCGACCCCCTCGGAGAACATCGGACCACCGCTGTCCCCGGGTTCGGCGCACACGTTCGTCTCGATCAGCCCCGTGACCGTCCCCTCGGGGTAGTTGACCGTGGCGTTGAGCGCCGTCACCTCGCCGTCGCGCAGCCCGCTCGTGCTGCCGCTGCGGAACACCCGCTGTCCGACGGCGGGATCGGCCGCGCCGGTGATCCGCACCCCCTTGCCGTCACCGATGGACACGACGTCGGCCCCGGACCCCGCGTCCCCGCCGGTGTACTCCACCAGGGAGAAGTCACCGCCGGGGAAGTTCTGCTGGACCGTCTCCCCGATCTGCCGGCTGCCCTGGTTGTCGGCGAACCACACCGAACCGTTCGGCCCGCAGTGCCCAGCCGTGAGGATGAAGTCGCGCTGCCCGTCGGTGACATTGAAGCCGGCCGAGCAGCGCCCGGCGGTCGACAGCAGCGGCAGCGCGCCATTGAGCCGCGTCGTGAAGGTGCCCTCGGTGCGCTCCATGCGGACGAAGCCCCCGATGTCCTCGGCGACCTGTGTCATCCGGGACCAGTCGGTGGCGGAGACGGTGCTGTCGCCCCGTACGACCACCTGGTTGGAGCGGTAGTCCATGACCCACGCCGTGCCGGCCACCCGGGGTGCCGAACGCAGCGTCGACGTCGCCGACTTCAGGTCGTCCATGCTGTGGTCGACCATCTTCGCTTCGGCACCGGCCTTGCGCACCTCGGCAGCGGCCTCCTCGTCGGTGACCGCGACGACCGGCTTCCCGTCGGCACCGAGCCAGCTGCCCGCCGTACGGGACGCACCAAGCCGCGAGACGAGATCGCTACCGGTGCCGGCGGCCGAAGCCGCGTAGGTGTGTGGGACGGCGGAGGCGTCCGGTGGTTCGCTCGCCACGGCGCGTGTGACCATCGTTCCTCCGAGGAGGAGTCCGCCGACCGCCGCCAGCCGTGTCACTCGCCGGACGAGACGTCGTCGTGCGTGCCTCATGCAGGGCTCCCGAACCAGTACAGCACGGCGTCAACGCCGCGGGGCCCTCCCGTAGTTGAGCACCCTCTCTCCATACGTGGCCGGGCCCGCCCGTGTTCACCGCACGGGGGATCGCTCTTGCTTCGGTTCCCGCCCGAGGAGTGTCCAGCTGCGCTCGTCGCCCCATATGGACGCCGGATCCACGTACGGGCGGAGCAGCGCGGTGAGTGCCGGATCACCGTGTCCGTTCAGCTCGTCGGAGGCGATCTTGCGGGCGATCCCCGCGAGGAAGTCGGCGAGCTGCACCCGTGGATCGAGCACCGAGTGCACCAGCCGCAGCCCGCCGAACCCGATACCGGCCCGCCGGGCCGTTTCCTCGATCCAGGCGATGCGTTCCGGTGTCAGCATGTTCTGCCGGTCGTGGACGAGACGCACGGACCGTCCTCCGGCACTCCAGAGAGCGGCCGTATTCACGATGGCGGGCAGCAGGGGATTCAGGACGGGTATGAGGGTCGGTCCGTCCAGCAGCCGCGCCCGATAGGAATCAGCGCGTGGCCGGGACGCCGCGAGTCGGTCCAGCGTTTCGGCCATTTCCGTACGGCAATCCGCGCGCCGCAGCGCCCGTACCGTGCGGAAGAAGACATCGACGGGTTCATGGGGCTCACCGTCGTTCCTGACGCGCAGCAACTGATTGGCCGCCGTCAGGAAATCCCGCCAGAGCTCTTCGCCGAAATCCCCTCGCCCTGCCCGGTACAGGCCGAGCGCCTCGGTGCCGTCGCCGAGCAGCAGGTCGACGGCCCGGTCCACGACGAAGTACGCCTTCTCGATCAGATGCACCTGGGCGTTTCCATGGATGGGCCCGGCGGGCGCGAGCAGCCATTCCAGCACCGCCCGGTGTTTCTCCCGCAGCAGATGGTTCGCCTTGTACTCCGACGCGGGCGAGCGAATCCGGTCCCGGACCTCCTGCACATATGCGGCGGCCGAATCCACGGGCAGCCGCACACTGGCGTGCGCGAACACATCGGTGTTCCCGCCGGTGAGATTCTCGCCGTCCGACCCCGACTCGTCGCAGGCCACTTCGAGGAATCCGCGGCCCGTCACCGCCCACGCCCCGTTCTCGCCGTTCCCGGCCACCGCACGGCCCCCTATCTTGTGCCCCATGACCAGGATCCCGCACGAGACGTCCGGAGAACCCAATCCCCTTCGCGCCCTGACCCTCGATCGCCTGCGATGTCGTACGAGCATGAAGTGGCGCACCTACCCCGACGACGTGCTGCCGCTGTGGGTGGCCGAGATGGACGTGCCGCTCGCCGAACCGATCGTCCGCGCGGTCACCGACGCCCTCGCCCTCGGCGACACCGGGTATCCGGCGGGCACCGGCTACGCCGAGGCGCTCGCCGCCTTCGCGGACAAGCGGTGGGGCTGGGACGGGCTCGCGGTGGAGCGGACGGCGATCGTGCCCGACGTGATGCTCGGCGTGGTGGAAATGCTCAAGCTGGTCACCGGGCCGGGCGATGCGGTCGTGGTGAACTCACCCGTGTATCCGCCGTTCTACCAGTTCGTCGACCACATGGACCGGCGGGTGGTGGAGGCCCCGCTGGGCGCGGACCTGCGCATCGACCTCGACGCGCTGGACGAGACGTTCCGGCGGTCGGTGACGGGCGGTCGGCGTGCCGCCTTCCTGCTGTGCAGCCCCCACAACCCGACCGGCACCGTGCACACCGCGGAGGAACTGTCCGCCGTGGCCGCCCTCGCCGACCGCCACGGCGTGCGCGTCGTCGCCGACGAGATCCACGCACCGCTCACCGCCGAGGGCGTCGAGTTCGTGCCGTACCTCAGCGTCCCGGGCGGCGAGAGCGGGCTGTCGCTGATGTCGGCGTCGAAGGCCTGGAACCTGGCCGGGCTCAAGGCGGCCCTGGCCATCGCCGGGCCCGCTGCCGCCGCCGACCTGGCCCGCCTGCCCGAAGAGGTCAGCCACGGCCCGAGCCACCTCGGCGTCATCGCCCACACCGCCGCCCTGCGCGACGGCACCGGCTGGCTCGACGCCCTGCTGGCGGGCCTAGACGACAACCGGCGCCTGCTCGCGAACCTCCTCGCCGAACACCTCCCGACGATCACCTACCGCCCCGCCGAGGCCACCTACCTCGCCTGGCTCGACTGCCGCGCCCTCGGCCTCGACGAGGACCCGGCGGACGTCTTCCTGCACCGCGGCCGGGTCGCGCTCAATTCCGGCATCCCGTTCGGCACCGGCGGCGCTGGGCACGTACGGCTGAACCTGGCGACGTCGCCCGAGCTGATCGCGGAGGGGGTACGGCGGATGGCGGTGGCGCTCGGCTGAGGCGGCGGGGGGGCGCGCCTATCTACACGGTGCGGACGGAGGGCGTCCGGCATGCCCTGGGGGAGCGTCCTCTGGCACGGCCTGGGTGGGCGGCGTCTGGCAGGTTCGGGGCGGGGCGGCGATCGAGAGTGCCCGGTTGGGTCGGAGGCCGACCCGGCGTGGGTGCGGCGTCGGGCGTGTCGCCGCGGTGGGGCGACGATCGGGGTGCCCGCCCGCCGCCTGCGCTTCCGCGCTGCCTACACTTCCGGCCATGGACGACACGTCGCTGGAGCAGCTCGGAGCGGGCAAGTACCTGCTCATCACCAGCTACCGCAAGAACGGCACCGGCGTGCCCACGCCGGTCTGGGTGGTCCGCGACGGGGACGCGCTGGGCGTGTGGACGGTCGCCGACTCCTGGAAGGTCAAGCGCATCCGGGCCCGCGCCGACGTCCTCGTCGGCCCCTGTGACCTGCGTGGCAGGCCCACCGGCGAGTCGGTCCCGGCCACCGCCGAGATCTGCGACGAGGCGACCGTGGCCCGTTACCGCAAGCTCATCGCCCGCAAGTACGGGATCACCGGCCGCCTCACACTCCTCGGCAGCCGACTGCGCCGCGGTGTGCACGGCACAGTCGGCATACGGATCACGCTGACGCCCTGACGCCCTGACGCCCTGTCCGCCTATGTCATGGACGTCCGGTGACCGGTCACCGGACGTCCACGACCGTGCCCGTCATCGCTGGCGTGCCGGGCAGCGGTTCACCGGAGTCGTCGGCCATCTGGAAGCGCACCGACTCGGCCTGCTCGGCCACTCCGTCCTTCAGCGTCGGCACCAGCAGCTCCGTGGTCTTCTCACCCGCGTCGACGGATGCCCACAGATTGAGACCCACCTTGGACAACGGGCGTTCGGGATCGGGGTACTCACCGGAGTTCTCCAGGAGCCAGCGCGGGTCGACGTCCTTCGTCGACAGCTCCTGTCCGTCGGTGACCGGCAACACGGCGAACATCGCGCCGACCTCCACGTCGGCCACCGCGGACAGGGACACCCGCCACTTCAGCGGCTGCCCCTCGGCCACCCGGTCCACGACCGGGGTCACGGAGATCGAGGGCATCGGGTCGTCGTTCTCCGCGGTCACCCCGCCCCGGTGCGCGCCCACCACGGAGGAGTGGACCGCCTTCACGAACACGTCGTGGGCCAGCTCGTAGCCGTAGCGGGTGTTGCCCTCGACCTTCACCGGTACGTCGATGTCGTGCGCACCGGGCCGGAGCGTCACCAGCCGGTCGGTGACCTTGCCCGTGACCGGGTCGGCGACGAACAGCCGTACCTGCCCACCGCCCTGCCCCGAGACCCGCACCGGCACCCGATAGGTCCGCACGCCCGAGTCCCCTTCCTTGATGGTCAGTCGGCCGATGTCGACCCGGGGCAGCCGGGCCTCCCGCACGACCGGTGTGCCCGGCTGCCAGGCCCAGGCGTCCATCAGCCAAACCCGCCCGGACCTCGTGCGCGGCGTCAGCTCCAGGAACTTGACGTGCTTGAGGTCCAGCGCGGCCGCGTCGTCGGCCCCGAGCGGCACGCGCACCTCACGCGCCCAGTACGAGGACGTCCGGTCCGACCCCGGCAGCCCGTCGACCTTGACCCGGCCGAGGGTCCGGTGCCGTCCTGCGGTGTCGGTGACGGAGACGTCCAGCTGCGTTCCGGTGGTGTTGGGCGGCACGATGACGCGCAGCGCGAGCGCCTTCGCGCCCGCGAGGGACAGCGGACGTTCGGGTCGGATCCGCGCGGCGGACCCCGCGGCCGACCAGCTCAGCGCGACCGCGCGGCGGCCGGGCTCACGGTCGGTCTCCCACCGGGCGAAGTGCGGTGAGCCCCCGGCCGTCTCCGACGAGAGGCAGGCCTTGGCCGCGGCGGGATCCACCGCCGGGCAGAGCCGGGCACCGCTCACGGTGACCTTGCCGTCCGGCAGGAAACCGGCGCCGCGCTTCGCGCCCACCGCGTGGGTGAGCACGTGCGCGGGGTCGGCCGAGGGGGCGCGCCGGCCCGAGCCGTCGAGCAGCGGGCGTACCCGGTCGTCCCCGGCGACGAACAGCCGTGCCGCCGCCGCGATGTAGGTGGCGCCGGCCTTGTGCTGCTGGTCGGCGGTCAGCCGGGTGCGGGTGCCGGGGGAGCAGACCGGGTCGGGCTGCTCCTCGTCGTGCCAGAAGTCGTCGTCGGCGGGCGCCTCGGCCTGCCCCGGCGTCCACTCGCTGTTGAAGTAGTTGTGGTTGGCGCCGACCATGTACACGGCGCTGTGCAGCGCGCTGCCACGGCTCACCCCGCGGGTGCCGTCGACGTACACCTCGCCCTGCAGATCGGACACATCGCCGTCACAGCCCGGCAGGATCGTCATCGACGGCACGTCCGGGACGGGGTTCTGGCCGAAGATCGTCGGGCCGATGAGTACGGTGCCGCGGACGCGCCAGCGCACCGGTCCGTGATAGCCGTCCTGCGCCGCGGGCGGCGGGTAGAGGCTGTCCATCGCGGCCCGGTTGACGCCCTCGCCGCCTCGCGAGTGCCCCACGAGCAGCACTCGTGACAGATCGGCCCTGGGCGACTTGCGTACGGCCGCGGGTGCCGTGGTCGGATGGGCGGACCAGTCGGCCCAGCGGGCGAGATGCTGCCGTACGAGCGAGGAACGGGCCTGCGCCCCGCCGTCCTCGGCCTGCCAGTCCTGGCCGTTGATGCCGTTGGCGGAGATCGAAACGGTCACATAGCCCTGGGAGGCCAGGAGGCGCTGGTCGCGCAGATAACCACGGTGACTCGGCACCGGCTTGGAGCCGGCGGCGCAGGGCCAGTCGCCGGTGATGTCGCCCTGCGGGGTGTAGCAGGTGAAGTGGCGTCCGTGCAGGAACAGCGCGAGCGGACGGCGGCCGTCGGCGTTCTTTGGCGCCACGACCACGGCCCGCATCTCGACCGGCTCGGTGAATCCCGGAAGCCGTACCGGGTCGAGGTCGTACTCGCCCGTGACGGTCCCGTAGGCGCCCGGCTTGCCGGGGTCGACCTGGTTCGCCGGCAGCCGCTTCGGGACGGTCACCGCCGAGCGCGCGCCGGATGCGGTGTCGGTAGCGTCCAACCGGCGCCCGGCGGCCCGGACTTGAAGGTCCCGCACCGAGTCCAGGCGGACCCCGTCGAGGCCGAGCCGGAACGTGCGCCCGTCCTTCCCGGGGGCGGGACGGCCGAGCAGACGGTCGCCGGCGTAGAACTCGACCCGGGCGTCGCCCATGGGTACGCGTTCGTCGGACCGCCACACCAGCTTGCGCGCGGTGCCCTCGCCGGTGATGCTCCAGTCGGCCGGCAGACCGTCACCGTCGTCCGCCGAGTCGGCCAACAGCCGGACGTCGGACGCCGGTTGAGCCTGGGCCCACCCTGGCGACGCCCCCACCACCGCGAGTAACGCCACCGCGGTGACCCCTATTCGCCGGGCACGAATCACGTGCCCCTCCTTCCGCTCGCCCCGGGACTGCCCCGGTGCCCTCACTCGGAGAGGACGGCGGAAGGTGCTTGTGCGTTGCCTGTGAAGGGAGGTGACGGAGGGGGGAGTTGGTCCCGGTGGGCCGGGTTGGGGCCAGAGCCCTCAGGCGGTCCGGGAGCGGCGGCTCAGGTCCAGGCCCGGTACGGCTCGTCGACGAGCTGGAACACCGGCTCGCCCCGGACCGGGTCCTTCGCCGTGGACAGCCGTACCCGGTCCCCGCTGTGGATGCCGATGGGCGGGCCCATGACCCGGCCGCGCACGACGAACCCCTCGGCCATCTCGACCAGCGACACATTGCGCGCGGCGGGGGTGTTGCGGTGCACCACGGTGGAGTGGCGGACCGTCCCGACGCCCTCGCTGCGCTCCGTGCGCAGGTCACTGCCCTGACAGACCGGGCACAGCAGCCGGTGGTACATGGCGGTGCCGCACCAGGTGCAGCGCTGGAAGAGCACGGCCTCCGTGTCCGGGGCCGCGGGTTCGAGGAGGCCGGCTCCGAAGCCGACGGTCTGACGAGCAACGCTGCCTGAGTGGTGGTACACGCTGGTCAACTCCCTGCGCTCGGCCGGAATCCCACGTGCGCGGGTCGTCCGTGCACGCACGTGCCCGGTTCACCGTGCCACCGTGCACAGCGGCAGCGTATGGCACTCAGTGCCAGACGTAAAGGCACTGCGTACCCTGAATCTGGCCGGGACGTGAATCCGGCCGGGACCTGGATCAGTCGCGTCCGAGCGTGGTCTCGATCTCCTGCACGACCCGCCACAGGGGGGCGCCGCGCCGGGACACCACGACCACCACGTCGTCCGGCTGCTCGTCGAGGGCGGGGCCCGGGGGCGGCGCGACACCGAAGGCGGACTGCACATACCCCAGTGCGTGGTCCACCGCGGCACTGGAGTCGCCCTGTCCGTCCGACCGCAGCCATGACCGCAGCGCGTTGTTGTGCGCCGCGACCACGGCGGCGGCGATCACGTCGGCCTGCAGGGTCCCCTCGCGCCGGGCGGCGAAGCGCTCGCGGAGATACTGGGCCAGGGCGCGCTCGTAGCGCCACACCACGGACAGCTCGTACGCGCGCAGCCCCGGCACCTTCTTGGTGAGCCGGTAGCGCTGCACGGAGAAGGCCGGATTCTCCGCGTACATGCGCAGCACCAGCCGGGCCGCGTCGCACACCCGGCGCACCGGCTCGTGCTCCTCGCCGCTCGTGGCGAGGAAGGCGGTCATGTCGGCCAGGCACCGCTCGTGGTCGGGGAAGACCACGTCCTCCTTGGACGGGAAGTACCGGAAGAACGAGCGCCGTCCGACACCGGCCAGCGCCACGATGTCGTCGACCGTCGTCTGCTCGTAGCCCCGCTCCGTGAACAGCCGGAACGCCGCCGCGACCAGGGCCTCCCGCATCGGGGGCTTCGCCGCCGCGGCCTCCGCCTTCTCGCCGCGGCCGGGCACCGCGCTGCTGGAGCTCATGGACGGGAACGTAGCACCCGGGCAGCGCCGATGGCACTCAGTGCTGTGCCGACAGGGAACTGAGTGCTCCCGCACGGCGGGTGCGGTCCGGAGTCTTCCGACGTTTGTTCGGTGGGCGTGGGTCTGCCTACGATCGCCTGCCGCCGCTGCCGAGGAGCCCCGCATGCCGTCCGCCCGACCCCGTCTGCTGTACGTCACCGACCTGGCCTACCAGGCACGCGGGCGCCGCTACTGCGACGAGGACATCTTCCTCACCTCGCGCCTGCGGGAGGACTTCGACCTCGCCGTCTGCCACCCCCGGGACACGCTCGCGCTCATGGACGCCTTCGACGGGGTCGTCGTCCGCAACAGCGGTCCGGTGCTGGGCTACCAGGACGCGCACGACGAGTTCCGCCGACGCGCGGCCGCCGACGGGACGCGGGTGTACAACCCGCTCTCCGGCAGGGCGGACATGGCGGGCAAGCAGTACCTGCTCGACCTGACCACCGCCGGATACCCGGTCATCCCCACCGTGGACCGCGCCGAGGACCTACGCCTGCTGCCCGAGGCCGATCGGTACGTCGTCAAGCCCAAACTCGGCGCCGACTCGATTGGGCTGCGGATCGTGCCTGCCGCGGGGCTGCGCGACCTGCTCGCCGGGGACGTACGGGACGTCCTCGTCCAGCCGTGTGTCGACTTCGCCTACGAGGTCTCCTTCTACTTCGTCGACCACGACTTCCAGTACGCCCTCTACGCGCCGCACACCGACCGGCGCTGGCAGCTGGAGCGCTACGAACCCACCGACGCGGACCTGGAGTTCGCCCGGCGCTTCATCGAATGGAACGGCCTCGACCACGGCATTCAGCGAGTCGACGCCTGTCGCGCCCCGGACGGCGAGCTCCTGCTGGTCGAGTTGGAGGACCTCAACCCCTATCTGTCCCTGGACGCCTTGGACGACACGGGGCGGGACGCCTTCGTCGCCGCGATGAAGGCGTCCCTGGACCGTTTCCTCGCCGCGCCCGCCTGACCGGGCCCGTGCGCTCTCCGAACCGCGCTGAACCGGCGGGACGCGGGCCCCGTATCACTCCTCGGGGATTGGCGAAGCCCCGTGCAGACGGGGACGGAAGGAGAGCGGTGTGCCCACACGGCCCGACGCCGAGGAGCCGGACGACGGTCCGGCCCTGGAACCGATCCGCGTCCTGCGCCCACGCCGCACCGACGCCCTCGCGGAGTTGTTCAGGGAGTGGGAGGAGGACAACAAGCGCTACGAGGCCGTGGCCGTGCCGGGATCCCTGCCCGGCGCCGAGGACGCGACACAGGAACTGCCTGCCGTCGCCGAGGACACAAGAATCGCACCGCGCGGTGGCACCCACCCCGCCAAGGCCTCCGGCCCCGGATTTCGCCGCACCGCCGTCGCGGTCGCCGTAACCGCGGCCGCGGTCATCGGATTCGGCGGTGCTCTCCTGCTCCCGGGCGACGGTGACGACACGGCGGCCCGGGATACGGCTCCGTCCGCGACCGCCTCAGCCCCCGACTCGGCCGAGCCCACTGAACCCGCGCCGGGCGGACCCGGCGCGGGCGAGGCCGGTGACCCCGACTGCACCGCGTCCTTCCGGACCGTCAACAGCTGGCAGGGCGGCTTCCAGGGTGAGGTGACCGTGACCAACGCGCCCGCCTCCTCGGCCTCCGGCTGGACCGCGACGGTCGTACCGCCCGACGGCACCCGGTTGACCCAGGTCTGGGACGGCACGCTCGCCACGACCCAGGACGACGGCAGGGCGACGGTCACCAACGCGTCGTGGAACGGCACCCTGGCGCCCGGCGCGAGCGTCACCTTCGGCTTCGTGGCCGCCGCCTCGGACACCACCGGACAGCCGTCGGCGACGGTCACCTGTGCGGCTACGGCGGACGCCTCCTGACGCGGTGTGCGGTGCGCGCGACGGCTCAGCGACCGTGGTCGATCAACGCCTGGGACACGGCGCGCACGCTGCGGGCGATGTGCTGCAGTTGCATGACCTCCGCCGCGTACATCTTGATGGTGTGCTCGATGACCGCCTCGGGCATGCCGAGCGCGGGGAGGTCGGCCCGTGCGGTCTGCAGGGCGGTGCGCGCCACCCGGATCTCGTTCTGGACCTGGATCTGCGCATGCCGGGCGAGCAGAACGGGGTGGCGGATCAGCGCCGGGTAGCTGGCGTAGCGGGCCGGCACCAGCTCGCGCAGCCACTTGGCCGCGGAGCGTTCCCAGTCGTAGGAACCGGGGGTCTTGACCTGGCACGGCCAGTCGGAGCTGATGCGTGTGGTCGTCAGAGGCATGGTCGTCGCTTCCGGGTGTGCGGGCGTCGTATGGGGTGTCACCGACGGGGTCGGGGCGGCCCCGGCCTAGGGGATGACCGGGGCCGCCGCCACGGGCGCTCGCGCAGGCGATGCCCGACCGAACAGCCCGGGCGCCGACGCGGGTAGGAGACGGCGGCTTCGGCTGTTCGCGGAGGAGCCCGGAAAGGCAGACGGCGTTCGCACGGCGGATGGGGTGACGTGCGTGCGCATGAGCGGACCGGCTGCTTTCGGCGGGCGGATGGTGCGTGTGAAGTATTTATATATGCCGTCCGCTTTGCAAGGAGCATGAAAACATTCATGCGTGATTTGAAATGAATGGTTCCGCTGTGCTCCGGTTTTGCCTGCGTGGAGAGTGCCCTGCGTGAGCGGCGATGCGCGGGATCAGTCCCGCAGGAAGAACTGGTGCTCGTCCGAGATGTGCTCGTACTCCTCCAGCCGCGCCTGCGTCCGCTCCGGGTCGGCGTCGGTCATGGCCTGCAGCAGCGCGGCGGCCATCAGGCCGGGCGCGGCATAGGAGTCGAAGACCAGGCGGGAGCCGGTGCCGGTGGCGAAGACGACGTCGGCGGTGTCGGCCACCGGCCCGAGCGCCAGGTCGGTGACCAGGGCGACCTTGAGCCCGGCGCTGCGCGCGACCCGTACGGCGGTGAGCGTCTCCTGGGCGTGCCGTGGCATGGAGAACGCCAGCACCCAGGTGCCGCCTGCCTCGCGAGACTGGAGCAGCGCGTCGTAGGCGACGCTGCCGCCCCGCGTCACCAGCCGCACATCCGGGTGGATACGGCGCGCCGCGTAGGCGAAGTACTCGGCAAGAGACGCCGAGATGCGCAGCCCGAGGATGGTCAGCGGGGTCGACCGCGACAGCTTGCGGCCGACGTCGATCACCTCGTCGGGGTCGGCGAAGTCGCGCCGCAGGTTCTCCAGGCTCTCGATCTCGGCGTCCACCGCGGCCTGCAGTTCGTTGGCGCCGTTCTCCTCGGCCGCCGCCGGGCCCCCGGCGAGGGCGCCCAGCGCGATCGACTGGAGCTTCTCCCGTAGCGCGGGGTAGCCGCTGAAGCCGACCGCCGCGGCGAAACGCGTCACCGAGGGCTGGCTCACGCCGGCTCGCTCCGCCAGATCGGTGATCGAAAGGAACGCCGCCTCGGTGATGTGCTCGATCAGATACTGGGCGATGCGCCGCTGCCCGGGCGACAGCCTCGGCTGGTCGAAAAGCGTCCTGAGCTGGGAAGTCGGGGATGCCTCAACCTCCGGAGCCGTCCTTCCCGAGGTGATCGCGGATGCCTGCGCGCGTGCCTGCTGGGACGATGGCACCGGTGCGTCTCCTTTGTCTCCCACAGTGCTTCAACATAGCTCACACAATGTGGCGACCTTGGGCGCTGGACTGGGGCGACGCTCACCGTCGATAGATCGTGATCGAATGGCCGACCGAGTCGATCGGCCGACTGCTGTCGATCAGTTGGGCCAGCCGCCCCGTCGCCTTGGCCACCGAGGAGTCCGACACGACCAGCAGCCCGCGCACCTCGCCGACGGGCACCTTGCGCGGATCGGCGGCACGGATGCCGTAGGCGGACGGCACCCCGCTGCCCTTGTACACGAGCCAGATCCGCTCGCCCCGGTACCGCTCGCGCAGCCGGTCGGCCAGCCGGCCGAGGTCCTGGCCCCAGTCCACGTTGGAGTCGTGCAACCGCAGATGGGTCTTCTCCGGGCCGCCGAACGCCTCGTTGGAGTACGGCAGATAGTAGGGGAACGCCCGCAGCGAGCTGACCGCGACGAACAGCACCAGCGCCCCCACCGCGACCGGCGCCCACCGCCGTCGCACCGCGAGCACACAGCCTCCCGCCACCGCCAGGAACATCGGCACGAACACGGCGTACCGCGTGCCGAAGTCCCGCGACCCGAGCATCGCCGCGGCCAACAGCACGGCCGTGGGCACCAGCAGATACGGCGCCACCGGCCGCAGCCGCCGTACCGCCACCGACGCGACCGCCCCGGCCGCCCACAGGGCGAGCAGGCCGAGCGGCGTCTTCACCAGCAGCGCGGCCGGCAGGTAGTACCAGAGGGAGCCCGTGTAGAGCCGGCCGAACAGAAAGCCCTGCCACGGGTGGTTCTCGAAGCCGAACTGGACACGCATCCCGTCCCGGTACGCCTCCGGGAACGGCAGCAACTCGACCGCCAGTGACCGCAGTCCGTGCACGACGGGCACCGGCTGCTCCGGCGCCCAGCGCAGCCGCGGATCGACGACGAGATACGAGGCCCATACGACGGCGACGGCGGCCAGCGTCACGACGCCGGCGCCCGCGACCGCGCGCACGAGCGCCCTGCGGCGGGGCTCGGTCGACGGCCTTGCACACCACACGGACAGCGCCGCGAGCGTCACGAGTACCGGGACCGCCGCCAGCATGCTCATCTTCGTCGCCAGCGCCGCCCCGAGCGTCACACCGGCCAGTGGCACATGGAGCCGGGGTCGGCGACGGGCCCGCCACAGCAGCCAGACCGACGTCAGCACGAACCCGGCCGCCGGAACGTCCAGCGTCGCGAGCGAGCCGTGCGCGATGACGTCGGGGGAGAAGGCGTACAGCCCGAGAGCCGCCAAACCCCCCACCGAACCCGCGAGTTCACGGGCGAAGGAGAAGACGACCAACCCGAACAGAAGCGTCAGAACGATCACCGGGAGGCGGGCGAACAGCATCAGCCGCCACGGGTCGTTCCCGGACTCGTACAGCAGATGCCGCCCCAACTGGCCCTGATCGCCGGTGAAGGAGCGATCGACCTGCGGATCGGCCAGCGCCACTCCGACGCCGATGACCAGCTTCCCCAGCGGCGGATGCTCGGGATTGTGCCGCAGGCGGTGCTCGTGCAGATACTCGGCCGCCGTGCCCACGTACACGGGTTCGTCGATCGTCGGTGTCTGCCGCACGGCCGTCGTCACCATCGCGACGGCCATCTGGCCGAGCAGCACGACCACGAGGAGGGGCACGAGCCACCGCCTGCCCCACTGCTGCCGAGGCGGAGCGTCGGGCGCGCCGGAGGCGTCAGGCACGTCGTGGCATGCCGGCTGTGCCGGGGCCGAGTGCTGTTCGAGCGCCATCATCCGCTCCGCGGTGCCGCCGACCCCGCGGCGGCGGGTGCTGGGGGAGAGCCGGCTCATGGGCCTACTCTGCATCAGCACCCGCCGGACAGGGGGTTACCGCTTGAGGATTCGTACCGACAGACCGTCCGTCGTGTAGACGGGTACGGCCCGCAGCGTGTCGGAGTTCAGCTCCACGCGGTCGAACTGGCCGCGCAGGCGCTGCGCCTCGATGACCGGAACGGTGCTGCCGGCGACCGGCGGGCGCTCCGCGTCGAGGCGCAGCGACAGCACGCTGCCCCGGCCCAGCAGCACCCGGCCGGACACCTCCAGCGCCGGACCGTGGTTCTTGCGCAGCAGCAGCTCCAGGGTCGCGTCGACCTCCTGGGCATACGCACCGCGAACCCGCAGCACCTTGTCCGCACGGAGCGTGCCGCCCACCACCCGCACATCGCCCTGCCCGAGAGCGTTGGCGGACCCGGCGACCAGCACACCGGCCTCGACCGCCGTGCCGCCGTGGTAGCGGTTGTGCCCCGTCAGCGTGAGCGTGCCGGTGCCGCGCTTGGTCAGTCCGCCGTCGCCGCGGATGTCGTTGCGCCACGTGTCCGCCGCGCCGAAGCCCCCGGCCGCCGCGTCCAGCGTCACGGTCACATCGGAGTCGAAGGCGCCGTAACCGTCCGCCGCGGTGAACAGGTCGAGCCGCCCCCACTGCTCGAACCCGTCCAGCAGGACGTACCCGGCGGGCAGCGCGGTCGTGCGCAGCACCTCGCGGCGCTGGGCCGCGGTCAGGTACGGCTGCCGCGTCTCCAGCAGCACCTCGGCGCCCTTCGGCACGGTCAGGGCCTCGTCGCGGCCGCGCCGGGTGAGCACGTACGTCAGCTTGGGGTTGACCGTGCGGGCGTTGGCGTCCCGGTCGGCGTACGGGTCGGTGCCGGCGGAGGCCGAGTGGGCGTAGGCGTACAGCGTGTCGGCCGTCGTGCCGGTCCGCTCCTCGAAGTACGCCAGGGCCTGGGCGCGGGCGGCGGCCTTGAGTTCCGCGTTGGCCGGGTCGGAGAGGGCGGCGGCGGCCAGGGCCGTGGCCATGATGCGGCCGCCGAGGACGTCGACCGTGGAGTGCATACCCGCCACGATGCGGGTGTGGGCGAGATCGAAGGCGCGGGTCACCAGCTCCTGGAACCGCTCGGGCACGGCGTAGGCGTACGCCAGGGCCGCCAGGTGGAGGGCGTTGGTGTGGCCGCTGGGGAAGCCGCCGTCCTCGGCCGGGTTCTCGCCGCGCTGGCGCAGCAGCTGCGGGGCGACGACCACCTCCGACTCGTATATGGGGAAGCCGAACTCGTCCTTCTTGCCGGTGTCGACGACCTCGCTGTCCTCGTTCATCCGCCACGGACGCGGGTACTGGAAGGCGAACTTGGCCGGGTTGCCGGAGGCGAAGGGGCCTCGCACGGTGTCGACCAGCTTGGCCACCTTGCCGAGCTCCGAGTCGTACGAGCCCGCGCCGATCGCGGAACCGGCCGGCGCGTCGGCGGGCACGGCGTCGTTGATCTTCCCGGCGGGGGTGCCGTCCGGCGCGCTGGTGATCGAAGTGACAGCCTTGGCGCCCGACTTGTACAGGTCGGCCAGCGGACCCAGACCGGCGATCACCGAGTAGCTCTGGTGCTGCCGGTCGATGATGAACGATTCCTTCGCCTGGGCGTCCGTGCGCGCGGCGGTGATCCGGACGCTGTAGCGCACGTTGGCGCGCAGCACCTCGGGCATGAGCGGCGTGCCGGTGTTCCAGGCGCCGCCGGTCTTCCACACCTTCGCGAAGCCGCCGAGGACGCGGACCACTGCGTTGGTCTCGGGCGTCAGGTTCGCGACGACGTTGGTCTTGTAGTCGTCCACGAACGCGGCGGCGGCCGCGGAAGCCTTCGCGTCCGCCGCGGCCAGCCAGCTGACGAGGGTGGGCGCGGCCACGACGCCGGCCGTGGCTCCCAGGGAGGTCTTGAGGAACCCCCTTCGCCGCATGGGGTGTTCGGTGAGCGACGCGGGGGAGTGCTGCCCGGCGGATGACGGCATGGGTGTGGCCTCTCTTGAGTTCTGCGGCCGTGCGGCCGGGAGGTCGTACGAGCGAAGATCTACGGGCGAGTCATGGCGGAGCGGAGGAGAGTCGGCGACCGGAACATGTCACACAAGTGAACGGGCCATCGCCACCGCACCCTCGACCGGCGGCGCCCGCAGGGGACGCGGCCGGGCCGTCGGCACACTCTCCTCGAGCGCCGACACGAAGGCGTCGTACAGCGAGGGCTGGGCGAGGACGGTACTGCCCGCGACCACGACGTCGTCGACCACCACCCCACGGGCGGCGAGGCGTTCGACGAGCGCGGCCAGGGAGCGGCCCGCCTCGGCGATCACGGTGCGGGCGAGCGGGGAGCCGGACTCGGCGGCCGTGAAGACGGCCGGGGCGTGCCGGCCCCACTCGGCGGAGGCCGACGTGACGGACTCCAGCGCGGCGCCGAGCGCGGGTACTTCGGGGACGTCGAAAGAGGCCAGGAGGCCGAGCGCCAGCGCGTCGGGCTCCTCGCCGCGGTCGTGCGCGGCCCATACGGCACGAACGGCCTCGCGGACGAGACCGGCGGCGCCGCCCTCGTCGCCGAGCAGCGCGCCCCACCCGCCGACCTGGACCGGTGTGCCGTCGGCGAAGCGGCCCACGGCGACGGATCCGGTGCCGGCGACCAGGCCGACACCCTTGTCCAGGCCCGCCGCGGGCACGAGCAGTTCGGCGTCGCCCACGACCAGCGCGGGCGCGTCGAAGTGCAGTTGGAGCGCGGTACGGATCTGTGCGCACTGACGCGCGGTCTCGCAGGCATGGGCGCCGACGGCCAGCGCGGACGGGCGCGTGCCCTTGGGAAGGGCCTCGGCGAACAGCGCGGCCAGCCAGCCGGCGGCGGCCACCGGATCGTACGGCCGCCAGCCGCTGCTGGGCCGGACGTGATCGGCCACGACGGTGTCGCCCGTGAGCGCGCGGAGATGCGACTTGGTGCCGCCCACGTCGATGCCGACCATCAGAGGGCCAGACAAAGGGGTGACCTGCACGGATCCTCTTTCGTCGGTGAGCTGTGTGCTGCGACGGCGGGGCGAACCGTGCCGGAGGGCAAGACAGTTGAAGAGCTAGGGAAGCCCCGGGACGGGCCTCTGGACGGACCACGGCAGGCGAGTACCGGGACGTTCGTTAGGAAGTTAACTAACGAAGTACAGTGCGTGTCAATAGGCGTCGCGCAGTCGGCTTCCCGGGCCTTTCGCCCGGGTCGGCGACGCGTGCCGCCAGGGCAACCCATCGCCGCCTTCCGCCGAGCCGATCGGCCCGGGAGAGCAGCCTGTCACCTGGGGGAACTGTGGAACACGACGTGGTAAGAGCCCCCCGTCTGACCGAGAGCGCGAGCCACGTATTCACCGTGCTGGCCCAGGCCGGCACCGCGACCCGGCCGCAGCTCGCCAGCCTGGCGCGGCTGTCCAAACCGACGGTCTCCGCCGCCGTCGCCGAACTGGAGGGCGTCCAGCTGGCCGCCCACTCCGGCACCGCCTCCAGCGGCACGGGCCGCAACGCGGCCGTCTACCGTCTCGGCCCGGCCGCCGGTGCCGTGCTCGCCGTCGACCTCGGCCCCGCGCTCACCCGGGTCCGCGGCTGCGCCCTGGACGGCACCCTGCTCGCCGAGGCCACCGGCCCCCGGGCCGAGGCGGCCGACGTGGTCCGCGATGCCCTCCACGCGCTGCCAGCCGACGCCCCGCTGCGCACCATCGTGGTGGCCGTCGGTGACGTCACCGCCCGGGCCGAGGAGGGCTCCGGCATGCGCCCGGCGACCGCCAAGGCGGGGCCCGTCTTCGACGCGGTGGCCGTCGCGCTGCCGCCCGGAGTCCCCGTCCATCTGGAGAACAACGTCAACTGCGCCGCCCTCGCGGAACTGCACGAGGGCGCGGCGCGCGGCCGCCACACCTTCGGCTATCTGCGGATCGGCGTCGGTATCGGTCTCGGCATCGTCGTAGGAGGACAGGTGCTGGCCGGGGCGAATGGAGCCGCCGGAGAGCTCGCCCGGCTGCCCTACCCCTGGGACGACGGCCTGGAGCCCCGCCACGAGGCCCTGGAGGAGTACATCGGGGCCCGTTCCCTGCTGCGCCGGGCCGCCGAGGCATGGCCGGATGCCGACGGCGCCGGCCCCCGTACGGCCGAGCGGCTCTTCGCGCTCGCCGGACAGGGCAGTGCCCCGGCCCGTGCCGTCGTCGCCCGGCACGCCGTGGACGTGGGCCGGCTGGCCGCCGCCGTGACCGCCGTACTGGACCCTGGGCTGCTCGTGCTGGGCGGCAGCACCGGCGCGTTTCCGCAGCTCCTGCCCGGTGTGCGGGCCGAGCTGGAGCGGCTCAGCTGGCCCACCGAGGTGGTCAGCAGTCAGGTCGGTGATCTCGGTACCGTGGTCGGCGCGGCGCGCCTCGCGGTGGCCAGAGGAGTCCAAACCGTGACCGACGCGGCGCGGACGAAGGATTGACGGTTTCGGATTCGGTCTGCCAATGTCCGGACAAGCGCTTTCTAAGTCGGCCGGGACGCCGGCTTGGGGCGAACATCCCGCCCGTACTCGACGTACGGCAACCGCACGAGGGCGTGCCCGTGCGGTGACGGCCAGGACGGCCGGGGATCTCGCCCCGCGTGGACGACGCGGCCGGGCGAGGCCGCCCCCTCCGGAAAGCGAATTTTCCTGCAAAATGCACCCGTGCCGCCTTGGTCGGCGCCGTGCTCCGTCTCTTACCACGAAAAGGGATCGAAGATGACCACTGTGGGTGTGCGGCGCTCCCGCCGACTCGGCCGCGGCGCCATAGGCCGCCTGGTTCCCCTCGCTGCCGTGGCCACGGCAGGTGCCCTACTGCTCTCCGCCTGTGGAGGGGGATCCGACTCGGGCGGGACCTCCAAGTCGCTGACGTTCTGGATCTCCACGGTGCCGGGGCAGGACGCGGGCTGGAAGAAGATGGTGGCGCAGTACGAGAAGGAGACCGGCGTCAAGGTCAAGCTGGTCAACATCCCCTACGACGGCTACACGACGAAGCTGCGCAACTCGGCGCAGGCGAACTCGCTGCCCGACGTGGCGGCCGTGCCGGCGCTCGACCCGATCTGGTCGAACAAGCTGATCGACCTCAGCGACATCGCCAACAACAAGACGAACAAGATCAACGCCAACTTCGTCGCCAAGGACTCGTCCGGGAAGGTGCTGTCCATCCCCTCGGACGTCACCGCGTCCGGCATGTTCATCAACAAGTCGCTCTTCGAGAAGGCCGGCGTCGACTACCCCACCTCGCCGGACAAGACCTGGACCTGGACCGAGTTCATCAAGGCGGCGGACAAGGTCCGGGAGAAGACCAACGCCAAGTACTCCCTGACCTTCGACCAGTCGCCGTCCCGGCTGCGCGCCATGGTGTACGAGATGGGCGGGAAGTACGTCCACGCGGACTCCGCGGGCAAGTTCTCGGTGGACTCGGCGACCAAGAAGGCCGTGAAGTACTTCGTCGGACTGAACGACGACAAGACCATGCCGAAGTCGGTGTGGACCAGCGGCGCCGACCCGTCGGCCATGTTCCAGAGCGGTGACGTCGTCGCCTACTGGTCCGGCGTGTGGCAGGTTGCCGCCTACGCGGAGAGCATCACGAAGTTCGAGTGGGCGAGCGTCCCGACTCCCGCCCAGCCGGTGCAGGCCAGCGACGTCAACAGCGGCGGCATGACGGTGGGCTTCAACAACAACGCCGACGCGGCCGCCGCCGCGAAGAAGTTCCTGTCCTGGCTGTACGAGCCCGACCACTACCAGGCGCTGTGCGAGGCTTCCGGCTTCCTGCCGGTCGAGAGCGGTCTGAACCCGAAGTACCCCTTCAAGTCCGAGGCGGCGCAGGCGGCGTTCAAGCTCTACAACGAGTCCATCCCGCTCTACGACCCGATCTCCGGCTACTTCAACGGCGCGCAGACGAACTGGGTGCTGAAGGGCAAGAGCCTCGCCGACGACCCGACCAAGGCGGAGCTCGGCAAGGCGATCAACGGCGAGCAGTCGGCCGACAAGGCCCTGCAGAACATTGTGGACGGCTACAACCAGCAGGTCGGCGGCTGATCGTAGGCCGGGGGCCCGGGCGGCGGGGTCGAGACACCGCCGCCCTGGCCCCCGGACCCCACGTGACGCCGGGCTCTTGGCCTGAGCCCACAGGAACCCATTCCACCAGCACGGAGTCAGGAAGATGACAAAACGAGCCTCGGACGTGTCCGTGAGCCCGCCCAGGAGACGAAGCAAGTACACCGTCGCGCCGCTCGTCCTCATCGCGGCCAATGTCGTGCTCTTCGCGCTGTTCTTCCTCTGGCCGGCGGTGATCGGGCTCGTCTACTCCTTCACGAACTACACGGGCGTGGGGGCGTTCCAGTTCGTCGGACTGGACAACTACAGCAACCTGTTCGGGGACTCCGCCTTCTACGACGCGATGACCCGCACGCTGCTGTACACCGTGCTCTTCGTACCGCTGAACTTCGTGTTCTCGCTGCTCATCGCCAACGTGCTGGTGAGCAAGCAGGCCAAGGGCGTGTCGGTCGCCCGTATCTTCTTCTTCATCCCCTGGCTGCTGTCGCCCATCGTCGTGGGTGTCCTGTGGCGGTGGCTGTTCGGTGAGAACTTCGGACTGGTCAACTACCTCATCGAGAAGTTCGGCGGAAGCGCCGTTCCGTGGCAGTCGAACGCGGACCTGTCGCTGCTGGTGGTCGTGGTGGCGGCATCCTGGGCCTGGACGGGCTTCTCCATGCTGCTGTTCATCGCGGCGATCAAGAACGTACCGACGTCGTACTACGAGGCGGCCGCGCTCGACGGCGCCGGTCCGTGGCGCCAGTTCGTCAGCATCACCCTGCCGAGCATCGCGCCGACTTCCTTCATCGTCATCCTGCTCAACACGATCCACGGGATGAAGGAATATCCGCTGTTCGCCTCCCTCAACAACGGCGGGCCCGGAACGTCGAACAACCTGCTCGTCCAGTACATCTACCAAACCGGCTTCAAATCGGGCCAGATCGGCTACGCGAGCGCCGCGTCGTTCGTGCTCATGCTCATCCTGATGGCCGTCGCGATCATCCAGCTGATGGTCAACAGGCGGGTGGAGAACCGATGACAACCACAGACATGCCACGCAAGGTCGACTCCGCGCCCGGACGGGCTGTTCGCAAGAAGCGGCCCGGCAGCGCGGCCACTGGTGGGCTTCGGCGCGCGATTCCCGCGACGACACTGCTGTGGGTCCTGGCAGCTCTCTACGGGGTGCCGGTGCTGTGGTTCGTCCTCAGCTCCTTCAAACCGGCCGGAGACCTGTTCTCCCTTCCGCTGACGCTGTTCCCGCACAACCCCACCGTGTCGGGTTACGAGGCGGCGTGGGACAGCGCCAACTTCTCCCAGTACTTCATCAACACGACCATCGTGTGTGTGATCGCGACGGTCCTCACGGTGGGAGTCAGCTGCTGCACGGGGTACGCGCTGGCCAAGTACGACAACAAGTGGCTCAAGGTCTTCTTCGTCGGCATTCTGGCCACCACGATGCTGCCGTCCGAGGTCATGCTCGCCCCGCAGTTCCTGGTGGTCCGCGACCTCGGCCTCTACAACTCGCTCGCCGGCATCATCCTCCCGGCCGTGCTGACCGCGACCGGTTGCTTCATGTTCCGCCAGTTCTTCCTGACGGTCCCCGACGAGCTCATCGAGGCCGCCCGCATCGACGGCGCCCGTGAGCTGTCGATCTTCCTGAGGATCATGGTGCCGATCTCCCGGCCCATCATGCTGACGCTCGCCATCCTGTCGTTCCAGTGGCGGTGGAACGACTACATCTGGCCGCTGCTGATGCTCAACGACCCCGAGAAGTTCACCGTGCAGATCGGCATCCAGAGCCTTGTCGGGGCGCAGAACATCAACTGGTCGGTGCTCCTCGGCGGATCGGTCATCTCCATGATCCCGCTGATCGTCGTCTTCCTGGTGTTCCAGCGTTACGTCATGAACGCCGACATCAACGCCGGACTGAAGGACTGACCTTGCCCACCCCGCTCGACCACGAGTTCGACCACGAGTTCGTCCGCGCGGTGGCCCGCGCCGCCGACCGGCCGGCCGCCCCGCTGGCGGCCGGCCCGGACGAGGAACCCGTCGGTGTGACCCACCGCGCTCTGGCCCGCCGGGTGAAGACCCTGGTTGCGGCATACCGCTCCCCGGACTCGGCACTGCACGGCAGCGGGCGGGCCGTCGCCGCCGCGATGACGCACCTCCGTGCCCTGCGGGCCGTGCAGACGGCCTCCGGCCTCTTCGCGGGCGGCGACAACGTGCAGTCACCGCCGGACTCCGCGTTCACCGTCAACGACGTGTGCGACGCGCACGTCCTCGCCGCCGGCGCGGGGCCGGAACTGGACGGCGTCACGGCCGCGCTCGCCGAGATCGCCGACGCAGCCACCGGCAGTCTCCTGACCGGTGGGGTGCACACCCCGAACCACCGCTGGGAGCTGTCCGCGGCGCTGGCCCGCTTGCACCGGTCGTTCCCGGACGACCGGCTGCTCGACCGCGTCGAGGAGTGGCTCGCCGAGGGCGTCGACATCGACGCGGAGGGCCTGTACTCGGAACGCAGTGCCGTCTACGCGTCCATCGTGACCAACCCGGCGCTGCTGTTGCTGGCCGAGGTGCTCGGGCGTACCGACCTGCTGGACGCCGTCGAACGCAACCTCGCCGCGACCCTGGACCTGATCAGGCCGGACGGCACGGTGGAGACCGTCCACTCGCGCCGCCAGGACCAGAGGCTTTCGTTCGCGCTGTGGCCCTACCTGCCGCACTACCGGCTGCTCGCGATCCGCACCGGCCGGGGCGACTTCGCCCGCGCGGCCCGCCTGGCGGCCGCCGACGGCATCGACGACCCCGACCTGCTCGCCCAGACCCTCCTCACCCCGGATCTGTGCCGCGCCCTGCCGGCCCCGGACGCGGAGAAGCTCCCGCGCGACCGGTACCTCCCCACCGCACGCCTCGCCGCACACGTCTCGGCCACCGCGCACACCGTGGTGTACGGCGGCTCCGACGTGCCCGAGCACCGGCGCATCCGCTCGGGCCTCGCCTGCAACCCCACCTTCCTGCGGCTGTTCGCCGGTGCCGCCGTCCTCGACGCGGTCCGCGTCTCGCGGGTGTTCTTCGACCTGGGCCCATTCCGTGCCGCCGACATGGAACAGCTCGCCGACAACCGGTACCGGCTCACCCAAACCCTCACAACCGCCTACTACCAGCCGCTCCCGAAGGACCGGAGGCGCGACGACGGCGCCTACCGCCTGGTGGACGAGGGCCGCTTCTCCGCGGCGATGGCCTTCCCCGACCGCCCTCAGGACGAGGTCTCCCACACGACCCGAGTCGAGGTCGACCTGCGGGAGGACGGGGCCGACCTGCGGATCGACATCAGCGGCCCACCGGTGCCCTGGACCCTCGAACTGACCTTCCGGCCGGGTGGCGAGCCGCAGGGCGTCGTCCCGATCGGCGAAGGACGCTGGTGCCTGACGACCGGACCGATGACCTACCGGGTCGGCGACGACGAGATCCGGGTCGAGGCCGACGTCGAGGCGGGCGAACCCCTGGCCGGGCCGGACCGGAGCGACGTACTGCGGTACGACCCGGGGCAGGACTACACCGTGGTGGGCGGCACCGATGCCACGACCGGGAACCGCGTCTACATCGGTGGACTCGGCCCGCACACACTCACCGTCACACTGCGCGCCATCCGACCCGCACCTGTCGCGTGACCCAGACGACCTACACCATGGCCATCTCAGGCATGAAGGGCTGACCACCCGTGCATCTCCCTCGCCAGCTCGGCGCCCTGCACGACCTCCCCGACACCCCCGATGCGCACGACGCCGTCCTCGCCGGTGTCGCGGAGCAGGCCCTGGCCCGGCTCACGCCGGAGGGCAACCTGGAACACCCGGACTGCGTCGACGACATCGGCGACACCTCCCTCGGCATCACCTCGCTGCTCGCCCTCGCCTGGCAGCGCGGCAAGGACCCGCGTCTGCCCGAGGCGGTGCGCCGCAGCCTCGCCTTCCACCTGCGTGAGCGGGTGTACACCGAGGACAACCCCGGCTACCCGAACCTGAAGGCGCGCAACACCGGTCTGCCGTACGCCCGCTACACCCTCGCCTCCGGCGCCCACCCCATCGGCGACTGGCCGAGCACGGTGTGGGCGCTCCTCCAGGCCGTCAACGTGCTGGACCTGGCGGAGGGGCTCGTCCAGGACGAGCAGCGTGCCGAACTCGTCGAGGTCGCGCACGGCTACTGGCACTGGCTGACCGAGGCGACCTTCTTCAACCCGCAGGAGGCGGGCAACCAGGCCATCGGCTGCATCGTCGGCGGGTTGATGCTGGCCCGCCATCTCCCGCCGGAGCAGGGCGAGCCGGTGCGTTCGCGCGCGCTCGCCCTGTACGCCGACAAGATCCGCGCCCACCGCGTCGCGGACCGAGGCGCTCTGCTGCCTCCCGAGCACGGCGGCGCCTACGACAACAACTACGGCCCGATCTCCCTGTCCTTCCTCGCCCAGGCGCACCGGATCAGCGGCGAGGAGATCTTCGCCGAGGACGGTGACGCACTCGCCCGCTACCTCGACGCCCGCCTGACCACCGGCGGCTTCGACAACGGCGGACCGCGCTACAGCGAGCAGCACAGCGGCTTCGAGTCGGTCCTGGGCCTGCGCTACTTCGGCGCCCGGATCGGCTCCGACCTGGGGCGCTACCGGGGCGACACCCGCTGGGGCCGGCACGCGGTCAAGGCGGACGGCGGCGTCGACGGCCACTTCGCCTGGATGCTGGTCTGGCAGATCCAGGACAGCACCCGCTGGCATCGCACACCGTCCACGACCCCGGCTCGCCACCAACTCCGCGCGGGCACGGTCTCGGTGGCCTTCGACGACCGTATGACCCCGTCGCTGGTCGAGGCGGCGGGCACGTACTACCTCCCGGCGGCCGTGAACCGGCAGCACGGCTTCGGCCCGGTGACCGACGGCTTCCTGTTCTGCCGCCCCATGGGCGAGGTCCGGGTCCGGGACGTCCGCGCCGGCGGCCTCACCGCCAAGCTGGTCACCAAGCCGGTCGTCGGCCGCGACCACGTCCTGCGCCACGTCCGGTCCCTGTATGTCACCGACGGCACCAGCCTCTGGACGACCGTCGCGGTGGAGCGGCTCCCCGGAACGCCGTACCTGCTCGCGGGTCTGCCGTACGCCACCGACGACGGCGACCGGGTGCGCAGGTCCGCCGAGGGTCAGGTCACGGCGGCGGGCGCACTCCGCCTCACCCACCCGGAGTCGGACGGCGTGGACCACTTCGACGCCCGCGCGGAACGGACCCAGGAAGAGGCGGCCTTCGCCCTGGCCGCCGACCCCCGCGGCTACGGCAACCCGGACGAGGGCTGGCGGCATCTGGTCGGCTCGACGGCCCTGGAGGCCGAACCGGCCCCCGGCGCCCCGGAGGACCTGCACGCCTTCGCCGTACGCTACGGATCGACGGGCCCGTTCGCGCCCACGTTCGCATACGACGACGGTTCAGGGCTGACGGTTCGCACGGAAGCGTTCACCGCCGTGATCGGCGAGGCGGCGGGCGACGCGCACGGGGAGCCGGAGCTGGAAGTCTCGCCCCCGCCGCCCCTACCCGCCCCGTCCTGAAGGGGCTCCGCCCCTTCTACCCCGCCAGGGGCTCTGCCCCCTGGACCCCCGTCGGCCCCTAAAGGGCCTCGTCCTCAAACGCCGGACGGGCTGAAACGCCCCTCACGGGCAGGGCCGTGCCCGGCACCACCAGGTCGGCCTTGTCGCGGGTCGCGGCGATCAGCTCCGCGTTGCGCTGGTCCGAGCCCAGCACCCAGGCCACCGCCTGGTCGTGCGGCTTGCCGAACTCCTCGTGCCGGGCGATCAGCCGCCCGATGCGTTCGGGTTCGTCGAGCTCGCAGAACCACACCTCGTCCAGTTGCGAACGCACCCGCGTCCACGCGTCCGTGTCCAGCAGCAGATAGTTGCCCTCGGTCACCACCAGCCGGGCCGTCGGCTCCACCGGAAGGGCGCCCGCGATCGGCTGCTCCAGGACCCGCTCGAAGCCGGGCGCGTAGACGGTGTCACCGTCGGACTCCTCGTGCAGCCGCCGCAGCAGCGCCGCGTACCCCGCGGCGTCGAAGGTGTCCGGCGCGCCCTTGCGGTCCCGGCGGCCGAGCCGGTCCAGCTCGACGTCGGCGAGGTGGAAGCCGTCCATGGGCACGTGCGCGACCCAGGGATCCCCGGCACCGTTCAGCTCCCGCACCAGGTGCTCGGCGAGCGTCGACTTGCCCGCGCCGGGGCTGCCGGCGATACCGAGGACGGCGCGGCGGCCGTCCCGGGGGAGGGACCGGGCTCGGGTGAGGAGGTCGGTGAAGGTCAGGGTCACACCGCAGAGTGTGTCACCCGCCCGCATCAGGCGACTGGCCGAACCCCACACTGCGTGAGCATCCCTTACGGGTTAGTTTGTCCCTGTTTTCGGACTTGTAGGGATTCAGGCCTGCAGAGATGAGGGGCGGACGATGACCCACGGCACGAAGCCCATGCTCATGAGCATGGAGCGGCGCTACGCGTCGACCGTGCCCGGCGGGTCCTGGCGAGCGCGCGGCGACGGCCTGCTCGCGGCGGTGGCCGGTGCCTTCATCCTCGCCCAACTGCTCCTCGCACGGCCCTCGATGGGCCTCGGCTGGGACGAGGTGGTGTACGTCAGCCAGGTCGGCACCCAGGCTCCGGCCGCCTACTTCAGCGCGCCACGCGCGCGTGGCGTATCGCTGCTGGTGTGGCCCGTCGCCTCCTGGTCGTCGTCCACGACCCTGCTGCGCGTCTATCTCGCCCTGCTGTCCGGACTCGTCCTGTACCTGGTCCTGCGCGCCTGGCGCGGACTGTTCCCGCCCCGTGTCCTGGCCGGTGCGGGCGCCCTGTTCGCCACCTTGTGGGTGACCCTCTTCTACGGCCCGCAGGCCATGCCCAACCTCTGGGTCGCGTTCGGCGCCCTGCTCTGCGTCGGCTGCTTCCTGCGCGCCCGCGCGGACCGTGCCGACGGACGGGCCCTGTGGGGCGTCCTGGCCGGCGCCGCCTTGATGGCGTGGATGCGGCCCACGGACGCCGTATGGGTCGTGCTGCCGCTGCTCGTCCTCGCGGTGGTGCTACGGCACCGGCGGCTCGGGTTCGCCCTGGTGGCGGGCCTCGTGGCCGGGGGCGTCGAGTGGGTGATCGAGGCGTTCGTCAGTTACGGCGGTCTGCGGGAGCGGCTGAACGAGGCCTCCCGGATCCAGGGCGACCTGGGCTGGAACCTCGCCGTCGACGACCAGGTACGCAGCCTGGCCGGCAGCACCCTGTGCCGGCCCTGCGACGGAGAGATGCCCGACCCCGTCGTGTACGCCTGGTGGTTCGCCCTGCCCCTGCTCGCCGCCTACGGGCTGGCGATCGCGTTCCTCGCCGGACGCACCACCCGCACCCTGGTCCCGCTGCTCTGTGCCGCGACGGCCGCCTTCCCGTACCTGTTCATGATCGGATACGCGGCGCCCCGCTTCCTCCTGCCCGCCTACGCACTGCTCGCCATCCCGGTCGCGGACGCGCTGCTCCACCTGGCCACCAAGCCCGACGGCCGGTGGCGCCCCGTGGTCGCCGCCGTGGTCGCCGTCGGGCTGGCCGGGCATCTGGCCGTGCAGTACGCCGTGTTGGACCGCACCGTGGACCGCAGCACCGCGGGCCGCCAGGACTGGGCCCGCTCCGCCGCCGAACTCCACCGCCTCGGCGTACGCCCGCCCTGCCTGCTCACCGGGCACGAGGCCATCCCCGTCGCCTACTACACCGGCTGCTCGTCCGCCGCGACCCGCGGCCACAACGCCAACATCACGACGGCCGGGATCCTGCGGTCCACCCGCAGCATCCCCGTCGGCGCCCTCACCGCCCCCGGCGGCAAACCGCCCCGATACGCCCGCGACTGGGACCGCCACCGCCTCGACGGCCTGGAGGTCCGCATCGCCCCGGCGCTGGGCACGGGCGGACCGCCATGACGCCGGATCACCTCTGACGGCCGTGGTCTGGCCGTGCCAACGGCGTTTCCCGGTCGGCCGGTTCAGGTAGGAGTCCGGATGTCGGCCGAACGGTGGAGGGGGAGTGCCATGGCGAGCAGTGAGCACGACGGGCGCTTGGGGGAGGAGTTCTTCACTCCGGGGACCTCGTCCTTCACCGAGTTCCTGGCGGCACACCGACCGGCCCTGCTGCCCATGCGCCGCCCCTTCCCCGACGGCGTCCGCGCCGCACCCGACCGCTTCCCGCACGGCACCACGGTGCTGGCCCTCACCTACCGCGACGGCGTGCTGATCGCCGGCGACCGCAGGGCCACCATGGGCAACCTCATCGCCCAGCGCGACCTGGACAAGGTCCACCCCGCGGACGACCACACCGCCGTCGCCTTCGCGGGCACCGTCGGACTCGCCCTGGACATGGTGAAGCTGTACCAGGTCGAGCTGAAGCACTTCGAGAAGATCGAGGGCATTCCCATGTCCCTCCAGGCGAAGGCGTCCCGCCTGGCCGCCATGATCCGGCAGAACCTCGGCCAGGCCATGCAGGGCCTCGCCGTGGTGCCGCTCCTCGCCGGTTACGACGTCAAGGCACCCGAAGGCGCCCGAGGACGCATCTTCGACTTCGAGGTCACCGGCGGACCGTACGAGAAGTACGACTTCCACGCCGAGGGCTCCGGATCGCCGTACGCCCGAGGGGCGTTGAAGAAGCTGTTCCGCGCGGGCATGTCCCGGCACGAGGCGGCCCTGGCCGCGTTGCACGCGCTGTACGACGCGGCCGACGACGACTCCGCGACCGGCGGACCGGACATCAACCGGCGGATCTTCCCCAGCGTTTCGGTGATCACGGAGGGCGGCTTCGAGCGGCTTCCCGAGGCGGATACGGAGGAGCTGAGCCGCGAGATGGTGGAGCAGCGCCGGAGCCGTCCGGACGGTCCGAACGCCGCTCCCTGACAGGGCGTTCGCCCTCAGAGCCTGTGAACAAAGGCTCTCACCGGCGCACCCCCACCTCCCCCCGCCACTTGACGAACTGCTTCTCCGGATCGCCGGTGTACCCCCACGGAGCGCGCGTGGCCCGTGGTCCCAGCATCCGGAACAGGGCCGCGGCGATGTCGTGCGCCCCGGCCTGACAGGCCGCGTGCGCCAGGTAGTTGAGGTCGCGCAGCTCGCCGGGGGCCACGTCGGTGGAGGCGCGGTTGGTGATCCAGCGCTCCCAGGTCCGGCGTACGTCGCTGACGGCGCCGTCGTTCCTCCAGTGCTGGCCGAGCCCCATGGAGGCATGCTGCCCCTTGGCCGCGTCCAGGGCGTAGCGGAACTCCTCGACCCGGGCGTACTGCACGAGCACCGGGAGCGGGCAGCCGGGCGGTGCGACTCCGGCGGCGTCGCGGGCGAAGTCGTACATCAGGCCGTGGGTGCCGTGCCAGCGTGAGGAGTAGTAGTGCAGCACCTGAAGGTGTCCCTCCACGCTGTACGGGTCGCGTTGGTGCAACTCGTCCCACCAGCGCCCCAGTTCCTGCCTCCGTACGCCCGACGAATACAGCCGTGCGACGGAGATCAGCGAGATCCACGGCGTCGGGTCGTCCGGGTAGGAGTCGGCGGCCTTGAGGCATGACAGCACCGCGGTGTCGATGCGGTGCTCGTCGATCGCCACGCCACGCCCCGCGGTGATCGCCAGATTGAACGCCCGGGTCGTCTCCGTGGCCGCCCGCAGCACCAGCGCGTCGGAGCTGTGCGGCTCGGCGGCCAGCCACGACTCCACCGTCGAACTGCCCGCACAGGCCTGCGCGAGCAACCGGACCCGGTGGCCCCGCACCAGCCAGTCGGGACCGGTGGCACGCAGCAGCTCGCGCAGTCCCTGCCAGCGTCCGATGACGATGTCCTGGCGAGCGCAGGTGAGGGGCGCGTCCCCGCAGTCGGGATCGAAGTCGGGAGCGAAGCGGTCTCTCGCCATCAGGGGCTCCCTCAGAAGTCGGTGGAAAGACCCTCGTGGACAAGGGAGTCGGTGTCGCCGCGGTCGGCGGGAACGTAGTCCACCTCGACGGTCTGCGTGGCGTCCAGCTTGGCCGGCCGGTAGTAGTCGCTGCCCTGCCGCCAGTACCAGAGCATCGGGATCAGCCCGGCCGCGAGGCCGCCGATGCCGATCGCGAGCGCGGAAGGGCTCAGCCCGCCCAGCGACTCGACGAAGATCCAGAACATGAACAGAGCCCCGAACAACGGCCACAGACCGCCGAACACGAAGTTGCCCACCGACTTCAGCAGCATCTTGCGATAGGCGACGACCACGGCGAGCCCGGTCAGTCCGTAGTAGACGGCGATCTGCAGCCCGATGGCCGAGATGGCGTCGGAGAGGATGTCGCCCACCGTGCCCAGGGCGTTGGAGGCGATGAACATCGCCAGCGCCACCACGCCGACCACCGCGATCGCCACCCACGGCGTGTTCCACCGGCGGTGCACCTTGCCGAGCGCGGACGGCATCGTACGGTCCCGGCCCATCGCGAACAGCGAACGCGTGACCTGGATGAGGGTGGTCTCCAGGGTGGCGATGGTGGACAGCATCACCGCCACGATCAGCAACTTGCCGCCCCAGCCCGGCCAGATCTCCTCACCGAGCACGGCCAGCACATTGGCGTCGTTCTCCTGGATCTGCGTCGAGGAGAGGATGACGTTCACCGCGATCGTGAACACCTCGAACAGCAGGAACACGATGCCCACCCCGATGAGCCCCGCTAGGCCCGTCGTACGGCGGCTGTTGCGCGTCTCCTCACTGAGGTTGCTGGTGACGTCCCAGCCCCAGTAGTAGAACGCGGCGATCAACGCCCCCGAGGCGAACCCCGTCACCCCGTCGAAGTGCCCGAAGCCGAGCCAGGACCAGTCGAACACCCGGGCACTTCCCGAGTGGAAGAGGGCGAGTACGGCGAACAGGGCCAGTATGGCCAGCTCGACACCGGACATCACGAGCTGCGCCCGGACGGTGAGACGGGCGCCGCCCAGCACCACGGCCAGCATGATCAGGAACCAGCCGGCGCCGACCAGCGTCGACAGCGCGGTGTTCTCCGCGAGTTCCTCGTCGAACAGGGCCAGCGTCATCGAACCGGCGGGCAGGGAACCGGCGACCATGAAGATGGTCGCCGAGATCACCAGGGCCCAGCCGCTGATGAACCCGAGGAAGGGGTGCAGCGTGCGCCCGACCCACGAGTAGCTGGCGCCCGCGTTCACGTCGATGCGGCTGAGATAACTGAAGGCGAGCGCGATGCCCAGCATGGGTATCGCGCAGTACAGCAGTGCGGCCGGACTGGCCAGCCCCACCGCCGAGACGAGGACCGCCGTGGTCGCGGCGAGCGAGTAGGCCGGGGCGCTGCCCGCGACCGCCATCACCACCGTGTCGAACGTACCGAGGACATTGGCCTGCAGCCCTCTGCCCCTGTTGTTGCTCATGGATGCGCTGCTCTCCGTCTTGCACGGCGCGAGGGCGACCAGGCCCCGACGCGTATGGGGGGTGGGGTGGTACAACGCCACGAACCGAAGAGGGATGACCTCGGGAAGGGGCGGCGAAAAGGGGTGGCGGACACTGTACGCCGTTGCGTCGCCGTGCAGTTACGCCGTGTGTGCGAGTGATGATAGCCACATTCTTGAGGCTTCAAGAGCACGCGTCGGAGACTTCGAGAGGGTGCGCCAAGTGGCGACATGGGCCACCGGGGAAGGTCGGGGCGGGGCTCAGTCCCCGATGCGGTCGATCTGCCGCAGCCTGTTCGTGGCGTCCAGGGCCGCGACCTTGTAGGACTCCGCGAGCGTCGGGTAGTTGAACACCGCGTCGACCAGATAGTCGACCGTTCCGCCGCACCCCATCACCGACTGCCCGATGTGAATGAGTTCCGTCGCCCCCGTACCGAAGCAGTGCACCCCGAGCAGTGTGCGGTCCTCGGGGGAGACCAGCAGCTTCAGCATGCCGTGCGAGTCGCCGATGATCTGCCCCCGGGCCAGTTCGCGGTAGCGGGAGATGCCCACCTCGAACGGCACCCGGTCCTCGGTGAGCTGGTCCTCGGTCCGTCCCACGAAGCTGATCTCAGGGATCGTGTAGATGCCGATCGGCTGGAGGTTGTGCATCCGGCCGACGGGCTCCCCGCAGGCGTGGTACGCCGCCGACCGGCCCTGCTCCATCGAGGTCGCGGCCAGCGCGGGGAAGCCGATGACGTCGCCGACGGCGTAGATGTGCGGCACCTCGGTGCGGTAGTGCTCGTCGACGGTGATCCGGCCGCGCGGGTCCGCGGTGAGCCCGGCCTTGTCCAGGTCCAGCTCGTCGGTGAGCCCCTGCCGGCCCGCCGAGTACATCACCGCGTCGGCGGGGATCTTCTTGCCGCTCTCCAGGACGGTCAGCGTCCCGCGCGGGTGCCGCTCGACCGCGGCGACGGTCTCCCCGAAGCGGAAGGTCACGGCGAGGTCCCGCAGGTGGTACTTGAGCGACTCGATCACCTCGACGTCGCACATGTCGAGCATCCCGGCGCGCTTCTCCACCACGGTGATCTTGCTGCCGAGCGCGGCGAACATGCTGGCGTACTCCATGCCGATCACGCCGGCACCCACGATCACCATGGAACGCGGCACCCGCTCCAGCGCCAGGACGTTGTCCGAGTCCAGGATCGTCCGCCCGTCGAACTCCACACTGTCGGGCCGTGCGGGCCGGGTGCCGGTGGCGATGACGATGTGCTCGGCGGTCAGCAGCCGTTCGTGGCCGGTGACCTCGCGCAGGGCGACGGTGTGCGGGTCGACGAAGCGGCCCGTCCCGGCGTACAGGGAGACGTGGTTGCGGGACAGCTGGCTGCGGATGACGTCCACCTCACGGCCGACCACGTGCTGGGTGCGGGCGGTCAGGTCGGCGACGGTGATGTCCTCCTTGAGCCGGTAGCTCTGCCCGTACAGATCGCGCTGGGTGAGACCGGTCAGGTACAGCACCGCCTCGCGCAGGGTCTTGGAGGGGATGGTCCCGGTGTGGATGGAGACGCCGCCGACCATGTCGGGGCGGTCCACGACGGCGACCCGGCGGCCCAGCTTGGCCGCGGCGATGGCGGCCTTCTGGCCACCCGGTCCGGATCCGATGACGAGCATGTCGAAGTCGGGCACCTCAGGAGTCTGACAGCCCAAGAACCCTTCCGAAAGGGTGAGCCGGAAACCATTGCCGGCGTGAAATGTCTGAGGTGGAACGGAAGTTGTCCCACACCGCCGCCGCTTGAGCCGACAAATGAGTGCCCGTGGCAGGCCCGGGCGGTTGCGGCGAACCGGCGCGATGGTGCGGCCCGGGTCGATAATGCGGGTATGGGTCATCGACTCGCCGACGCGAGCGCACCGGCCCGGCTGGCCGCCCCCGAGGAGGGCATCGGCCGGGACGAACTCGCGCTCGCGACCCGCAACCACGGCCTGCCGCTCGAAGCCCTGCGCTACGACGTCACCCCGCCGGGCCTGCACTACGTCCTGACCCACTACGACATCCCGTACGTCCCCGACGACACCCCCTGGCACCTGACCCTCGCCGGCCGGGTCCGCCACCCGCTGCGCCTGGACCTGGCCGACCTGCGAGCGTTCCCGCAGGTCACCACCCGGGTCACACTGGAGTGCGCGGGCAACGGCCGGGCCCTGCTGACCCCGCGCCCGGTGAGCCAGCCCTGGCTCGTCGAGGCGGTCGGCACCGCCGAGTGGACCGGCGTACCGCTGCACCTGCTGCTGGCGGAGGCCGGAGTCGAGCCCGACGCGGCCGAGGTGGTCTTCACAGGCGCCGATCACGGCGTCGAACGCGGAGTCGAGCAGGACTACCAGCGCGCCCTCCCCATGGATGTGGCCATCGGCAGCGAGCCCGAGGTGCTCGTGGCGTACGCGATGAACGGTGCTCCGCTGCCCCCGCAGCACGGCCGTCCGCTGCGACTGGTCGTGCCCGGCTGGTACGGCATGGCGCACGTGAAGTGGTTGCGCGAGGTGACCGTCGTCGACGTGCCGTTCACGGGATTCCAGCAGGCCGTGGCCTACCGGCTGCGCCAGCACCGTGAGGACGAGGGCGAGCCGGTCACCCGTATCGCCCCGCGCGCCCTGCTCGTCCCACCCGGCTTCCCCGACTTCATGTCCCGGGCGCGGGTGGTCCGGCCCGGCGCGGTGGCTCTGGAGGGGCGTGCCTGGTCCGGGCGGGCGCCGGTGACGCGGGTCGAGGTCAGCACGGACGCGGGGCGTACCTGGCGGGAGGCCGAGCTGGCGCCGGACGCCGGTCACCGGTGGGCCTGGCGCCGCTGGCGGCACGACTGGACGGCGACCCCGGGCGACCATGTGCTGAGCGCACGGGCCACCGATGCCGACGGGCACAGCCAGCCACTGGAGCAGCCCTGGAACCGCGGGGGCTTCGCCAACAACCTCGTGCAGCGGGTGCCGGTGCTGTGCGTGGACGAGGAGTGAGTCCACGGGCAGGGCGCGGCGGGCGCGAACGGTCGCCCCGGGTGTCGGCTCCTACCCGAGGCGACCCGCGCGGATCGTGGCCGATGCGGCTAGGGCAGCAGCTTGTCGAGGGCCGACGGACCCTCCGCCTCCAGCTTGCGCTTGGCCCATTCCAGGTTGCGAGGGGTGATGTCCTTGCCTGAGGCAAGCACGATGTCCTCGGGTGACACTTCGGTGCCGGTGCGGGCGTGGAGCAGGGCGTCCGGGGTGGTGCGCTCCTCGGACGGCCCGGATGTTTCGGGCTGGGACGTCGGCATCATCTCTGCTCCTTGGAGGATCCGGATGACTTCTTCGGGCCCGGTGCGGTCATCGGGTCTGCTATCACCATTCAACGCCTGAGCGGACCCTGCATCCGGAGGCGCCGAAACCCTGCCCCTTCCCGCGCCGCGTCAGCCCTCGAAGGGCGTGAGCGTGAGGGTGATCCCCGTCGGCGCCGTGTCCTGGATGTACGACGCGAAGTCGGCCACGTCGTCGAAGGCGAAGCCGTACGCCTTGCCGTCCTCCGTGACCGTGTGCATCGCCTTGGCGTAGTGGTTGGTCAGGTCGGTCCGGTAGAAGGTGGCGGCGTCGTTCGTGGGCTGGGCGGGATGGCTGAGCAGCGTCGAGCGGTTGAATCCGGCGCCCAGCACGGCGGCGACCGGGCCGGTGGTGCCGTCGTTGGGGGCGGCGAGCGTGCCGTCGCAGAACAGCACGTCCCGGGTCGACGGCTTGGCGAAGGACACCTGGGCGGGCCCGTCGAAGGTGAACCGATCACCGCGGACCCGGCCCGTGAACGTACCCGCGTTGGTGGTGACCGTGAGGTCCCGCCCGGTGTACGAGCTCCACACCTCGTCGATGTACGGGGCGAGGTAGTCCTTGCCGAACAGGCCGGCGTCCAGGCCGTGTCCCGGGGCGATGACGCGCGTGTCGTCCACGACGAGCGGCGCGAACTCCTCGACCTGCCGGACCGCGGCGAACGCGGCCGCGCGCCCGCCTGCCCGCAGCGCGCCCGTCGTCTGGTCCTTGGCGCCGGTCAGCCGGATGCTCAGGGGCACGCTGAACATGTCGACCATGGTGGTGTTGCAGAACATGCCGGCGGCGTTGAAGGTGAACTCGGCACAGTCGTGCACCACCGGGTGGTTGGGGTCCGACGTCACCCAGCCCGCCGGGTACTGGAGCGCCGCGTTGCCGTTGCCGTCCGCGACGGCCTTGAGCTTGAGCTTCTGGCCGAGCGCCACATAGATCCGGCCGGACATCTGGGGGAGGGACAACCGGGTCTCGCCGCTGCCGGCCAGGCTGATGGCGTAGTCGGTGAAGCCGTCGGCGCCGTTGTCCGACAGGGCGATCGGCGCGAGGGTGCCGTCGGGTGTGACGCGTACCTGCCTGCCGTCCTGGTTGCCGACGATGTAGAGGTGGACGTTCGCGTTGCCGAAGGAGCCGCTGTTGTTGACGATCGTCAGGGGCAGTGACGCCGCCGCGGCACGGGTGTCGCCGTCCGTGGGGGTGCCCGCGAGGGCGTACGGGGCCACAGCGGCGGCGGTGGGGACGGCCACGGCCGCGCCGCCGAGGGCGAAGAGAAGCTTGCGTCGACCGAGGTGGCGCTGATGACGGGATGTCATGTGGGGGGTCTCCCGGATTGCTTGTGCGGGTACTTGGGCCTCGGTGGGGAGGCGGGGCGGAGGAGGGTCCAGCCGTAGCCGTAGCCGTAGCCGTAGCCGTAGCTCTGAGAGCGCTCTCAGATCGCTGTCGCCGCCACCGATGGGCCCCGATATTACGCACGGCCCGTGTGTGAGCCAACGGTTCTCGCGGCTTCCCAAATCCCGCTGAACTGCGGGAACTTGGAAACCTGCAGGATGGGCACGACTGCTTAATCCTCGTCTAAGGCTCACTTAAGGTTGGAAGGCGTGTAAGAGCGCTCTCTGCGTCAAGGGAGGACGCCCGCGGGCGTGCGCACGGCATCGCGCAGGCGGACGGCGTCCTGGCTGGGTGCCGCGCCGAACTGGCGGCGGTACTCCCGGCTGAACTGTGACGGGTTGTCATAGCCGACGCGCCGGCCCACCCCGGTGACGTCGCCCGGGTGGGTGGCGAGCAGCAGCCGGGCCTCCTGGAGCCGGATCTGCTTCTGGAACTGGATAGGGCTCATCGCGGTCACCGCCTGGAAGTTGCGGTAGAAGGCGGACGCGCTCATGCCGGACATCCGTGCCACGTCCTCGACCCGGAAGGGCTGCGCGTAGTGCTCGCGGATCCAGCGCACGGCCCGGGAGACGTGGCTGAGGCCGCTGTCGGCGAGGCCGAGCTGGCGCACCGTCGCACCCTGCTCGCCGGTGATGACGCGCCACAGGATCTCGCGCTTGACCAGCGGGGCCAGTACGGCCCGGTCCCGGGGCTCGTCGAGCAGGCGCAGCAGCCGCACCACCGCGTCGAGCAGCGCGTCGGGAGCGTCACTGACGGCGATCCCGGACGGTGCGCCGCCACCGGTGCGCGGCGCGCCCACGGGCCCGGATTGGAGCAGCAACTCGGCGACGACGGCCGGGTCCAGCGTGAGGCCGAAGCCCAGAGCGGGGTGCTCGGAGTCGGCCCGCAGGAACTGACCGGTGACCGGGAGATCGACCGAGGCCACCAGATACTGGCCCGGGCCGTACTCGAAGACCCGGTCGCCCAGGGCGAGCCGTTTGGCGCCCTGGGCGATGACCGCCAGCACCGTGCCGGACATCGACGGCGCCGGCGGATCCGACCGGTCGACCTTCGAGATGAGGACACCGTCGATGGCGGTGGTCCAGTCGGGGCGGGCGTGCCGGGCCAGCAGCTCCCGGAGTTCTTCCAGCGGCATACGGCCATTGCAGCACGCTCTGTGCGATGGCTCCCGGGAGCAAGAGGATCGTGCAAGTGCGGGCGACCATCGTTCTAACGTTTCCGCAGGTCACGTGGGTTGAATGGAATCACGACACCGCTTCCGTTCACTCACAGGAGAGACCATGAAGATCGCCATTGTCACCGGCGCCAGCTCCGGCATCGGGCAGAGTGCCGCCGGCGAGATCGCCAAGCGAGGGGTCGGGGTGATCCTGACCTACGGGAACAACGCGCGTGGCGGGAAGGAGACGGTTGCCGCCATCGAGCGGGCGGGCGGCACCGCCGTGGCGCTGCCGCTGGACGTCGGCTCGAGCGACACGTTCGACGCCTTCCGCGACACCGTGGCCGGCGTGCTGCGGGGCACCTGGGGGCGCGACACCTTCGACTATCTGGTCAACAACGCGGGGATCGCACAGACGGCCTTGATCGAGGACATGACCGAGGAGATGTTCGACCGGCTGACGCGGGTCCTGCTCAAGGGGCCGTACTTCCTGACGCAGAAGCTGCTGCCCCTGATGGCGGACGGTGGCGCCGTCGTCAACACGAGCAGCAACTCGGCGGCGACCACCACCGGCCTGGAGCCCGGTTACTCGGCCTACGCCACCATGAAGGGCGGCCTGGACGTACTGACCCGCTACATGGCCAAGGAGTTCAGCGGACGCGGCATCCGGGTCAACGCGGTCTCGCCCGGGGCGACCCGCACCCGCCTCGCCGACGACGCCTTCAGCAGGTTCCCCGAGGTCGTCCCGGCGCTCGCCGCGAAGACCGCGTTCGGCAGGGTCGGGGAACCCGACGACATCGGGGCGATGATCGCCACGCTGGTCTCCGACGAGAGCCGCTGGGTCACCGCCCAGAATATCGAGGTGTCGGGCGGCTACAACCTCTAGGACCCGTCAGTCGTCCCCTGTCGGTCGTCGCCCGTCAGCCGTTTCCGTCCAGGAGCGCCTCGGCCTCGACCAGGATCTCGGTGACCCGCAGCCCGAACACCGCGTCGCACGTGTGCGGTTGCCCCGTGCGGGACGCGGCCAGCAAGGCGTCCGCCGCGCGGATCAGTGCGGACACGGCGCTCTCGGTGCTCTCCGGGAGGAGCGTCACGCCGGCCGCGCCCCGCAGCTCCACCGCTGCCCCGGCCGCCGCGGGCGGTGCCGTGAGGCTCAGGGCCAGCGTGCTCGACGCGCCGCTGACGTGTTCGAGGACCAGATGGACCGTGTCGCCGGGGCCGTGCGCGGCGGCCGTCACACGCCGTGCGTCACCCAGGACCGGCAGCAGCACGGACAGCGCATGGGGACCGACGTCCCACAGCGCGCCCTTCTCCCGCCGCCACGGCGAGGCGGCGAACGGATTGCCGTCACCGCTGAACACCGCGCCCAGCCACTGAGCCCGGCCCGTGAACCAGCCCTCCACAGCGGCCTGTTCGGCGATCCACGCCTCGGTCTCCGGCTGGAAACGGGTGGTGAAGAAGACGACCGAGGCCACACCGGCCTCCTCGGCGGCCTCGACGACCGCCCGTCCTTCCTCCACCGCCAGCGCGAGCGGCTTGTCCAGCAGCAGATGCCGACCTGCCCGGGCCGCCCGCACCGCCAAGTCGGCCTGGACGGCCGGGGGCAGGGCCACGGCCACGGCGTCCACGTCGGCGAGCAGCGCGTCGACGTCGTCGTAGGCGCGCACGCCGTAGCTGTCGGCCAGCTCCTTGGCAGCGGCCGTACGTCGGCCCCACACGCCCACGAAGTCCAGTTCGCCGTGCCGGCTCAGGGCGGGAGCGTAGGCCATCTGGGCCCACGGGCCGGTGCCGAGCAGTCCGATGCGCATGCCGTCGCCTCTCACTGGGCTCACTGGGCCGAAACGTCCCCGGCCGCGGTCGGTCGAGGGTGAGCGTGTCACACCGCCCTGGAGGCCGCGCAAGGGGATGCAGGACGGGCCCGTCACGTGGCACCGCGGATTCAGAGCCGCCGTCGCTGAATGCATTCACTTTCTTCTATTGGACCTCTCGTGGCCGGACGGCGAGGCTGGTACCGGTCCGGTAAGGCCCCGCTCCGCAACCGCTCGCCGGACGTCAACGTTCTTGCGCGACAGGCGAAAGAGGTCACAAACCCATGCACACTCGCCGCATCGGTGACGTCGAGGTCAGCGCGATCGGTCTGGGCGCGATGCCCATGTCGATCGAGGGGCGCCCGGACGAGGCGCGTTCCCTCGCCACGATCCACGCCGCGCTCGACGCCGGCGTGACCCTGATCGACACCGCCGACGCCTACCACCGGGACGCGCACGAGGTCGGTCACAACGAGACCCTGATCGCCAAGGCCCTCGCCTCCCACGACCTCGGCAAGGACGTCCTCGTCGCCACCAAGGGCGGCCATCTGCGCCCCGGCGACGGCAGCTGGACGCTGGACGGCAGCCCCAAGTACCTCAAGGAGGCCTGCGAGGCGTCCCTGCGCCGGCTCGGCGTGGAGGCCATCGGGCTCTACCAGTTCCACCGGCCCGACCCGACGGTGCCCTACGCCGAGTCGGTCGGCGCCGTACGCGACCTGCTCGACGAGGGCAAGATCCGCCTGGCCGGGATCTCCAACGCCAACCCCGAGCAGATCAAGCAGGCCAACGACATCCTCGGCGGCAGGCTGGTCTCCGTGCAGAACCAGTTCTCCCCGGCGTTCCGCTCCAGCGAGCCGGAGCTGCGCCTGTGCGACGAGCTCGGCATCGCGTTCCTGCCCTGGAGTCCGCTCGGCGGCATCTCCCGCGCCCGTGAACTGGGCTCCGCCTACGCCCCGTTCGCCCGGGTCGCCGAGGCCCACGGGGTGAGCCCGCAGCGGGTGTGCCTGGCGTGGATGCTCGCCAAGTCGCCCGTCGTCGTCCCGATCCCGGGCGCGAGCAGGCCGGAGACGATCCTGGACTCGCTCGCCGCGACCGACCTCGTGCTCAGCGACGGGGAGCTCGCGGAACTGGACGCCGTCTGAACCACGTCGGGATCCGTTCCGAAACCCGCTTGTGCTCCCTCCCGGGGCGGGATGGGAAAGCGCTTGCCGTGCAGGTGTCTGCAACGCATCCGGAACCCTGGGAAGGACAACGCCGATGGCGTCGTCACACGAGAAACCGCTCGACCATCGCTACCGCGGCGAACACCCCATACGCACCCTCGCCTATCTGTTCCGCGCCGACCGCCACCGCCTCGCGGCGGCGGTCGGCGTCTTCACGGTCAAGCACAGCCCCATCTGGCTGCTGCCGCTGATCACCGCGTCCATCATCGACACCGTCGTCCAGCACCAGCCGGTCAGCAGGCTCTGGCTGAGCACCGGCGTCATCATGTTCATCCTGCTGGTCAACTACCCGTTGCACGTGCTGTACGTACGTCTGCTGTACGGCAGTGTCCGCCGGATGGGCACCGGCCTGCGCTCGGCGCTGTGCACGCGCATGCAGCAGCTCTCCATCGGCTACCACTCGCGTGTCAGCGCCGGCGTGCTCCAGGCCAAGGTCGTGCGCGACGTGGAGACCGTCGAGCAGATGGTGCAGCAGACCGCGGAGACGGGCCTCGGCGCGGGCACCGTACTCATCGGCGGTCTCGTCATCATCGCCATCCGCACACCGGAGTTCGTGCCCGTGTTCCTCGTGATCGTGCCCGCCGCCGCACTCGTCGTCGCGCGTCTGAGGGCCCGGCTGCGCACCCACAACGAGCACTTCCGCCACGAGGTCGAGACCCTGTCCTCCCGCGTGACGGAGATGACCCGCCTCATCCCGGTCACCCGCGCCCACGGCCTGGAGGGCAAGGCACTGCGCCGCATGGACGGCACACTGCACCGGCTGCTGACCTCCGGGATGCGCCTCGACCTCGTCAACGGCCGCTTCGGGTCGCTGGCCTGGGTGGTGCTGAACGTGGTCGGCGTGCTCGTTCTCGCGGGCGCCGCGCTGATCTCGTACTACGGCGTCTGGGGCGTCACCGCCGGCGACGTCGTGATGCTCAGCGCGTTCCTGACCACCCTCACCAACTCCACGACAACGTTGGCGGGCCTGGCCCCCGTCATCACCAAGGGACTTGAGTCCGTCCGTTCCGTCGGCGAGGTCCTCCAGGCCCCCGAACTGGAGGACAACGAGGGCAAGGCCGAACTCGCCTCGCTACGCGGCGCCGTGACCTTCGAGGGCGTCGGGTACACCTACGACGAAGCGGACCGCCCCGCAGTACGGGACTTCACCCTCTCCGTCGTGCCGGGGGAGACCATCGCCCTCGTCGGCGCGTCCGGTGCGGGCAAGTCCACCGTGCTGAACCTCGTCATCGGCTTCATCCGCCCGACCTCGGGCCGGCTGTCGCTCGACGGCACGGACATGAACACCCTCGACCTGCGCACCTACCGCCGCTTCGTGTCGGTCGTGCCCCAGGAGTCGATCCTCTTCGACGGCACGATCCGGGAGAACGTGGCGTACGGCATGGACGACGCCGACGAGGAGACGGTGCGGGCGGCGCTGCGCGACGCCAACGCGCTGGAGTTCGTCGACCGGCTGCCACAGGGCCTCGACACCCTGGTCGGGGAGCGCGGGGCACGGCTGTCCGGCGGGCAGCGGCAGCGCCTGGCCATCGCGCGGGCGCTGATCCGGGACCCGAAGGTGCTCGTCCTCGACGAGGCGACGTCGGCCCTGGACACCCGGTCCGAGGCGCTCGTCCAGCAGGCACTCGCCCGGCTCCTGCACGGCCGTACCACCTTCGTGGTGGCACACCGGCTGTCCACGGTGCGGGGCGCGGACCGGATCGTGGTGCTGGCAGACGGCCGGATCGAGGAGATCGGCACCCACGAGGAACTCCTGCGCCGCAACGGGGCGTACGCGGCCCTGCACAGCGGACAGGTCGCCTGACGCGCCGGTCGAAGTCGACCGGCGGCTCATCCCGTCCCTGCATCGACCTCCTGCGTGAGGAGGTCGACCGGGCTCTCGTCCCCTGACCCCCACGCTCAGGCGGCGCTGCTGCTGTGCGGCAACCCGTGCCGGCACGTCACGTCGTGCGCGCTGCCGAGGCTCGTCCACCAGCGCTCGCAGCACGCCGAGTCGAGCTCTGCCTGGACGATCGCCTCGGCGGCATCCCCGGCGCGGCCGGCCCGTGCGATCAACTCCAGGAGCCAGCGCCGCTGGTCGCCGATCACGGTCTCCCGCACGACGGCGATGAGCGGCACGAGACTGGCGGCGGCGAACAGACACGCGGCCCACACCGGGCCGTACCGGAACGCGAGGACCGTGGTCCAGGCGAGCCCCGCGCTCGTGGCGACATAGAGGACGCAGAGAGTGCGGCTGCAGTGGTTCATGGGAGTACACCGTCCTTGGGGAGGATCGATACCCCTTGTCCAACTGTGTACAGCCCGTATGGGACTCGGGTGATTTTTCCCACCGTGACCGAACAGGGCGGGTCACCGGTTAGGAGTGGACGCTGACCGCGGCCTTCCCCTGGAACGCGGAGCGATAGGCGTGCGGCGTCGTGCCGACCACCCGGCGGAAGCGATCGCGGAACGCCGTCGGCGACCCGAACCCCGCCTGCCGCGCGATCCGTTCGATCGGGTGGTCGCTGTTCTCCAGCAGATACTGGGCCCGCCGCACCCGCACCCGCAGCAGCCACTGCAGCGGAGTGGTGCCGGTCTGCTCACGGAACCGGCGGCTGAGGGTGCGCTCGCTCATGCCCGAGCGCTCCGCCATCTCCGCCAGCGTGACCTCCTGCGCCAGGTTGTCCTCGATCCACTCCAGGAGCGGTTCGAGCGCCGAGCCACGTGGCACGGGCGGGTGCTCGTGCACGATGAACTGAGCCTGCCCGCCCTCCCGTTCCAGCGGTACGACGGCCATGCGGGCGGTGTGCGCGGCGACCGCCGAACCCAGGTCCCGGCGGATCATGTGCAGGCACATGTCCAGCCCGGCGGCGGCTCCGGCGGAGGTGAGGACCTGCCCGTTGTCGACGTACAGCACGTCCGGCTCCACCTCCACGCGCGGGAAGCGCCGGGCCAGCTCGTCGGTGGCCATCCAGTGGGTGGTGGCGCGCAGCCCGTCCAGCAGTCCCGCCTCCGCCAGGACGAAGGCGCCCACGCACACCGACGCGATCCGCGTGCCGGACCGTACCGCCTCCCGCAGGGCCGCGACCACGACCGGGGAGGGCGGTCCGGTCTCGTCGCAGCCCGGCACGATGATCGTGTCCGCGTCCGCCAGCCCGTCGAGCCCCCGGTCGATCCGCAGGGCGAAGCCTTCCGTGGGCACCTCCGGCGACTCGGCGCACAGCCGGACCCGGTAGGGGCGGCGGCCGTCCGGCAGCCGCGTCCAGCCGAACATCTGGAAGGGCGTCGCCATGTCGAACGGCACCACGTTGTCGAGAACCAGGATCGCCACGGTGTGCATGAACGCCACCTTAGGCGGATTCCCGCCAGGGATATAAGACCAGGTGGAGGGGAGTGACCATGGCGGAGCACGGGACACAGGCCCTGGCGAGAATCCGTTGGAAGCTGTCATTTCTGCCCCTGTGCGATCACCCGGGAGATCCCTAACGTGGACCCGGTGACCAAGATCCTCCTCATACTTCACGTCCTGGCCGCCATCGTCGCCGTCGGCCCCGTCACCGTCGCGGCCAGCATGTTCCCGCCGGCGGCGCGCCGCGTCCCGGCGGCGGACGGTGCCGTGGCGGTGGGCACCGTCCAGCTCCTGCACCGCATCTGCCGCGTCTACGCGGGCATCGGGGTGTCGGTCCCCGTCCTCGGCCTGGCCACCGCCCTGGCGATGGGCGTCCTGGCCAGCGGCTGGCTCATCACGTCCATCGCCCTGACCGCCGCGGCAGCCGGAATCCTGGTCGCGTTCGTCCTGCCCCGGCAGGAGGAACTCGTGGAGCAACTGAACGCCGAGAAGCCCGTCGAGCACTCGGCCACCGTGCAACTCGCCATGTTCACCGGCATCTTCAACCTGCTGTGGGCCACCGTCACCATCCTGATGATCGTCCGGCCGGGCTCGACGACAGGTGCCTGACCCGGACGGAACCGCCCGTTCATCGCTCGTCAAGCGCTCTGGCAGAATTCATACTTCAGGGTGCGTCCGCGCCTAGACTCGACAGCCGTGCCCAAATGCACACAGGGCCACGACAGGAAAGGCGCGTTGACGGGTGTTCCAGGATTCCCCCATTTACGACCGGCTCATCGCGGAGCGCGGCGACATCCCCACCCAGGTGCGTCGGGAGGCCGAACGCGTCAGCAGGGAAGTCGAGTTCGCCATGCAGCCGCTGCTGTCCGGTGGCATCGCGTCCGCTGCCGTACGGCCCACACCCCCGGCACCGACGTGGCAGCGCAGCGCCCTGCCGCCGGGCCCCCAGCAGCTCTGAGCCCGGTCAGGTGACCTTCGCGCTCGCCCCGTTGACGTGTGCCTCCTCTCCGGAGGCCGGCTGGGCGAGCCACTCGGCGATGGTGCGGGCGATCGGCTGGCCCGTGTCCACCTCGACGAACCCGAACTGACCCGACTGGTTGCACTCCAGGAACCACCACATCCCGTCGGCGTCCTCGACGAAGTCGAAGGCGCCGTAGGCGAGTTCGGCGTCCCTCAGATACGCGCGGACGGCCTCGGCGACACGGGGTGCCACCTCGACGGGACGCCACGGCGTCTCGGACTCGGCGAAGCGGACGTCCACCTCGGCCTCGGCACCGGTCGCCTTGCGGGCGGCCAGCAGCCGCTCGCCCACCGCGGTGAGGCGTATGTCGGCCCGCTTGGCGACCCGCCGTTGCAGCAGCGTGGGGCCGAACGCGACGGCGGAGAAGTCCGCGTCCGGGGCCACCCTGCTGGTCGGCACCGCCCGGGGCGGATCCTGCGGATGCGCGCCGGACACCGGCTTGACCACCAGATCCGGATACCGCGCGGCGAACTCGCGGGCGGCCTGCGGGAACGTCGTGATCAAGGTGGCCGGCACGGGCAGTCCGCAGCCCTGGGCCACCCGCAACTGCCAGGGCTTGTAACGGGCCCGGCGGGCCGCGTCGGGCTGGTTCATCCAGCGGGCGTCACAGCTGCGCAGCATGCCGTACAGCGCCTGACCGGCCTCCTCCGCAAGCCAGGCGGACGGCGCGGCGGCCCGGGCCGCCGGGGGCCCCGGCCTGCGCATCCAGACCGACCGCAGCCCGCCGATGCTCACCAGCCGGCCCCCGGCCGACAGGTGCCCGCGGAAGGCACCGTGCACATACTCGCCCGACAGGGCGACCCCGCCGGTCAGGTCGGCGGGATCGAGACGGACCACCGGGACGCCGGACGCGTTCAGGTGCACGACCACCATGTCCGCCGTCACGTCTTCTTCGTTGGTCAGAATCAAGACGGTCATCGTCGCCGGCCTGCGTTCAGTCGTCGAAGTGGGTCTTCGAGCCCGCCGTGGATGTCGTGGTCCCGAGCTCCCGCAACAACGCATGATCACTGGCGGCTATCCGCCCGTCACGGAGCACGTTCAACTGCAGCCCGGAGTCGTAGACGTACGGAGCGGTGAACTCCAACTCCGCTGCCGGCCGTGCATAGTTGAGCGCGAACGGTTGCATCGTCTCTCCCTCACAGGTGCTGCTCCGAACGAGCTTGGTCACCCGGCGCCGCCCCTCGGTCCGCCGACGCCCTTTGGTTTCCACTTACTTAAACGAATCGAACGAGTGGTTGGTTTCCTTACTTTCCGTAGTCAACGGGGTCCGGACCTCCGGCATCGGGAGAACGGCGCAGGGTACGCAGTGCCAGCAGGAGCACGCCGATGTCGTCCAGATACACCGGATCGGGCACCAGATCGGCCGGCAGCACGAAATAGAGGAGGGCACCCCAGAACACCCATCGCGGTCCGGTCGGCAGCCCGGCGCGTCGCAGGGTGCGCCGTGTGCGCACGAGCCGCACCAGCACCGCGACGGCCACGGCGAGCAGGACGGCCGCGAGGGCGACGGCGACGACGATCAGTGTGGTGGTCGACTCCACGGACCCTCCTTCAGCCCTAGGTGCGCACCACACGCACTGCTGGTCGGATTCCCGATTGCGGCGTGTGCATTGCATGACGGCGGTCACCTGGCGCAGCCCTTCACCCGTCAGGACGTAAGACGCACAATGGGGCCGGACACCTGCCTGGTCAGGAACGCGGACCGGCCACCCACGCACCGGAGCGAACCCGCTCGACGCAGTACATGCCCCGTCTGAGTCCTTCGCAGCCGCCTTACGCAGCCGCGCGCACGGGCCGACCGCACCCGGCCCCGTGCTTCTCGCGCTCCCGCTAGCGGTCCGATGCCTCCGGCTGCTCCTCCGCGGCCGTGCCCTCCTGCGTGCCGCTCGCGTCGGCGGCGGCCTTGCGGGAGCGGGCCGAGCCCTTGAGGCGCTCGAAGGTGCGGGTCAGCTGGTGCAGTGGGGACGTCGACGGACCGGCGGGTGGCTGGGGGCGCGTTTCGGTCGTGGCGCCGGCGGACTCCCGGTAGGCGGCCAGCGCCGCGTGCGCCTGCTCGGCGGCCTCCCGGTACAGATCGCGCGACTTCGTCATCGCCTCCAGCGCGTCGGCGTACATCGCCACCAGCCTGCGCTCGCGGGTGAGCTCCTCCTCCAGCGTCAATAGCCGCCAGTCCTCGCGCAGGGCGGTGAGGGCCTCCTCGGCGCCGTCCGGCAGCGGCCGGGGCAGCGCGGCGAAGCGCGTCACGGCGTGGATGAGCTCGGCGGGGTCCGTGCCGTCGAGGAAGACGCTGCGTACGGCGAAGTCGTCCACGGCGTAGCCGGACGGTGCCGGAGTCCCGGGCAGCACCACGGCACCCCCGCGCGGAACCTCCACGCCGACGTCCCGCAGCGCCCAGTTCACGATGCGCAGCAGGCTCGGCGCCGCCCGGTGCTCGACCACCCGGTGCCGCAGGCCCGGCGGCAGCATCCCGGCCAGGGGCACGCGGCCGCGCTTGTCCGTGGTCATGGCCTCGTGGACGACGACATGGATGCTCCAGCCGTCGCGCGCGGAGTCCCGCAGCACGCGCCGTACGTCCTTGTCGTCCGAGGGCAGCGGGTTGATGTCCCGCAGGCGCAGGCCCGTGGCCGCGTCGTGGTCCCATGTCGCGTCCGGCTCCTGCGGCCAGAACAGGGCCGCGGGCGACGGCCATCGCGGGTCCCACGGGGCCTCCGCCTCCGCGACCAGCACCCACTGCTGCCCGTTGTCCGAGCCGTGCTCGACGGTCAGCCGGGCCCGCACGGTCACCGACTCCTCGACCCGCCATCGGGCCTCGAAGACGGATTCCTGGGCGCCCTCGGTCTCGGGCACCTCCAGAAAGTCGTCTATGCCCCCGCTGTCCTTGAGCTGCCGCAGGGTGAGCCGGAGGACGTCCTGTGCGGCGGGTCCGAGGTGGCGGCCACGGGCCAGCCACACCGAGGGCGGGATCGTGGGGCGGGCGCTGGAGGAGCTGGGCATGAGTCCATCTGTGGGCGGGGGTACGTGTTCGTACCAGTATGGTCGCCGCCGGTGGATGCCGATCGGGCGGGGTCCGCACACGGGGTGTGTGCCGTCCGCACAGCCCAACTGCCGCTCACTCGTGGCCCGCACCACAGCCGGTCAGGACAATGGCCCGGTGAGCAGGACCCGCCCACCATCCGCATTGGGGCGGGTCCTGCTCACGCCGCACCGTCGGCTCAGCCGTGGTAGGTGATGTAGCCGTTGCGGTCCGGGTCGTTCCCGCTCTTGGTGTAGGAGTGCGAGTCCGCTCCGGCGCCCGAGGGCTTGTAGAAGTAGATCGAGTCCTTGTCGTTGTTCCACATGAAGTTGCAGTTGTCGCGGTAGACGACGTTGCCCGCGTCGGAGTCGGTGCCGTTGCCGCCCCGGAGCTTCACGTAGTCACCGGGCTCCAGGTAGTGGTTGGCGGGGAAGGTGAAGCGGTTGCCGGCCTTGTCCTTCACGACGTAGCCCTTGAGGTTGACCTTCGTGCCCGACGAGTAGTTCTTGATCGTCAGGTACTCCGCTTTGGTGTTGCCGGTCCGGCAGTTGTTGGAGTCACTGCCGGGCGCGTCGTACTGAATGCCCTTGATCTTCAGCGCGGACGAGTACTCGGTGGCCTGGGCCGGTGTGGCGGACAGTGCGGCGAGCGTGCCGGCCGCGACGGCAGTTGTGATGAAAAGGCGTATGCCCATGGAGAAACATCCCCCCTGTATGGAGCTTCTGTGAAGATCAGGAGTGTATACAGCCCACGCGCATGCTGTGCCGACTTCTCCGAAATGCGAGACGGGGGTGGATCCGTGGGGGAAAAGCCGGGAGGGCCGAGGGATCGAAACCCCTGGCCCTCCCGTACGGTCGGTGACTTACGCGCCGCTCTCCCGCAGCATGCCCTCGCGCTCGACGATCTTCACGCGCTCACGGCCCTGCGGCTCGCCCAGCGCCTTCTCGGCCGCGTCGAGCTTGTACCAGCCCTCCCAGGTGGTGAAGCGGATCTCGCGCTCGGCGAGGAACGCCTCCACGGCCTCCGGCTCCGGCGAAGCGGGCGTCTGCAGACGGCCGTTCGCGAAGTCGTCCAGCAGGTTCGACACGGTCTCGTTGGCGTCGCCCTTGGTGTGGCCGATCAGGCCGACCGGGCCGCGGCGGATCCAGCCGGTGACGTACGTCGACTGCAGGTGCTCGCCGGACTCCTGGATGACCCGGCCGCCCTCGTCCGGAACCGTGCCGGAGTCGATGTCCCAGGGCAGTTTGGGGAGTTTGTCGGAGAGGTAACCGACCGCGCGGTAGATCGCGGTGACGTCCCAGTCCTTGAACTCGCCGGTGCCCTTGACGTTGCCGGTGCCGTCGAGGGCGGTGCGCTCGGTGCGCAGCCCGACGACCTTGCCGTCCTCGCCGAGGATCTCGGAGGGCGACTCGAAGAAGTGCAGGAACAGCTTGTGCGGCCGGTCGCCGACGTCGCGGATCGCCCAGTTCTCCAGGGTCTTGGCGACCATGTCGGCCTGCTTGTTGCCGCGCCGGGTCTCGATCGAGCCCTCGTCGTAGTCGATGTCCTCGGGGTCGACGATGACCTCGATGTTGGGCGAGTGGTCCAGCTCGCGCAGCTCCATCGGGGAGAACTTCGCCTGCGCCGGGCCACGGCGGCCGAACACGTGGACTTCCAGCGCCTTGTTGGCCTTGAGGCCCTCGTGGACGTTCGGCGGGATCTCCGTCGGCAGCAGCTCCTCCGCCGTCTTGGCGAGGATGCGGGCCACGTCCAGGGCGACATTGCCGACGCCGAGCACGGCGACCTTCTCCGCCTCAAGGGGCCAGGTGCGCGGCACGTCCGGGTGGCCGTCGTACCAGGAGACGAAGTCGGCCGCGCCGTAGGAGCCGTCGAGGTCGATGCCGGGTATGCGCAGTTCGCGGTCGGCCGTCGCGCCGGTCGAGAAGATCACGGCGTCGTAGAGCGCGCGCAGGTCGTCCAGGCTGATGTCGTTCGGGTAGTCGACGTTGCCGAAGAGGCGGATCTGCGGCTTGTCGAGCACCTGGTGGAGGGCCGTGATGATGCCCTTGATGCGGGGGTGGTCGGGGGCGACGCCGTACCGGATCAGTCCGAAAGGCGCCGGCATGCGCTCGAAGAGGTCGATGGACACACCGGGTTCGGTGGCCACGTCGGACTTGAGCAGGGCGTCGGCGGCGTAGATCCCGGCGGGGCCGGCTCCGACGATGGCTACCCGCAGGGGGCGGGGCATGATCAGGTTCCCTTCGAGTGGCGACAAAGCGATCTCGTCGGGAAGCCTAAACTAAGGCAAGCCTAAGTCGGTACGCGGGTCCGGCCTATGAGCTCATAAATCCATTCTATGGGCAATGCCGGGCCGTCGTGGACGGCCTGGCGATCACCCGGTCCCGGTCAGTCGAGGTGGTAACTGTCCCCGTACACCTTCCAGTCGAGCGGCGGATCGAGGTCGAGGTTGCCCTTGTGCAGGAAGACACGCTGGGCCGTGTCGACGCGGCTGGTGTCGCTGTGGGCCTCCTCCTGCTTCATGGCCCACACCCGCGCGTCCAGGAAGGCGTGCAGGTAGGTGACTTCGTCGCCGCCCTGCGCCGGCGGCCGGGCCTGGTTCAGGGCACGCCCGCGGATGTTGCGGAAGCTGGTGGGGTCGTCGCCGTCGCCGTGCATGACGATGGCGTCGTAGTACGCGAACTGGCCCAGCACCCGCAGCCCGTCCGTCTTGCCCTGCCGCACCGCCGGGTTGAAGTACACGCGGTCGCGCTCGTCGTCCTGGGCCTGCCGGAATGCCTGGTCCTGCGCCGCCTGGGCCCAGTCGCGGGGGTAGTTCGGGTCGAGTCCGTCGTGCGAGTCGGTGCCGTTCACCCGGCGCAGCGCCGGAAGGTACGGGGCGAGGACGTTGCCGGGGCGGCGGTCGGCGTACAGCTCGACGAGGTCGAGCATGTCGCCCGTACCGGAGCAGAAGCCGATGATGCCGGCGGTGTAGCCGCGGCCGTCGCCGATGTCCTCGATGTACTTGTACTGGGCCTTCCAGTCGAGCGAGGAGTTCTCCGCGCTCGACACCAGCTTCATGGCGATCTCCTTCTTCGCCGGGTCGTCGAGTCCCGCCGCCGAGCGGAGAGCGGCGGTACGGGGGGAGTCGATGAGGGGGACCGATGCCAGGGATGCGCCGATCAGGGCGAGGAGTGTGCGGCGCGACGTGTGCGTGGGGTGCTTCACGGCAGCTCCAGGTGATGGTGGGGGGTGGAGAGTTGGCCGTTGCAGGTACTGATAGGAAGGTTTCCTATCAGATGCGGGTCGTCAGGGACACCTTTCGCGTCAAAGGTTCGTACCTATCTACAAATTCGTGCCTATCTACAAACAGGCACGGCTACGGCAGCGGCTGCTCCGCCCAGATCACCTTGCCGCCGGGCAGATACCGCGTGCCCCAGCGCTCGGTGAGCTGCGCGACCAGGAACAGGCCGCGCCCGCCCTCGTCGGTCATGGCCGCGTAGCGCAGGTGCGGCGAGGTGTTGCTGCTGTCGAAGACCTCGCAGATCAGGGTGCGGTCACGCAGCATGCGTACGCGGATGGGGTCGCCGCCGTACCGGATCGCGTTGGTCGCCAGCTCGCTGAGGATCAGCTCCGTGGTGAACGACAGCTCCTCCAGCCCCCACTCGTCCAGCGTCCGTGTCACGGCGGAGCGCACCCGGGCGACCGCGGCCGGGTCGGCCGGCACGTCCCACTCGGCGACCTGGGCGGGCCCCAGCGCCCTTGTGCGGGCCACGAGCAGCGCGATGTCGTCGCTGGGCCGGGCCGGCAGCCGGGCCTCCAGCACCGCCTGGCAGGTCTCCTCCGGGGACTGTCCGGCCCGGGTCAGCGCCTCGCGCAGCTGCTCCAGGCCCTCGTCGATGTCGTGCTCCCGGTCCTCCACCAGCCCGTCCGTGTAGAGCACGAGCCGGCTGCCCTCCGCGAGCTCCAGCTCGGCCGCCTCGAACGGCAGCCCGCCCAGGCCCAGCGGGGGACCGGCGGGCACGTCGGGGAACTCGACGGTGCCGTCCGGCCGGATCAGCGCCGACGGCGGATGACCGGCCCGGGCGATGGTGCACCGCCGGGACACCGGGTCGTAGATCGCGTACAGACAGGTCGCGCCGGTCACCGGGGCGCTGTCGCCCTCCGCCGCCTCGTCCTGGTCGATTCGGGCGACCAGCTCGTCGAGGAGCGCGAGCAGTTCGTCGGGCGGCAGGTCCAGGGCGGAGAAGTTGTGCACGGCCGTACGCAGTCGGCCCATCGTGGCCGCCGCATACAGCCCGTGGCCCACCACGTCGCCCACCACCAGCGCGACCCGGGCGCCGGACAGCGGCAGCACATCGAACCAGTCGCCGCCCACACCGGCCTGCGCCGGCAGGTACCGGTAGGCGATGTCCAGGGCGTTCTGCTCGGGCAGGCTGCGCGGCAGCAGGCTGCGCTGCAGGGTCACCGCCATGCTGTGCTCGCGGGTGTACCGGCGCGCGTTGTCGATGGACACCGCGGCCCGCGCGACCAGCTCCTCGGCGAGCGCGACCTCGTCGGCGTCGAAGGGCTCGGCCTTCCGCGACCGCCAGAAGCTGACCACGCCGAGCACCAGGGAGCCCGCCCTGAGCGGCACGGCGATCAGCGAGTGGATGCCGAACTCCACGACCTGCGCCGACCGCTCCAGATCCTGGGCCCGCCAGCCCGGCGCCGCCTCCAGCCGGGGCTCGATCACGGCATGCCCGTCGCTGAGGGCGCGAGCCTGCGGCGAGGAGTCGACGAAACGGATCTGCTCGCCCACCGCATACAACGGCGAGTCCTTGCGTACCCCACTGGACGCCGTGCGCCGCAGCAGGGTCACCGCCTCCGGCTGCCCGCCCCCGAGCACGACGTCGAACAGGTCGACGGTGGCGAAGTCCGCGAACCGGGGCACCGCCAGCTCCGCCAGTTCCTCGGCGGTGCGGGTGACGTCCAGGCTGGTGCCGATGCCCACCCCGGCGTCGTACAGCATGTTCAGGCGCTCGCGGGCCTCCTCCGCCCGGCCGCTCAGGGCCCGCAGCTCCGTCGAGTCGCGCAGCGTGGCGACACTGCCGGTCCGCCGGCCCCTGAGGTGGGTGGGGCGCTGGTTGACCGCCAGCAGCCGGTCCGCCACCAGGTGCACCTCGTCGGTGGCCATCCGGCCGGAGTCCAGCAGCTCGGCGGTGTCGGGCGCGAGACCGAGGTCGAGCACCCGGCGCCCCTCGGCGTCCTCGGGCAGGTCGAGCAGGCGGTGCGCCTCGTCGTTGGCGAGCAGCAGCTTCCCCTCGCCGCCGACGATGATCACGCCCTCCCGGACGGCGTGCAGAACGGCGTCGTGGTGCTCGTACATACGGGTCATCTCGTGCGGGCCCAGGCCGTGCGTCTGCCGCAGCAGCCGCCTGCTGACCAGCGCGGTTCCCGCTGTGGACAGGGCGAGTGCCACCGCCGCGGCGATCAGCACGAGCGGCAGCTGCCGGTCGGCGGTGCCGCCCACGGTGTCCGTCGTGATCCCGGCCGAGACCAGGCCCACGACCTTCCCGTCGGGATCCTTGATCGGGACCACCGCCTGCACGAGCGGACCGATGGTCCCCGTGATCTCCTCGACCACGACCTTCCCAGCCAGCGCCGGTTCCAGGGTCCCGACGAACTGCTTGCCGATACGGTCCGTCTTGGGGTGGGTGTAGCGGATCCCGTCGGTGTTCATGACGACGATGAAGTCCACGCCCGTCGCCTCGCGGGCCGCCTCCGCCCGCGGTTGCAGTACGGCGGTGGGGTCCGGGTCGTCGAGGGCCTCCCGGGTGCCAGGCGCGTTGGCGAACGCCTCGGCGACGGCCACCGAACGGTTGCGGGCCTCCTGCGTGGTGTCGTACCGCACCTGCAGCACCAGCGCCACCACCGCGGCGACCACCAGCAGCAGCACGATCACCACCTGGAGCAGGAACACCTGCCCGGCGACACTGAGCCCGCCCACCGACGACCGCAGCCTGGAGAGCGGGCCCCTGCGCTGCTCCTCGCCGGGCGCGTCGGGCGGCGCTTCCTGTTCGGGCACACCAAGGGCGCGGTCGGGCGCAGGGCGTACGCGCAGACCGCTGGGACGACGGGCCGACCGGGCCCCTGATCGACCCGATAGTCGGACCATGTGCCCATGTCTACACTGCCGGGCCCCAGGAGGCGAGACACGTCACGGACCGTGACAGGACCCGCTCCCTCACACACAGGACGATCACGGGAGTGATACACCGAATCCGGGCAACTCCCGTTCCCACAGCAGGGATACGCGGACACGGGGCACCGCCGAAGCACGGCTGCGGGCGAGGTCCGCGCGCCCTCATGTCCGGCGCAGCGGGGCGCTGCGCCGCGTGGCGAGCAGCAGGGCGATGTCGTCGGGGCGGTCCGCCGTGTGCCGGGCCTTCGCGGTGAGCCGGTCGGCCACGGCCGCCAGCGACGGCACGTCCGCGCGGGCGGCCGGGGCACCGGCTCTGGCCAGCGCCACCCGCAGCGCGCCGATGCCGTCGTCGATGTCGAAGCCGGGCCGCTCGACCAGCCCGTCCGTGTACAGCGCCAGGACGGCACCGGGTTCCAGCCGCAGCTCCGTCACCGGATACTCCGCCAGCGGGTCCACGCCGAGCACCACACCGCCGGGCAGGTCGAGGACATGGGTGCGGCCGTCCGGGCGGCGCAGCACCGGAGGCGGGTGCCCGGCCACGGCCGCCCGCGCGACGCCGGTCACGGGATCCAGCCGGATGTAGCAGCAGCTCGCGAACAGGCCCGAGTCGAGGTCGATGAGCAGGCGATTGGTGCCGCTCATGACCTCGTCGGGCGGCCGGTCGCCGACCGCGAAGGCCCGGACGGCGGTGCGCAGCTGGCCCATGGTCGCCGCGGCCTGCACACCGTGCCCCTGCACATCACCGATCACCAGGGCCATCCCGTCCCCTGCGGCGACCACGTCGTACCAGTCCCCACCCACCTCCATGCCCTGCGTACCGGGCAGATAGCGTCCCGCGGTCTCCACGAGCGGGTGCTCCAGCAGCCGCCGGGGGAGCAGCGCCTGCTGCAGCCCGCGGGCGAGCGCCGCCTCGCTCTCGTAGCGTTGCGCCTTCTCCATGGCGTGCGCGATCAGCCCCGCCAGCGCGGTCAGCACCGCACGCTCCTCGGTGCTGAAGCTGCGCGGCCGGTCGAAGCCGAGGATGCAGGAGCCGACGGCACGCCCGGACGCGATCAGGGGCAGAAAGGCGCGGGCGCCCTCCGTCGCGTCCAGCGCGATGCCCGGGTAGGCCTCGGAGAGCTGCTCCATCGAGTCGAAGAACAGCGGGCGGCCACTGGTCAGCGTCTCGACCCCGGGCAGCCGCTCGTCCAGACCCACACCGTCGAACGGGGCCAGGAACCCCTTGGGGAAGCCCGACTCCCAGGCCAGGAACAGATGCCGCTCCTGCAACAGGTAGATGGCCAGCCGACGGCCGCCGAACGCGGGCAGCAGCTCCTGCATCACCACGGCGGACACCTGACGTGCCGTGACCGCCTCCGTCAGCGCGATGGCGAGGACGATGGGGCGGTACAGCGGAGCGAGCGACGGCGTGCCGGCGGTCTCCGGCGCGGCGTGCGTCACCGGCGGCCCGGACGGGCTGTCGGCCATCCGGTGCCCCGGGCGGAGCGTGCAGGTCAGCAGGTCCGGGCCCGGATAGACGGACAGGGCGAGCCAGTCGCCGCCGAGCGGGCGGGCGGCGGTCTCACGCCCGTGGGCGGACGGTCTTCGGACATGGAAGTGCACCGGGTCCGGAGACAACAGCGCCCCGCGCAGGTGGTCCTCGACCGAGGGCTGGTTCAGCCACGGCACGCCCTCCCACAGCGGCCGCCCCAGCAGCTCGGTGCGCGGCCGGCGCAGCAGCGCCGCCGCCCGCGGATTGGCGTAGACGACCGTCCCCACCCGGTCCAGGCAGAACACCCCGTCCGGCAGCAGATCGGCCGCCGCGTCCGCCACCGTGCCGGGCCCCGGATCGAGGACGACGCCCCGCACGGCCCGCACCCCGGAGCGCGCCGGGTCGTCGTACGCCCCCCAGACCTCCACCAGCCGCAGCGCACCGTCGGCCGCGCGCGCGTACAGCGGCAGCGCCGGTGGCCGGCCTCCGGCCGCCTCCCGCAGTGCCGCCAGGATCCGCTCCGCGTCATGGGGCGCGACGGCCCGCGCGAACGCCTCCGCGGTGCCCTCGGTTTCCCCCTCGGCCCGGCCCAGGGCGGTGTTCAGCCGTTCGTCCGCCGTCACGGTGCCCGTCACCGGATCCCACGCGAACCGTCCCAGGCGGCCCGAGGGCGAGCGGCCGGACGGCGGACGGACACACACCGGCCCGCCGTCCCAGGACACCGCCGAGGCGTCCCCGTCCTCGAGCTTCTCCAGCGCCATCCCCAGCTCCTCGGCCAGCCGCGCCATGCGCTCGCGCACGGGCAGCAGCTCAATGGCGTCCGTCTCCGAAGGCCGCAGGACGGTCAGCACTCCGAAGACGGTCGAGCCAGCCGTGATCGGGACGTGCACGGACCCGAACTGGAACGGCAGGCCGGCCGCGAACTGCGGATAGCGGCGCATCGTCTCCGTCGCGTTCGGCAGCACCACCTCGACGCCGAGCCGGTAGGCGTCCGCGACGGGGAACGGCCGGTCCACGTGCAGCCGCCACCACGGCCGGAACAGCGGCCCCGGCAACCCCTCCAGGACTGCAAGACGCAGCAGTCCGGGCGTGCTTGAGCGCAGATAGACCCCACCCGCATGGCCGCCGGTCGCGCTGATCGCCTCCGCCGAGGCATCGATCAGCAGCGCCGTCAGCCTGCCGGGCGTCCGCTCTGCGCCTTCGGCGCTCCCAGTCATCGGCCCTACCTCGTCCGTACGCCCTCACGCGTGCGACACAGCAAGAATGCGCCACGACGCACCTTGCCCGCACCTGGGCGGCTTGACCAGGGGTGTGCGGGACCCGAGTGAAACCGTGGCCCCCGCCGAGGCCCGGGTGCCGCCCCGGCCACCCCGCCGACCTCGACCGGATGGGCCGGAACCCGAAACCGCGCGGCAGCCCTCCCCGTTGTCGGTGCGGGCCCCGCACCCCCCGACCCGGCGCCCAGGGGTCGGCAAGGCGGACGCCTCTCGGGAAGACTCGGAAACGTAACCGGCCGATGCGGCACAGGCAGGGAGACAGCCCCATGGAGTACTACGACCTCGGCACCCACACCCGCTCCGTGACCACGTCCTCCCCCCAGGCACAGCTCTGGTTCGACCGGGGGCTGGCATGGACGTACGCCTTCCACCACGAGGAAGCCGTGGCCTGCTTCCAGGCCGCCGCCGCGGCCGATCCCGACTGCGCCATGGCCCACTGGGGCATCGCCTACGCGCTCGGCCCGAACTACAACAAGCCCTGGGAGTTCTTCGACGACCAGGACCTGGCCCGCACCGTCGACCGCACCCACGCCGCCGTGGAGCTGGCCCACGAGAAGACGTCGGCCGCCACCCCCGTCGAACAGGCGCTGATCTCCGCGCTGCGTGCCCGATACCCGCAGGCCAAGGCCGTGGAGGACTGCTCGATCTGGAACGCCCCGTACGCCGACAGCATGCGCGCGGTCTACGAGCTCGCCCCCGACGACCCGGACATCGCCACCCTGTACGCCGACGCCCTGATGAACCTCACGCCCTGGCAGCTGTGGGACCTCAGGACGGGCGAACCGGCCGAGGGCGCGCGCACGCTGGAGGCCAAGGTCGTCCTCGACCGGGCCCTCGCCACCGCCGCGGGCCGCGACCATCCGGGCGTGGTGCACCTGTACATCCACCTGATGGAGATGTCCCCGACACCCGAGGTGGCGCTGCCGGTCGCGGACCGGCTGCGCGGTCTGGTCCCGGACGCCGGGCACCTGCATCACATGCCCTCGCACCTGGAGGTGCTCTGCGGCGACTACCGGCGGGTGGTCTCGGACAACACCAGGGCGATCGAGGTCGACGAGAAGTACCACTCCCGAGCCGGGGCGATGAACTTCTACACCCTGTACCGCTCGCACAACTACCACTTCAAGATCTACGGCGCGATGTTCCTCGGCCAGTCCCAGGTCGCCCTGGAGACCGCGGCGCAGCTGGAGGCCTCCATCCCGGAGGACCTGCTGCGGGTGCCCAGCCCGCCCATGGCCGACTGGCTGGAGAGCTTCCTCGCCATGCGCGTCCACACCCTGATCCGGTTCGGCCGCTGGGACGACATCCTGGACCTGCCGCTGCCCGCCGACCCCGAGCTGTACTGCGTGACGACCGCGATGTTCCACTACGCCCGCGGCGTCGCCCTCTCCTCGACCCGCCGCGTCCCGGAGGCGGAGGCGGAGCGCCGGCTCTTCCGGGAGGCGGTCGCACGGGTCCCCGAGACCCGCATGCTCTTCAACAACACCTGCGCCGACATCCTCGCGATCGCCTCGGCGATGCTCGACGGCGAACTGGAGTACCGCAAGGGCCACTACGACGCCGCCTTCGCCGCGCTGGAACGCTCCATCGAACTGGACGACAACCTCCCCTACGACGAGCCGTGGGGCTGGATGCAGCCCACCCGGCACGCCTACGGCGCACTGCTCCTGGAACAGGGACGGGTCGAGGAGGCCGAGGCGGTCTACCGCGCCGACCTCGGCCTCGACGGCACCCTTCCGCGCGCCCTGCAGCATCCCGCCAACGTCTGGTCCCTGCACGGCCTCCACGAGTGCCTGATGCGCCTGGGCAGGACCGGGGAGGCGCAGATGGTGGCCCAGCAACTGCGTCTCGCCGCCGCGCTGGCGGACGTACCGATCGAGGCGTCCTGCTTCTGCCGACTCGAAACCCACCGGGGCGGCGCCTTGGAGGACGGTTGCTGCGCGGACTGACGGGACGAGGGGCATGTGTCATCACGACGGAAACCGGTATGTTCGTGGAGTGAACGCATCTTCACAGTGACCGTGAGTCTCGTGAGCCTCCCAAGGAGTCGTCGATGAGCAGTGCCGAGTTTCCGGAAGCCGGTACGGCGGCCGGTGCGGTCCGTGGCCGCCTGGAGGGTGGCCTCGCCGTCTTCCGCGGTATCCCGTACGCGCAGCCCCCCGTGGGCGCGGCGCGCTTCGCCGCACCGCGACCCGCGGAGCGCTGGGACGGCGTACGGGAGGCGTTCGCCTTCGGCCCGCCGCCTCCGCAGGAGCCGTTCGGCCCCGAGGGTGCTCCTGGCGGCCCCGCCCCGGCCGGCGACGACTGGCTGACCGTCAACGTCTGGACGCCCGAGGCGGACCCGGCGGCCCGACGCCCGGTGATGGTGTGGTTCTACGGCGGCGCCTACAAGTTCGGCTCCGCCGACGACCCCGCCTACGACGCCGGCCGGCTCGCCCGCGATGGCGAGCTGGTCGTCGTCACCCTCAACTACCGCGTGGGTGTCGAGGGGTTCCTGCGGATCGAGGGTGCTCCCGCCAACCGCGGACTGCTCGACCAGGTCGCCGCCCTGGAGTGGGTGCGCGAGAACATCACCGCCTTCGGCGGCGACCCCGACCAGGTCACCGTCTTCGGCGAGTCGGCCGGCGCCGGTTCCATCGCCGCGCTGATGGCCATGCCGAGTGCCCGGGGCCTGTTCCGCCGCGCCATCGCGCAGAGCGTGCCCGGCACCTTCTTCTCCGACGGGCTGGCCGCCGACATCGCCGAGGCCGTGGCCGGCGAGCTCGGGCTGCGTCCGACGGTGGCGGACCTGTCCGGCGTGGACCCGCGCAAGCTGCCCGAAGCGAGTGCCGCGCTGAGCGCCCGAGTACGTCCACCGGTGGGGCGCGGTCGCCCTCACCCCGACGCCGTACTCCCCGGTCGTCGACGGCGAGGTGCTGCCCGCGACGCCGTGGGAGGCCCTCGCCGACGGCGCCGGGCGCGACGTCGAGCTGATCGCCGGGCACAACCGGGACGAGTACCGCCTCTTCGTGCTGCTCGGCGGGCTGCTCGGCCGGGTGGACGAGGGGCTGGCGTCGAAGGCGCTGGGCATGTTCGGGCCGGCTGCGGACGCCGAGCGGGCCTATCGCGCGGCGTTCCCGGACGCCTCGGCGGAGTACCTCTTCGAGCTGGTGCAGTCCGACTGGCTCTTCCGCATGCCCTCGCTGCATCTGGCGGACGCCCAGGTGACCGGCGGCGGCCGGGCCCACCTGTACGAACTCACCTGGCCGGCCCCGGCGAACGGCGGCCTTCTCCGCGCCTGCCACGGCCTCGACGTGCCCCTGACCTTCGGGGTGTACGGCGGACTCGGCGCCATGCTGATCGGCCCCGAGCCCACGCCGGAGACCGAGACGCTCTCGGCCCACATCCGCGCCGCCTGGACCGCGTTCGCCCGCACCGGCGACCCGGGCTGGCCCGGCTACGACACCGAGAACCGTCTCGTCCGGCTCCTCGACGTCGAACCCACGGTCGCCGCGTACCCGGAGGAGGCTTCGCGCCGTCTCTGGGAGCGGCACACCTTCGCGGCGCTGCCGTTGACGACGCGATGACGGTGAGACCGGCCAGGAGGCGGGAGGGCCTCGCGCTCACCGCCGCCGGCCGGTCTCCCACGTCACCCTGGGTTACCGCCCTCCGTCACGCCCGCCCGTGCGCCTCCTGCGAGCGTCGTGCCAGTGCGTCGATGACCACGGCGGCGAAGAGCACCCCGCCCGTGATCATGAACTGGACGGCGGTGGGGGTGTCCGTGATCACCATGCCCGACGCGATCGACTGGATGACCAGCATGCCGAGCACCGCGGACCAGGTCGTACCGCGTCCCCCGAACAGGCTGGTGCCGCCGATGACGGCCGCCGCGATGGCGTTGAGCAGCAGCAGACCCGAGCCCGCTCCCTGACTCACCGAGGTGATGCGCGAGGCCAGGAACAGGCCGCCGAGCGCGGCCATGGTGCCGGAGACGGCGAGCACGGCGGTCTGCACACCGGTCACGTTGAGGCTGGCGCGACGGGCCGCCTCGATGCTGCCGCCGAGCGCGTAGACCTGCCGTCCGTAGTGCGTGCGGCGCAGCACGATGTCGAGTACGGCCACCACCACGAGGAAGATCAGCAGGGCGAGCGGCAGCCCCTGGAACCGGTTGAGCAGGTACGCGGCGGTGAACGCCACCGCCGCGAGGACCGCCGTACGCACGATGACCCCCTTCAGCGAGCGGTGCGGCATGCCCACCGCCATGCGCCGCCGCCGGTCCTGGTGGGACACCAGGAAGACCAGGCCCGTGCCGACCGCCGCCAGACCGTAGGCGGCGGCGTCGTGGGTGAAGTAGTAGCTCGTCAGCTGGGCGACGAGCCCGTTCTCGTCGAGGTTCACGGTGCCGCTGGTCCCGAGGATGTAGAGCATGAGGCCGTTGAAGGTCAGCAGCCCCGCGAGGGTGATGACGAAGGCCGGTACCCGGGTCTTGGCGACGGAGTAGCCCTGGAGGGTTCCCGCCAGGGTGCCCGCGAGCACCGCGCTGACGAAGGCGAGCCACTCCGGCACGCCGTTGTTCACGTTCAGAACGGCGAAGACGGCGGCGGCGAGACCGCTGATCGAGCCGACCGACAGATCGAGCTCACCGATCAGCAGGACGAAGACGATGCCGACGGCGATCAGACCCGTACCGACGATGTCCACGCTGAGATTGGACAGGTTCCGCGGTGACAGGAAGCTGCTGTTGAGGGACTGGAAGGTGATCCAGACGGCGGCGAGGACCAGGACGACCGGGAGCGAGCCCAGTTCACCGGCGCTCAGCTTGCGCCGCAGAACGGCGACCGAGCTGTCGAGGAGCTGGCCGAGGGCCGCGGCACGGGGCGGTCGGCCGGTCTTGGCGGTGGGCGCGGAAGGTGCGGACGCCTCCGTCTCGCCGTGCATCCCTTTCACCACCCTGTCTCCCGATGGGCCATGGGGCGCGGCACGTTCTCCGTGGCGCCGGTGACGGAGGCGATGATCTGTTCCTGGGACGCGGTGTTCACGTCGAAGAAGCCGTTGTTGCGGCCGAGCCGCAGCACGGCGGCCCGGTCCGCCAGAGCCTTGACATCGCCCATGTTGTGGCTGATGAGCAGCACCCCGAGACCCCGGTCGCGCAGCTGGTCCACCAGGTCCAGGACCTCGCTGGTCTGCTCGAACCCGAGCGCCGCGGTCGGTTCGTCCAGGAGGAGGATGCGTGGGTCGCCGAGGAGCGAGCGGGCGATGGCGACCGTCTGCCGCTGGCCGCTGGACAGGGAGACGACGGGGGCGCGCAGATCGGGAACCCCCCTGGTCAGCCGCTCCAGGAGCCGACTGGTGCGCCGCTCCATCTCCACCTCGTCGAGGAAGCCGTACCTGCGCACCTCCCGGCCGAGGAAGAGATTGCCCACCACGTCGAGGTTCCCGCACAGCGCGAGGTCCTGGTAGACGGTGGCGATGCCCAGGTCCCGGGCGTCGTGCGGGCGTCTGATCTGGACCGGCCGGCCCTCCCACTCGATGACGCCCTTGTCCGCCGGGGTCACTCCGGAGATCACCTTGACCAGGGTCGACTTGCCGGCCCCGTTGTCACCCAGCAGCGCGACGACCTGCCCCGCGCGGATCTCCAGTTCGATGTCGGAGAGGACCTCGACAGCCCCGAAGCGCTTGCACACGCCGCGCAGCGCCAGCAAGGGGGGACTCGGCACGAACACCATCTCCTTCCCGAGACCGGGCCGGCACCGGAGCCGGCCGGTCAGGTGAGTCCGGCCCTGGCACAGGCGGCGTCGAGTTGTGGGATGCAGATCTGCCGGATCGTGTACACACCGTCCTTCACCACGGTGTCCTCGATAGTCTCGACGGTCACGGACACGGGGGTGAGCAGGACGGCCGGAACCGTGCTCCCCGTGCTGGTCCGCACCGTGTCCTGGGCGACCCGGTCGAGGCTCTCGCCGCGGGCCGCGGCCACGGCCAGCGCGGCGCCCGCGGAGGCCTCGGGCGCGAAGGGCTTGTATACGGTCATGTACTGCTCGCCGGCCACGATCCGCCGCACGGCTCCGAGCTCGGCGTCCTGCCCGGTGACCGGCGGCAGCGGGTCGACCTTGTTGGCCTTGAGCGCGGCGATGCTGCCGGCCGCGAGGCCGTCGTTGGCGGCGTAGACCCCGTCGATGTTGTCGGCGCCGAGGGCGGAGATGGCGCCGGACATGTTCATGTGGGCGGCCTCCGTACGCCATTGGCGGGTCTCGTACTCCTTGGAGATCTGGACCCTGCCCTGGAGCTCGGCCAGGGCGCCCTTCTTGAACGACACCGCGTTGGGGTCGCTGGGATCGCCGTTCATCATGACGATCCGGTCGCCGGTCGCCCGGTCGCTCATGGCCTGCAGCAACGCCCTGCCCTGGAGTCTGCCGACCTCCTCGCCGTCGAAGGAGGCGTACGCCGCGATGGGGCCCTCGGCCAGGCGGTCGTAGGCGATGACGGGGATGCCGGCATCGTCCGCCTTGGTGACCGTGGGGCGCAGTGAGCGGGCGTCGACGGCCACGAGCAGAATGGCGTCGACCCCCTCGGTGATCATCGAGTCCATCTGGGCCTGCTGGATGGCCACATCGTTCTTGGCGTTGGCGTGCTCGACCTCGCAGTCCGCGCACAGCTCCTTGATCTGCCGGTCGAGCAGCGGCCGGTCGTTCGTCTCCCAGCGGGCCGTGGTGGCGTCCGGGAGCAGTACGCCGATCCGCGGCTGGTTCCCCCTGCCGGAGTCGCTGCTACCGCTCTCCCCGCAGGCCGCGAGCGCGGCGGCCGAGGCGGCCGCGGTCACCGCGACGACCGCCCCCCGTACGCAGGCCTTCATGCGAGAGACCTCCCTCGCCCGGACCGTACTACGGAAGACAGGAGGACATACTGGATGAACTGTGACAGATCGACTATGTCGTAAGTGTGGCACCGGCCGCGATGAACTGCGAACGCGGTCACCGTGGAGTCCGGGCGGGTCCCGGGTGGTCCCTGGGGGGTTCCTGATTATCCCCGGGTGGTAGGGGAATCATGCCGATCTGTCTGCTTCGCCCCTGTGTGAGACGCTGGTAGCGGAGCGCCCCCGATCTCAGTCCGTCGGCACCTGTGGCCTCGGGGCGGGAGGAAGGTGCGGACATGCCTCATGACGGCCGTGCCCGGACCGGCGTCTCGCAGCTACGGGCATCGGAGCGCGGGGCCGCGGGCACCGGATCACCGCCTCCGGAGCACGAGGCCGCCTCGGGGGAGCGTGCCCTGACGTTCGCCGGAGCGGCGCTGGCGGCTGTCTACGCGCCCGGTGCCGGGGAGGCGGAGCTACGGCTGGTGGAGACGGCCGGAGACGGCGCCGCCCAGTACGGCCTGCCGAAGCTGCTGCCCCTGACCGGTGACTCACCCGCCGCGCGGGCCCTGCGCGCCGACCGGCCGCTCTGGCTGAACCCCGCGGCCCTCACCGCCTACGACGACGAGGGAGTGCCGACACCGCCACGTGGCCGGACGTCACTGGGCGCGCTGCCCCTCAGGGCGGCGGGCGGACGGCTGGGCTGCCTAGTCGTCGTGGGGACATCGGCCGACGGATTCGACCGCGAGCAGCGGCGCTTCCTGGAGCGGTACGCCGACTCCGTCGCCGATCTGCTCAGGGCCGGCGCGGACCACCCCGGGCCGCCCTCGCTGCTGGGCCCCGCCCTGCGCGCGCTGCGTGTCGGCTCCTTCGTCCTGGTGCCGGACACCGGCGTGATCGACGCCGACGACACGCTGCTCGGGCTGGTCGGCATCACCCCCGCCGACTTCGACGGCAAGGCCGACACCCTGCTCGCGAACGCCCTCCCGGAGGACATGCACGCGCTGATGTCCGTCCTGGAGCCGTCCACCCCCGAGTCCGCCCGGCGCGAGCTGGAGTTCCGGGTCCGCCACCCCACGGGCGAGGTGCGCTGGCTGAGCCTGCGGTGCCGGGTGGCGGCGAGCGCCGACGACCGGCCGCAGCAGCTGCTGGGCGTGGTGACGGCGACCTCGGTGCAGCGCCGCAGCGCGGACGACGTGTCCCGGATCCAGTGGCTGACCGCCGCACTCGACGACGCCTCGACGGTCCAGGACGTCGGCCGCGTGGTGGTCACCGCACTGCGCGAACCGCTGGCCGCCGACCGGGTGGCCCTCGCCGAACTGCGGGAGGACCGGCTGGCGGTGATCGTGCTCGACCCGCCGCAGCCCCCCGCCTGGCCGGAGACCTGGCGTGCCCAGTGGCGCTCGGAGTGGCCCGACGCCCCGGTGCGCGCCCTGCCCACCCTCCAACTGGCGCTGCGGGACGGGCGGATGGACCTGTGGCCCGCCGGCACGGCCCTCGAACCGGGACTCGCCGGCATCGGCGCCGGAGGCCTGGCCGTCATGCCGCTGCCCGTCAAGGGAGGGGTCATCGGTGTGTGCCTGGTCGGCTGGGACCAGCCGCACGAGTTCGCCACCGAGGAGCGGTCCGTGCTGACCGCGACCGCCGCGCTGGTCGGGCAGGCCCTCGAACGGGCGCACGCCTACGACGCCGAGCAGGAACTCGCGACGCTGCTGCAGCGCAGCCTGCTGCCCCGGCGGCTGCCCCGGCTCCCCGGCGGCACGGCCGTCGCCCGCTATCTGCCGGCCCGGCGCGGACTGCAGGTCGGCGGTGACTGGTACGACGTCATCGTCATCTCCGAGGACCGGGTGGCCCTGGTCATCGGCGATGTGCAGGGGCACAGCGCCGGAGCCGCGACGATCATGGGCCAGATGCGCACCGCGGTGCGGGCGTACGCGGTGGAGGGCCATCCGCCGGACGTGGTCGTCTCCCACGCCAACCGGCTGCTGGTCGGCATGGAGACCGACCTCTTCGCCACCTGCTGCTATGTCGAACTGGACATGGAGGAGGGCAACGCGCTGTTCGTGCGGGCCGGGCACCTCTCCCCGCTGATCCGCCACCCCGACGGCACCACCGAGGAGGTACAGGTCGAGGGAGGGCTCCCGCTGGGCGTGCTCGCCGAGGCCGAGTTCCCCATGACCGCGGCGGCACTGACCCCGGGCACGGTGCTCGCCCTGGTCACCGACGGCCTGGTCGAGGCCGCCGACCTTCCCCTGGACGAGGGGATGGACCGGACACGCCTCGCGCTCGCCGCGGCCGACCCGGCCGACCCGGGGCGGATGGCGGACGAACTGCTCGGCGACGAGGGCCGCCGCGAGGACGACGTCGCGCTGTTGCTGCTGCGCTACGACGGCATGACGGCCCGCCCGATCCGGGCCGGCTGGGAGGTGTGGCGGCTGCCCGATGCCGTCATGCACGCCCGCCGTTTCACGGCACGCACCCTGCGCCGGTGGAAGGTCGCGGAAGCCGCCGACGGGGTACTGCTCGTCGTGTCCGAACTGGTCACCAACGCCTTGGTGCACACGCAGGGATCGGTACGCCTCGACCTGATCCTCCGCGGCGACCTGGTCCGCGTGAGCGTGACCGACGCCTCGCCGCGTGCCCCCGCCAAACCGGTGATCGTGGACTGGGAGTCGACCGGCGGCCGGGGCCTGTTGCTGGTCGAGGCCATGTCGGACACCTTCGGCTCCGTGCCGGTGGCCGGCGGCAAGCAGGTGTGGAGCGAGATCCGCGTGCCACGACCCGAGCCGGTCCTCGCGGACTCGGTGCCGCCAGGGGACCCAGGGGGCCTGCCATGACGACCCGCACCCATGCCCGTACCGGTTTCCGCACCCGCACCCGTATCCGTAGGCGGCAGGTCGTCGCGGCGCTAGTCGCCGGACTCCTGGCGATGTCCCTGGCCGCCTGCGGGGGAGAGAACGAAGCGGGGTCGGACAGCTTCACGATCGGCCTGCTGTTCCCGAACCGAGTGACCCCTCGCTGGGAGAGGTGGGACAAGCCGCTGATCGAGCGGCAACTGAAGGAGTCGTGTCCTCGGTGCACCGTGGTGTACGCCAACGCCGGGGGCGACGCGGTCACGCAACGGCAACAGATGATCTCCATGATCACCAAGGGGGCCAGGGTCCTGATCCTCGACCCCGCCGACAGCAAGGCGATGCGCTCCACGGTCCAGGAGGCACGTAAGGCGGGTGCCTCGGTCATCGCCTATGACCGGCTCACCGAAGGACCGATCTCGGGCTATGTCAGTTTCGACGGCGCGCAGGTCGGCAGGCTCCAGGGCGAGGCGCTCCTGGAGGCCATGGGGGGCGGCGGGAACATCGTCATGATGAACGGCGACCCGACCAGCGCCAACGCGGCGTGGTTCCGCAGGGGCGCGCTGTCCGTCATCTCGGGCAAGCTGAGGATCGCCAGGTCGTACGACACCGCGGCCTGGAGCACCGACAACGCCCACGCCAACATGTCCGCCGCCATCGCGGCCCTGGGCGGGGACCGGATCGGCGGTGTCCTGGCCGCCAACGACTCCATCGCCGCGGGAGTCATTGCCGCTCTCAAGACGGCCGGAGTCAGGCCGCTTCCCCCCGTGACCGGCCAGGATGCCGACCTCGACGCCGTGCAGCGCATCATCAAGGGCGAGCAGTACATGACGGTGTACAAACCGTTCTTGGCGGAAGCCTCCGCGGCCGCCGACATGGCCGTCGCCCTGGGGCGTGGCGAGGACGTCCGGGACATGGCCACGACGACGTTGGACAGCGCCACCACCGAGGACATCCCGGCCGTACTGCTCACCCCGAGAACGGTGAAGGTCGGGAACATCAAGGAGACACTCGTCAAGGACGGCGTGTACACCATCGAGCAGATCTGCACCCGCAAGATCCGGCCCGCCTGCACGCAGGCCGGACTCTCCCCGTGAGGCCTTCGCGCCCCGCCCCCCCCCCGCGGGCTCGGTCGAGGACCGAACCCGGCGTACGGGCGACGGACCGCATCCGCCGCCCGCCCCCGGGCCCGCATCCGGCTCAGGGCAACTCGGCCCGAGCCGGGCTGTCGTCGAGGAATCCACCCGACTGGTGCTGCCACAGCTTGGCGTAGGCGCCCTCCGCCGTGAGCAGTTCGTCGTGGGTGCCTTGCTCGACGATCTGTCCGCGGTCGAGGACGACGAGCCGGTCCATGCCGGCGACCGTGCTCAGCCGGTGCGCCACCACGAGCGCCGTCCGCCCGTCCATGAGCCGCCACAGCGCCTCCTGGACGAGGATCTCGCTCTCCGAGTCCAGCGCGCTGGTCGCCTCGTCGAGCAGCAGGATCGGCGCGTCCCGCAGGATCGCCCGGGCCAGAGCCACCCGCTGGCGCTGACCGCCGGACAGCTTGACGCCACGCTCGCCCACCATGGTGTCGAAGCCGTACGGCAGCGCGTCGGCGAACTCCGTGACGTGCGCCGCCTCCGCCGCCCGGCGGATCTCGGCCTCGGTGGCATCCGGCCGGGCGAACGCGATGTTGTCCCGCAAAGTGCGGTGGAACATCGCCGGGTCCTGCGGCACATAGGCCATCAGACCGCGCAGATCGGCCTGGCGCAGCCGGCTGATGTCCTGACCGCCGACCAGGATCCGACCGGAGTCGACGTCCGTCATCCGTAACAGCAACCGGGTCAGCGTCGTCTTGCCGCCACCGGACCGGCCCACCAGGCCGATCTTCGAGCCGGCGGCCACATCCAGGTCGAGGCCCTCGAACAGCGGCCGGCCACCGGCATGGGCGAAGACCACCCGCTCGAAGCGGACATCGGCGGCCCCGCCCACCACAGGCTCCGGCGACGGCGGGTCGAGCACCGTCGGCGGCGCCAACAGCAGTTCGGTGAACTGCGCCGCCTCCGTCATCGAGCTCTCCAGCCGACGGTAGATCTGGTTGAACTCGAACATGATCCGCGTCGCGTTGCTGTAGTAGGTGAAGGCCACCACGATCGCCTCCACACCGTGCGCGCCCCCGCCGAGCGTGACCGCGAGCAGCAGCCCCAGCGCGTTGGTCAGCGCCGACATCGGCGCGACCAGCGTGTCGATGCGCAGATTGCCGTAGTCCCACGACCGCAGCGTGAGCCGCCGCGAGGCCGCGACGCGGGCGCGGTGCTCGGCCGCCTCGCGCCCCTCGGCGGCGAACGCCCGCACCGTGTCCATGTTCATCAGGCTGTCGGCGACATGGCCCGACACCCGGGCGATCGCCTCCTCACGCTCGTCGACGAGCGCCTGGCGGCGCCGGATGAGCGGCACCACGCACACGGCCGTCACGGCGATCATCACCAGCAGCCCGACCACGAGCAGAGGTTCGTACCGCCACAGCACCACCGCCCCGAACGCCAGCGGCACGAAGCTGCCCACGATCTGGAACGTCAGCGTGTCGACGAACTGCTCGAAACGCGAGGCGAAGCTCAGGACGCGCTTGGTCAGCGACCCGGCGAAGTTGTCGTGGAAGAACGCGGCGTCCTTGGCGAACAACTCGTCCATCCCGATCACATACAGGTGCTCGATGCCCAGGGCGTCGAGGCGGTTCAGACAGTGCAGGGCGACGCGCCACAGCCCCTCCGCGAGCAGCAGCACCCCGACGAAGCCGAGGACGTACGGCAGCGCCGAGCCGACGGTGACACCCTTGTCCTCGGCGATGTCACCCACGAGCTTGGCGACGATCAGCGGCGCGATGTAGTTGATTCCGATGTTGCCCAGCGCCGAGAGCAGCATCGTGGGTACGGTCAGCCGGCGGAGCCTGGCCAACTCCCGTCCGTAGTAGCGAAGTGCGAGCAGTACCGAGCGTTTGCCCGGTTGGACCTTGCGTGATTGAAGCGGTTCCATCCCAACCCTGTGTTGTTCTGCGGCAGCCTGCCACGCGTCCACGCGGGCAGGGGTCATCGCCGGCGACGGCCGTGTGAGTTCGGGTTCGAGTGCGGAAGTGTCCCGCGACGGCGACCGCGCAGTCCAAGTGTTTTCCGGTCGGGAAACGGCCCTCGGGAGCAGGTCGCAACGGTGTCGGTCACCGGTCTCGGACCCCTGCCTTCACCGCACCGGACCCGCACGGTATGCAGGGACACCACAGCCCCAACTCCCCAGGCCCACGGAGGACTTCGTGCGACTCCTGCCCCGCTCCCCGTCCGGCTGGACCATGGCCGTGTTCGGTGTCCTCGCCGCCGTCATGGGCGTCGTCGGGCTCATCGCCCCGGACGCCCTGCTCACCGTCATGGGCTTCACCCGTGTAGGGGACGCCGGGCGTGCGGAGGGAGATCACACACTGGTCTTCCTGACCGCGTCCTCGATGGCGGCACTCAACATGGGCGTGTACTACGTCCTGGCCGCCCTCTCCGACTGGCGGGCCTTCTTCCGCTGGACGGTCCCGTTCCGCCTGCTGACCTGCACGGTCTTCACCCTGGCGGTGCTCGGCGGCCGTGCCCCGTCCGGCCTCCTCGGCGTGGGCCTGTGGGAGGGGCTCGGCGCACTGGTCACGGCCGCGGCCCTCCGCCACGACAAGCGGCGCAAGGCACTCGCCGGCGCCGAAGAGCCGCCTGCCGCCGGGGACGAGCGAGGTCTCATATGAAGGGCGGCGGCGGGAGGTCGGGCGCCGGTTCGTCCGCACGACGGTGAGCGCGGCGGCGCCGCCGGCGCGACAGGCAAGCTGATCCCTGCCGCCCCTCCGCGCCGCCGTCGGCGGTCACTTCAGGACCGTCTCCCAGGTGTCGACGGCGTAGCGGACCGTCAACCCGTGCCGCGCGTAAAGGGCGGGAGCCCCCGTGGTGTTGGCGGTGTCCACGCCGAGCCCGACCGTCTCCCGTCCGCGCGCGGCGAAGGCCCCGAAGGCGTGCCGCAGCAGCAGCCCGCCGAGACCCCGGCCACGGGCCTCGCGCAGAACTCCGATGCTCCGGATCCAGCCCAGAGCCTCCCGGTCGTCGCGGGCGAGGAGGAACCCGGCATCTCCCAGCTCCTCGGTGCCGACGATCCACACCAGCGACCAATCGAGCACGTCGGCGTCAACGTCCTCCAGCCACTGGTCGTAGGTACGCGCCTGGAAGTCGAAGTGCTGGGCGAAGCTCGACTGGTACAGCGCATGCACCCGCGCACGATCCGCCTCGTCGACACATGCGCGCACCCGTACGCCGGGCGGAGCCTCCGGCACGACGTCCTCGGCCACGTCGAGTGGCCGGTGCAGCACGTGATAGCGCCGTACGACGCACCAGCCCCGCTGCTCGATCAGCCCCGTGTCGAGCGTGGGCTCCGTGTTGAGGTGCAGATGCACCACCGCCCTCGCCGCGCCGTTCGCCCGGGCCTTGTCCAGGGCCCGTGCCTCCATCGCGTCCAGCAGAAGTTCCCCCGCCTGCTGGTGCTCGGGCAGCACATAGTGATCGATGTCGACGCGCTCACCCCCCGACTCGTCCCACAGCAGCCCGTAGGCCACCAGCTGGTCGCCGTCGAAGGCCAGCCAGGAGTCGCGCTCCAGCACGATGTCGGACCGCTTCAGATCGGCCTCGACGATGTGCAGGTCGGTCTCGGGCCGACCGATCTCCAACCGGTCGATGTCGTTGAGCAGGTCGGTGACGGCGGCCGCGTCGTCGAGGCCGGCGGGGCGTATGACGTAGGACATGGGCTCAGGGTCCGGGGGAGGGGAGGACGGCCGCAACGGGTTTTCGACGGCGGCCACCCTCCGTTCCCGGCTCCGGCGCCCGCCCTGACGAACACGAACTGGTACTGACGAACCACGCGGGCCAGGGGACCGTCCTTCAAGACATCATGCTCACCAACACCAACACCAACACCGGCCCCCTGGCCTCCTCGATACGTCAGCTGCTCGACTTCGCCTGGACGCAGACCCGGTCCTGCGCCTTCGCCATCGCCCTGCTCTCCGGCGTGGCCGCGTCCACCCTGCTGCCCGGCCTCCCCGTGGCCCGCTACGACCTGCTCGTCGTCTACGGCGTGCTGCTCAGCCTCCTGTTCTGGCTGCGCGGCTGGGAGAACGGCCGGGACATCGCCGTGATCGCCCTCTGCCATGTCATCGGGCTGGCCTTCGAGCTGGTGAAGGTGTCCCTCGGTTCGTGGAGCTACCCGGAACCCGCCGTGCTGAAGTTCGCGGGCGTCCCGCTGTACGGAGGGTTCCTCTACGCGGCCGTCGGCAGCTACGTCTGCCGGGGCTGGCGCCTGTTCGACCTGGAGCTGGTCCGCTACCGGCCGCGTACGACAGCGGTCGTGGCCGCGGCGATCTACGTCAACTTCTTCAGCCACCACTGGCTGCCCGACATGCGCTGGCTCCTGGCCGGCCTGCTCCTGGCCGTCACTGCGGGCACGTCCGTGCGCTACACGGTCCGCGGGGTACGCCGCCGGATGCCGCTGGCGCTGTCGTTCGTCCTGATCGGCTTCTTCCTCTGGGTCGCCGAGAACCTCGCCACCTACCTGGGCGCCTGGCGCTACCCCTACCAGCTGCACGGCTGGGAGCCCGTGGGAGTGGAGAAGTTCGGCGCCTGGTCCCTGCTGATCAGCGTTACCTTCGTCCTGGCGGCGGTGACCCGCCCGAACCGCCGTCGTGAGACCCACCGCACGCGTGTCCCGACGCAGGGAGGATCGTGAACGCGCGACTGCTGGAACGGGGCGCGGTCTTCGTGGCGCGGTGGGCGCTCAGCCAGGAGGGGGCGCCGATGAGCGGGCGCGCCTCGGTCGTGCTGCCCGTGGTGCGCGGCGACGGGAGCCGGGCCGCGCTGAAACTCCAGGATGTCGACGACGAGACGGCCGGTGAGGGGCTCGCGCTACGGACCTGGGGCGGCGACGGGGCCGTACACCTGCTGGCGGAGGACCCGGAGACAGGCACGCTGCTGCTCGAACGGCTCGACGAGGACCGGCCGTTGTTCACCGTCCCCGATGTGATGGACGCGACCCGGATCCTCGCGGAGCTGCTCGCGCGGCTGACGGCGGTTCCGGCACCGGCGGGGCTGCGGCGGCTGGACGCGGTCGTGGCGGGCCTGTTCGAGCGGCTGCCGCCGGTACTCGCGGAGCTGGAGAGCAGGGGCGCTGACGAGGACGCCCGCCTGCTGAAGGACTGTGCGGCGGCCCTGCGCGAGGTCGCGGACGAGACGGGGGACCGGTTGCTGCACTGGGACCTGCACTTCGAGAATGTGCTTGCCGCCGGCCGCGAACCCTGGCTGGCGATCGATCCGAAGCCGCTGGCGGGGGACCCGTGCTTCGAGGTGCTGCCCGCACTGTGGAGCCGCTTCGGCGAGGGCCGGTTGACGCGCCGCTTCGATCTGCTGACGGAGGCGTTGGGCGTGGACCGCGAGCGGGCACGGGCCTGGACCCTGGGGCGGGTGCTGCAAGGCTCCCTGTGGCGGGTGGAGGCGGGACAGGTGCCGAACACCGAGCAGCTCGCGATCGCAGAGATGCTCCTGGGGCGTCGGGCTTCCGCCGGCTGACGGAACTGCTCGCAGGGTGACGCCGACCGGCCGGGGGCACCATGGGCACCCCCGGCCGCCAACCGCTACTTGCTCGTCGGCGCCGCCTGCTGCACGACCTCGAAGGACCACAGCGTGGACCCGCTGGCCGCCGGCTTGGGGCGTTCGGCGTTCTCCGCGCCGCCGCCCTGGTGGGCCGCCTTCATCGGTCCCTCCATCCAGGCCTGGAAGGACTCCTCGTCACGCCAGCGCGTGTAGACGAGGTACTGGTCGGTGCCTTCGACCGGCCGCAGGAGTTCGAACCACTCGAAACCGTCGGAGCCCTCCACGGCGTGCGCACGCGAGGCGAACCGCTTCTCGAGCGTCTCGCGCTGCTCGGCGGGGACGGTCAGTACGTTGATCTTGACTACGCTCATGGCCCTCATCCTGCCGCACGCCCTCGGGCCGCCGGACAGCGACTCGGCCCGCACCGCCCCGATGGCGCGCCGCGAGTGGCGCCCCCGTCGCCGGGGGCGCCGCCCGATCAGGCCGTGTGCAGGGTCAGCCCGTAGCGGTTGAGGATCTCGTTGACCGGCTGGAACCAGGTCTCCCCGCCGCCGGAGCAGTTGCCCCAGCCGCCCGAGGTGACCCCCTGCGCCTGGTCACCGCTGATGAAGGAGCCGCCGGAGTCGCCGGGTTCGGCACAGACGCTGGTCTTGGTCATCTGGTGCACCGCGCCCTGGCTGTAGTTGACCGTCTCGTTCTTGGCCAGCACCGTCCCGCAGTGCCAGTGCGTGGTGGAGCCGGAGCGGCATATGGAGCTGCCGACGGGCGCCTCGCCCGAGCCACGTACGAGCTGGTCCGGGACCGTGCCCCAGCCGAGGACCACCGGCACGGTCCACCAGCCGCTGCCGACGCTCACCCAGGCGTAGTCGTCGCCGGGGAACGACGAGCCCCGGAACGAGCCGACATGGCTGCCGTCCCAGCCCCTGACCCCGGCCCCCGCCTGGCCGCAGTGGCCCGCCGTGACGAACCCGCCGTGCACGGAGAAGCCTATGGAACAGCGGACGTTGCCCGTGTAGTACGGGTCGCCGCCGACCGTTCCCGCCGCGAAGGTGCGCGGAGCCGCGGCGACCGTCTCGACGGTGACCGGTCCGGCTGCCCGGGCACGGGAGACGAACCGCCGGACATCGTTGTCAGCCTGCCTGTCGCGTACGACGTTCACGACGACCGTGTTGGCCACCGGATCGACGTGCCAGCTGCTGACGCCCGAAGGCGCGGAGATGCGGTCGATACGGGCCTTGGCCGCGTCGAGTTCTCGCGCGCTGTGGGCGACGGTGCGCACCGCCGCTCCGGTGGCCCGGACCTTCCGTACGGTCGCGGGCGGGGCGTCCGACGTGACCGCCACGGTCAGCCGCTCGCTCTCCGGGGCGAACCAGGCGCCGCCGTAGGCGGACCCGGCGGCTTTTCGTGCCTTCGATGTGCGGTCCATGGCGGTGCGCTCCGCGGCCAGTCGCGCCTCGGCCTGCCGCTTCGACAGGCCGAGGTCCTGCTGCATCGCCTCCAGTAGTCCGGCGGAGGCGGGTTCGGCGTCGGCCGCCGAGAGGGAGTCGTTCGCCGAGGGGGAGTCGTTCGCCGAGGCGGGTCCGGTGCCGCTCGCGGTCCAGCCGCCGAGCATGAGGAGTACGGCCAGTCCCGCGTGCGTGAGTCTGATGCGTCTCAAAGGAGTTGCCCTTCGTCGTTCCAGCAAGGTGGGGTGGAACACCGCAAGCTGAGAGCGCTCTCATTCAGGGTCGGGCAGATCCTAGCGATGGCGGCGTGTCAGGTCCATACCAATGCACCCTTGAATGACTGATCGGCAGGGTCGCGAGCCCATGTTTCTTTAAATTAGTAATTAATATTGACAGGATTTCGGTCACGCGCCACAGTCGTCGCCGTGACCGACGGCCCCGCCCCGAGCGGCCCGCGTCATCTCCTGATGCTTCCCAAATCTCCTGATGCTTCCCAACCTCCGGGAGAGGCACGTGACTTCACTCGTCCTAGCCACCGCGATCTCCGTGGTCCTGACCGCGTCCATCGCCCCCGCCGCCACCGCGGACACCGCCGTGGACCAGGGCGCGCCCGCCTACTACGACAGCGGTCTCGCGCCGACGCCGTACATGGGCTGGAACACCTACTACGGGCTCGGCGCGCCCACCGAGAAGGAGGTCCGCGCGGTCGCCGACAAGCTCGTCAGCAGCGGTCTGCGCGACAGCGGATACGACATCGTGTGGCTGGACGGCGGCTGGCAGGCCGACAACCCCCGTGACGCGCAAGGGCGGTTGACGGCCCACCCAGACCGCTTCCCGTCCGGCATCCCGGCCCTGGTCTCCTACCTCCACCAGCGCGGACTGAAGGCCGGCATCTACACGGACGCCGGGACCTACGACGGCGGCAAGACCTGTGGGCTCGGCAGTCGCGGCCATTACGACGAGGACGCACGGCAGTTCGCCGACTGGAAGGTCGACGCGATCAAGGTCGACTTCCTGTGCGGCATCGGCGCGAAGCTCGATCCGGGGCCCGCGTTCAAGGAGTTCAGCGACGCCGTCGCCAAGTCCGGGCGCAGGATGCTGCTCAACCTGTGCAACCCGCTCACCGACGACTGGGGCCTGCCGCACACGCCGGAGCAGGACGCGCACAACACCTACGCCTACGCCCCGACGATCGCGGACTCCTGGCGCACCGGCACGGACATCGCCTGGGGCACCCCGAGCCCCGGCCAGTGGCCCAACGTGCTGCGCAACATGGACGCCAACGCCTGGCATCCCGAGGCGCAGGGGCCCGGTCGCTACAACGACCCCGACTACCTCATCCCCATGCGCCGGATGGCCGACGGGTCGTACGAGCTGACGCAGGAGGAGTCCACCACCCAGTTCGTGATGTGGGCCGAGATGGGCTCCCCGCTGGTCCTCGGCTCCGACCCCCGCGCCCTGCCCGCCTCGATGATCAGGACCCTGCGCAACCCCGAGATCATCGCCGTGAACCAGGACCCGCTCGCCGTGCAGGGCGTCCGGGTGGCCACCGACTCCACCGGCGACGTCTACAGCAAGGTCCTCGCGGGGCAGGGCCGACGCGCGGTAGTCCTGCTCAACCGCTCCGACCAACCGGCCCGGCGCACCGTGAACTTCGCCGACGCGGCGCTGGGCGGATCGGTCAAGGTGCGCGACCTGCGGGCCCGCGCCGATCGCGGCACGCACACCGGGTCGTACACCGTCGAGGTCCCCGCACACGGCACCGCGTTCCTGAAACTGACCGGTGAGGACGCCCTGCCCGGCACGAGTCTGGGCGAGAAGGCCACCGCGAGCCCGGCCGTGGTGCGCGACGGAGACACGCTCACCACCTTCTACCGCGGACCGGGCGGGAACCTCGTCCTGCACTCGGCGGGCGCGGACGGCAGCGGCACGCCGCGCACGAGGGACCTCGGAGGTCCGGCCCGGGGCGGGATCCTCGGCCAGCCGGCCGCCTACGCCTCCGCCGGCGGCCGTATCGACGTGTTCGTGCGCGGCGCCGACTCCCGCGTGTACCGGCGGGTGTTCGCCGACGGACGCTGGGGCGACTGGCAGGGCCTCGGCGGGCAGGTGACCGACGCGCCGTCCGTGGCCTTCACCGACCCCACCCACTGGACCCTCGTCGCGCGCGGGGCGGACGGGCGGATCGTGCAGCGCGGGCCCTCGTCCGGCTGGTCGTCGCTGGGGGCGCCGGGCGACCGGCCGACGTACGGCAGACCGTCCGCCGTCGTCGACGCGCAGGGGCGCGTCCATGTCGCCGTGCGGACCTCGGCGGACGACGTGTGGACGCGGTCGCGGGACGCCTCGGGGGAGTGGTCGGGGTGGGCCTCGCTCGGCGGGACCGTGAGCGGCAGTCCGACGCTCGTCGCCGTGGGGGACGCCGTGGTGCTGTACGCGCGGGCGGGCGACTACACGCTCTGGCAGCAGCGCTACGAAGTCGGCGCGTGGCAGGGCTGGACGAAGCGGCAGGAGTTCCCCAGTGCCGCGTTCGAGGGCGCGCTCGGGGCGGTCGCGGAGGCGGACGGTGCGGTCGACGCGGTGTTCCGCGGGGTCGACGGGGTGGTCCACCGGACCCAGTTCAAGCACATCGGCAATTGATCACCCAGCAGGAGCCCTCCATGACGAACCCTCAGTCCAGCCGACGGCGCTTCCTCGCCGGACTCGGCGCCGCCGGGACGACCGCGCTGCTCAGCGGCTGCGTCACCTCGACCTCCTCGTCGAAGTCCTCCTCCGAGGGTGCGGTCACCCTCCAGTCCAACCTGTCCGCCCCGCAGGCCAAGGCGGCGATGGAGGACGTCGTCGCCGCCTACGGCAAGAAGGGCGCCGAAGGCGTCAGCCTCAACACGGTCGCCGCGGAGACCTTCCGCACCCAGCTGCCGACGTACCTGACGTCCGCCAACCCGCCGGACGTCTACACCTGGTACCCCGGTTCGGTCGCGGACGCCTACGCCAAGAAGGACCTGCTGCTCGACCTCGACGAGCTGTGGGACGGCCCCGACCTCAAGCGCTACTCCAAGGCGCTCCAGACGCTGTGCACCGCGAGCTCCGGCAAGAAGGTCTTCGTCCCCGCCACCTACTACTGGTGGGGCATGTTCTACCGGAAGTCCCACTTCGCCAAGTGGGGCGTGAGCGAGCCGAAGAGCTGGGACGACTTCCTCGACCTGTGCGACAAGCTCAAGAGCAAGGGCGTCGACCCGATCGGGCTGGGCGCCGGCGGCAACACCGCCTGGGTGGCGTCCGCCTGGTTCGACTACCTCGACATTCGCATCAACGGCGCCCAGTACCACCGCCAACTCCTCGCCGGACAGCACCGGTTCGACGACCCCGAGGTCCGCAAGGTCTTCGACCGCTGGCAGGAGGTGCTGCCGTACTTCGACCCGAACGGCACCGCGGGCGCCTTCCAGGACGCCACCACCGCCCTGCTCAACGGCCGCAGCGGCATGATGCTGATCGGCACCTTCTTCGCCGACGCGGCACCCAAGGACGCCCTCGACGACATCGACTTCTTCCGCTTCCCGGTCATCGACCCGAAGGTCCCGCTCGCCGAGGAGGCCCCCACCGACGGCTACTTCGCCAGCGCCCGCACCGGCCGCCGCGACGGGGTGCTCGACGTGCTGGGCTACCTCGCCACCGCCGAGGCGCAGGAGACGTACATCAAGGGATCGTCCGGCACCGTCCTGCCCTGCCACCCCGACGCCGAGGACTCCGGCACACCGCTGGTGAAGAAGGGCCGCGCGCACATCGAGGAGGCGGCCGAGATCACCCAGTTCTTCAACCGCGACTCCAGCGACGCCCTCCAGCCCACCGCGGACAACGCACTGACCAAGTTCCTCGCCAGGCCCAAGGAGATCGGGAGCATCCTCACCGACTGGCAGCGCGAGGCCGAGAAGACCTGGAAGGCCTGACATGGCCGTCCTGACCGCCCCCCACCGCAAACTCCCGGTCCCGGCGCCGTCCCGTGGCGGCCGGGGCCGGGGCCCTCGGCGTACCCCGCCGCTGGTCCTCGCCTTCGTCCTCGTCCCGCTGCTCGCCGAGGCGGTGTGGGTGTTCTGGCCCGCGCTCCAGGGCTTCTACCTCGCCCTGACCAGCTGGGACGGCGTGTCGGCACCGAGGTTCGTCGGACTGGACAACTTCCGGGAGATGGCGGGCGACGACGTCTTCCGCGGCGCGGCAGCCAACACCGCGCTGTGGCTGGTGCTGTTCGGCGGCCTGTCCGCCCTGCTGGGCCTCGCGGCCGCCCTGCTGCTCCAGCAGGAGCGGCGCGGCGTCGGCTTCTACCGGGCCGCCCTCTTCCTGCCCGTCGTGTTCTCCCTGGTCGCCACCGCCCTGGTCTGGCAGGCCATCTACCAGCCCGACGGCGTCCTCAACCAACTCCTGGAGTCCGTCGGCCTCGGCAGCCTGCGGCACGCCTGGCTCGCCGACCAGGACACCGCCCTGTACGCGGTCATCGTGCCCGCGCTGTGGCGCCAGATCGGCTACGTCATGGTCCTCTACCTCGCCGGCCTGAAGGGCATCGACCCGGCCCTGTACGAGGCCGCCAAGGTCGACGGCGCGAGCGCCTGGCAGCGCTTCCGGCACGTCACCCTGCCCCAACTGCGCAGCGTCAACGCGGTCGTTCTCTCGGTCATCGTCATCGACTCGCTGCGCTCCTTCGACGTCGTGTGGTCGCTCACCCGCGGCGGCCCCTACCACTCGTCCGAACTGCTGAGCACCTACATGTACTCGACCGCCTTCCAGTCCCTGCGGCTCGGCTACGGCTCCGCCCTCGCCGTCGTCATCTTCGTGCTGGCCTTCGGCGTCATCGCCGCCTATCTCGTCCGCGCGTTCCGGGAGGCCGACTGATGTCCGCCAACTCCACGGCGGTGCGCCGCAAGCGGGCCGCGACCGCCGGATTCCATCTGAGCGCAGGCGCCCTGGCTGTCCTGTGGCTGCTGCCCATCGCCCTGGTCCTGGTGACCAGCCTGCGCTCCTTCGACGACATCGCCGCCAACGGCCTGGGCAGCTGGCCCCGCTCCTTCACTCTCGACAACTTCCGTCTGGCCTGGGTCGACGGCGGCCAGCAGCGCGCCCTGATCAACAGCCTGATCGTCACCGTCCCGTGCGTCCTGGTGACCCTGGCGCTGGCGGCCATGGCCGCGTTCGCGCTCAGCCGCTACGAACTGCCCCTGCGCCGCTCCCTGTTGCTGCTCATGCTCGGCGGCAACCTGCTCCCGCCGCAGATCCTGCTCATCCCGGTCTCCAAGCTGAGCGAGCTGATGGGCGTCCACGACACCCTGCCCGCGCTGATCGGCGTGCAGATCGGGTTCGGCGTCGGCTTCTACGTCTTCGTCCTGCACGGATTCATGCGGGCCATCCCGCCCGAGATCCAGCAGGCGGCCGTCGTGGACGGCGCCGGGCCCTGGCAGATCTTCTGGCGGATCATCCTGCCGCTCACCCGGCCCGCCCTCGCCGCGCTCAGCGCCCTGTCGTTCACCTGGATCTTCAACGACCTGCTGTGGGCGATCACCGTGCTGCGCAGCGACACCAAGATGCCGATCACCGCGGCCCTCATCGGGCTCCAGGGCCAGTACGTGTCCATGTGGAACGTGATCGCCGCCGGGTCGGTCATCGCCGCCGCCCCCACCGTCGCCGTATTCCTGCGCTTCCAGCGCCACTTCGTGGCCGGCCTGAACCTCGGAGCAGTCAAGTGAGCGGTCAACTGACGCCGTCCCAGCGCTGGACCCTGCGCACCGAGCACACCAGCTACACCGTACGGCTGTCCCCGGACGGCCCCTGGGCCGAACTGGACGCCTGGGGGCCGCACGGCGTCGAGACCGGACCGTCGGCCCTCGACTGGTCCCACCGCACCCACTTCATCACGCCCGCCGACGCCGCCCCGGCCGAGTATCTGCCGTACGGGCTACGGCCGTTCAACGGCGCCGACCTCATCGCGAGCCGCCCCGGCCACGAGCGCGGCACCTGGTGGACCTTCACCGGAGCCGAGGCGTCCCCGGACGAGCACAGCCTCCGCCTCACCTTCACCGACGACTTCCTCGGCCTGCGCACCACCCTGTGCTACGCCACCGTCCCGGGCACCGACGTCCTGCACCGCTGGACCGAACTCACCTGCACGGGACCCGAGGAACTGCGCTTGGAACGCCTCGACTCGGCCGCCGTGAACATCCCCGTCACCGCCGGAGCCCGCCTGACCTACCTCACCGGCCAGTGGTCGCAGGAGTTCCAGCGCACCCGGCTCGACATCACCAGAGGCGTGTTCACCATGGGCAGCACCCAGGGCGTGCCCGGCCACGCCTACGCGCCCTGGCTCGCGGTGCAGGACCGGACGACGGACGACGCCTCCGCCTACGGTGTGGCCCTGGAGTGGCCCGGCAACTGGCACATCACCGCCGAGGCCGAACCCGGCGGCGCGGTCCGGGTACGGGCCGGGCGGGTGCCCCACGAAGGCGCCGTCGTCCTGGTCCCCGGCGCCACCCTGACAACGCCCCGCCTCGCCTGCGCGATGAGCCCGGACGGCCTCGACGGCCTGTCCCGAGTCTGGCACCGCTACGACCGCCACCTGGCCGGCGACCGCCTGCACCGAACCCGCAAGGTCCTCTACAACTCCTGGGAGGCCACCGGCTTCGACGTCGACGCCGCCGGACAGCTGGAGCTGGCGAAGGCCGCAGCCGACATCGGCGCCGAGCTGTTCGTCGTCGACGACGGGTGGTTCACCGGCCGCGGCGACGACACCGGTGGACTCGGCGACTGGTATCCGGACCCGGTCGCCTTCCCGCAGGGCTTCGACCGGTTCGTCGACGACGTACGCGGCCTCGGCCTGGACTTCGGTCTGTGGGTCGAGCCCGAGGCGGTAAGTCCGCACAGCCGCCTGCACGCCGAACACCCCGACTGGGTCTACCGCATCGACGGCCGGCCCGCCCGCCTGGTCCGCAACCAACTCCTGCTCGACCTCGGCCGCACCGACGTCCAGGACTTCGTGATCGGCACCCTCGACCGGCTCCTCGGCACGTACGACATCGGCTACCTCAAGTGGGACATGAACCGCCCGCCCACCGAGCGCGGCCGACCCGGTGCGGGCCCCGTCGACCTGGATGCCGAGCACGTCGCCGGATATCTGCGCGTCCTGGACCACCTGCGCACCGCCCACCCCGACGTCACCGTCGAGGCCTGCGCGGGCGGCGGAGCGCGCGTCGACCACACGACGCTGGCCCGCGCCGACGTCGTCTGGCCCAGCGACAACACCGCCCCGCTGGACCGGCTGACCGTCCAGCACGGCTTCCTGCACGCCCACGCACCGCACGTCATGAGTTCCTGGGTCACCGACGCGACCGGCGTCTTCGACCCGCGCCCGCGCAGCCTCGCCTTCCGCTTCGTGAACGCCATGTGCGGAGTGCTGGGCATCGGGGCCGACCTGCGCGCCTGGACCCCGGAGCAGCGGGCCGAGGCCGCGCGGTGGGTCGCCCGCTACAAGGAGGTGCGGGACGTCATCCACCACGGAGAGGCCCGGCTGCTCGGCTCCCCGGCGGACACGACCTGCGGGGTGCAGTACGACGCCGGTGACCGCACGGTCGTGGCCGCGCTGAGCACCGGACGCCTGGACGGAGCCCCGCTCGTGCCCGGGCGCCCCGACCGTCTGCGGCTACGGGGGCTGGACCCGGCGGCCCACTACCGGGACACGGCGACGGGGACGACGTACGGCGGAGCCCATCTGCTGCACTACGGGCTGCCCTTCGCCTGGAGCGCCGATCACGATGCCGACCTGGTGGTACTGACACGGCGGTGAGCCGCATATGTTTCCCGCACGGCCCGTACTCGCTCAGCGAGCTCACGAAGGCACTAAGGACACGAAGGACACGAAGGAGTCGACCCCACGATGGACCAGTCCCCTCGCAGGCCCGGTGGCCGCTTCGCCGGCCGCACGGCCGTGGTCACCGGCGCGGCCTCCGGCATCGGAGCCGCCACCGCCGTACGCCTGGCCGAGGAGGGAGCCGCCGTCGTGCTCGCCGACGTGGCGGAGGAAGGCGGCGCGGCGGTGGCCGAACGGATCGCGCGGGACGGTGGCCGGGCCCGGTTCGTGCGGGCGGACGTGGCGGCGGAGGACGACTGGCGGCGGATCGTGGCCGCCGCCCACGCTTTCGGGCCCGTGGACGTCCTCGTCAGCAACGCCTTCACCGTCGACGTGGCCCCGGCGCACGAACTGACCCTGGAGTCGTGGCAGCGTCAGCTGTCCGTCAACGTCACCGCGAGCTTCCTCGGCTTCCGGGCGGTGCTGCCCGATCTGCGGGTCCGGCGGGGAGCGGCGGTGCTGACCTCGTCAGTCCACGCGCGCATGGGCATCCCCGGACACCCCGCCTACGCCGCGTCCAAGGGCGCCCTGCTGTCCCTGTGCGGCCAGCTCGCCGTCGAGTACGGGCCGGAGGTCCGGGTCAACGCCGTCGTGCCGGGGCCGATCCTGACGGCGGCCTGGGACCGGGTGCCACCCGAGGAACGCGAGCGCAGCGTCGCCGAGACGGCGGCCCGGCGCTTCGGCGCCCCGGAGGAGGTGGCCGCGGCCATCGCCTTCCTCAGCGCCGACGAAGCCTCCTTCATCACCGGGACGAGCCTCGTCGTCGACGGGGGTTGGAGCGTCGTGAAGGCCTCGGCATGACCACCGCAGTCCCCACCCATCGGCAGAAAGGCTGTACGACATGACGCCCTACGCCCGCCGCGGCGTGCACGGTCAGACCGTGGAGGCCCTCGCCCGCCGCATCCTGGGCGGACGGATCCCCGAGGGGGCCACGCTCGACCTGGTGGCGCTGCAGAGCGAGTTGGACGTCAGTCTCACCGCCCTGCGCGAGTCCCTGAAGGTGCTCGCCGCCAAGGGCATGGTCGACGCCCGCCAGAAACGCGGCACGTTCGTCAGGGCCCGCGCCGACTGGAACCTGCTCGACGCCGACGTCCTGCGCTGGCAGTTCGAGGGTGCCGACCACGCCACCGACGCCGACCGGACGCTGCTGCGCAACCTCTCCGAGGTGCGTGCCATCGTCGAGCCGGCCGCCGTGCGCCTGGCCGCCGAGCGCCGAACCGACGCCGATCTGACGGCCCTGGAGGCGGCGTTGGAGGCGATGGGGGAGCGGGGCGCCGACCCGGGGCAGGCCGTGGAGGCCGACCTCGCCTTCCACCGCGCCCTGCTCGCCGCCACCCACAACGAGCTGCTCGAACGCATGGAGATGGTCATCGAGCCGGGCCTCGCCCACCGCGACCGCATCGTGCACAGCCACCCGCACAGCGAGGACCCCGTACCGGCCCACCGCGCCGTCCTGGACGCCGTACGCGACCAGGACCCGCGGGCGGCGGAGGCGGCGATGCGGGCCCTGCTCGCCCAGGCCGGGCGGGACCTGGACCGGATCGACGGCCCCGACGACACCCGCCAGGACGACAAGAGCCCCGACGACACGAAAGGCACCGGCGGCAAGTGAAGATCACTCGCATAGAAACCTTCCTGGTCCCGCCGCGCTGGCTGTTCTGCCGGATCGAGACCGACGACGGCGTGGTCGGCTGGGGCGAACCCGTCGTCGAGGGCCGCGCCGAGGTGGTCCGCGCCGCCGTGGACGTGCTCGCCGAGTACCTCGTCGGCCAGGACCCGCTGCGCATCCAGGACCACTGGCAGCTCCTCACCAAGGGCGGCTTCTACCGCGGCGGCCCCGTGCTCTCCAGCGCCGTCGCCGGCCTCGACCAGGCCCTGTGGGACATCGCGGGCAAGACCTACGGCGCACCCGTGCACGCCCTGATGGGCGGCCCCGTGCGTGAACGCGTCCGCGTCTACGCCTGGGTCGGCGGCGACGAACCCGCCGAGCTCACCGACCAGATAGCCGCCCAGGTGGACGCCGGTTTCACCGCGGTCAAGATGAACGCCGCCGGCGCCACCTCGCCGATCGTCACCGCGGCCGAGACGGCGGCCGTCGTCGCCCGCGTGGCCGCCGCCCGCGACGCCCTCGGACCCGACCGCGACGTCGCCGTCGACTTCCACGGCCGCTTCACCGCCGCGAGCGCCCGCCGCGTCCTGGCCGAACTCGCCCCGCTGCACCCGCTGTTCGTCGAGGAACCCGTCGTCCCCGAACACGGCCACCTGCTGCCCGGCCTGGTCGCCGCGACCCCGATCCCCCTCGCCACCGGCGAACGCCTCTACTCCCGCACCGATTTCCTGCCCGCCCTCACCGCGGGCATCGCCGTCGCCCAGCCCGACCTGTCCCACGCCGGCGGCATCTCCGAGGTCCACCGCATCGCCTCCCTCGCCGACACCTACGGCGCCCAGCTCGCCCCGCACTGCCCGCTCGGCCCGATCGCGCTCGCCGCCAGCCTCCAAGTCGCATTCGCCACCCCGAACTTCCTGATCCAGGAACAGAGCCGAGGCATCCACTACAACAAGGACGCCGACCTGCTCTCCTACCTGGCCGACCCCGCCCCGTTCCGCTTCGTGGACGGACACGCCGCCCGCAACCCCGCTCCCGGCCTGGGTATCACCATCGACGAGGCGGCCGTACGCGCCGCCGACCGCACCGGACACGCCTGGCGCAACCCGGTCTGGCGGCACTCCGACGACTCCTTCGCCGAGTGGTGACGTCGATGCTGGAGATCACCACCGACCCCGCGCACGGCGGCCGATGGACCTCCCTGCGCTCACCCGGCCGCGAATGGCTCTGGCACCGCACGGCACCGGAACGCGACAAGGCAGTCCCGGGCGACGCCTTCGTGGACGCGGGCGGGCTGGAGGAGTGCGTCCCCACGGTCCGCGGCCTGCCCGACCACGGAGACGTCTGGTCGCGCCCGTGGACGCGGACCGGCGACACCGAGCACGTGGAGGCCGAGTCCTTCACACTCGCCCGGACCGTCCGCGCCACGGCCGACGGCGCCCAGGTCGACTACACCCTCACCGCGCGTCCCGGCTTCCGCTTCGTCTGGGCCGCGCACGCCCTGCTGGACCTCTCCCAGGACGCCACCCTGCACATGCCCTCCGGCGCCACCACCCGCCTGTTCCCCGAGGCCGCCCCCCTCGTGGGCGACAACTGGCCCACCGGAGCACCCTGGATCACCGGCCGCTGGCCCACACCCCACGGACTGCCCCTCCACCGGCTCGGACCCGACGACGGCACCGCGGTCGGAGCCGTGGTCGACACAGCGCTGTGCTGCGTGCACGACGGCGGCGACCGACTGGCCCTGGAACTGCGGGCGGACGGACAACCCGTGTCGATCGCCCTGTGGCGCAACCTCGCCGGCTACCCCCGGCCGCGTCCCTACCGGAGCACGGGCGTGGAGCCCATGCTCGGCCGAGTCTTCGACCTCGCCGACGCGGGCCCCGACGACGCGGCGCGCGTACCGCCGTCGGGCGAGATCCGCTGGCGACTCACGCTGAGCGCACTCTGCCGATGCCCCTCGCCCCCCACCTAGAAGGAGCACCGCCCGTGGACCTGACAGCCGCGCTGGCCACTCACCGCCTGGTCGCCATCGTGCGGGGCGACGACCCCGACGCCGCGCTGCACACCGTGCTGGCCCTGGTCGAGGAGGGAGTCGACCTGGTCGAGGTCTCGCTCTCCGGCAAGGACGCCCTCTCCGTCATCGAACGCGCCCGGCACGCCCTCGGCCCGGACCGCCCCCTCGGCGTGGGCACCGTCCTGACCGCCGAGGACGCCCGCGCCGCACACAGCGCGGGAGCCGACTTCGCCGTCACCCCGGGGCTCGGCGACGGCATCGGCGCCGCGCGGGAGTTGGGCATGCCGGTCCTCGCCGGCGTGCTGACCCCGACCGAGATCATCGCCGCGCAGGCCATGGGAGTGGCCGCGCTGAAGATCTTCCCGATCGCGCAGTCCGGGGGAGCGGCCTATCTGAAGGCGCTGCGCGGCCCGTTCCCGGACACTCCGTTCGTCCCGGTGGGCGGGGTCGACGAGGCCGTCGCCCGCGACTGCCTCGCGGCCGGTGCCCTCGCGGTCGGCGTCGGCTCACCCCTCGTCGGCGACGCCGCCGACGGTGGCAGCATCACCGCGCTCAGGGAGCGCGCCCGCCTGTTCCGCACCCTCGTGGCCGAGGCGACGCCATGACCGCCGACCTGCGCCCCGGCCGTCCCGACCGCCTCGAACTGGGCGAGGGCATCCGCTGGACCGGTACCGACGTCGTCCTCGTCGACATCCTCGCCGGCCGCCTGCTGCACGCCCCGCACGACCCGACGGCACCTCTGCACACCGTGGCCCAACTCCCCGTCCCGCTGGGCGCCGTGGCCCCCGTCGCCGGTCATCACGGCACCTGGATCGCCGCCGCGGGCACCGGCATCTGCCTGCTGCGCCCCGACGGCACGGTCGACTGGCTGGCACGGCCGGAGGAGAACGCCGGTACACGCATCCGCAACATGCGCATGAACGACGCCGTCGCCGACCCGTTCGGCCGGTTCTGGGCGGGGAGCATGGCGTACGACGCCGAGGAGGGCGCCGGTTCGCTGTACCGGGTCGACCGGGACGGCACGGTCGTACGGGTACTGGAGGGCATCACCGTGCCCAACGGACCGGCGTTCACTCCCGACGGCAGCCTCATGTACCTCGCCGACAGCGCTCGGGGCGTCGTCCGGCGCTATCCCGTGGACCCCGTGACGGCCGAACTCGGCACGCCGGAGGAGTTCCTGACGATCCGTGAGGGCAGCCCCGACGGCATGGTGGTCGACGTCGAAGGTGCCGTGTGGATCGCCGTCTGGGGCACCGGCACCGTGCGCCGCCATCTGCCGGACGGCACGCTCGACCGCACGCTGCGGCTTTCGGCACGGCAGCCGGCCGGCGTGTGCCTCGTCCAGGACGTCCTGCACATCACAACGGCCCGCGTGGGCCTGGCCGTACCGGGTGACGACGACGGCGCCCTGTTCACGGCCCGCGTGGACGTGCCCGGCACTCCGACGCCCGCTTGCCGGCTCGACACCGCGCAGCTTCCTTCGCTGACCGGGGGGCCGGCGTGACGGCTGCCTGTCGGGGGACCGGTGTGACCGCTGCTCACCGGGAATCGAGCATGACGGCCCCTCGTCGGGGATCCTGCGTGACCGCCGTGCCTCGGGAACCCGGTATGACGGCACCTCTTCGGGAATCCGGCATCACTCTGCTCACCGGGACCCTGGCATGACCGCCGCCCACCGGGAACCCGGCACACTCGACCCGTGGCGCCCCGCCCCCGGCCCGGTCGTCTGCGTCGGCGAGACCATGGCGGCCCTGGCCCCGGACCCGCCGAGCCCTCTGCGGGACGCGGCACACCTGCGGTTGTCGGTGGCGGGGGCCGAGTCGAACGTCGCCATGTACCTGGCCGACCACGGCATCCCCGTCGCCTGGCTCTCGGCGCTCGGTGACGACCCCCTGGGACACCGGGTGCGCGCCACCGTTGCCGCCGCCGGCGTCGACGTGTCGCATGTGTGTACCGACCCCCATCGCCCGACCGGCCTGCTGGTCAAGGACCCGGCCCCCGCGGGGACACGCGTGCACTACTACCGGCGCGGCTCGGCCGCCTCCGCCCTCGGCCCCGAGGCGCTGGACGGCCCGCCCGTGCGCACCGCGTCTCTGCTGCACCTGACCGGCATCACGCCGACCTTGTCCGACTCGTGCCGTCACCTGGTGACCCACGCCCTGGCCGACGAGCCCGGCGCACGCCCGTACGCGGTGAGCTTCGACGTCAACCACCGAGCCGCCCTCTGGCCGGACGGGTCGGCCCCGGCAGTGCTGCGCGAGCTGGCCGGCCGGGCCGACATCGTCTTCGTCGGGCTGGACGAGGCGCAGGCGCTGTGGGGCGCGGGGCTGACGTCGGCGGGCGTGAGGGCGCTCCTGCCCCGTCCCCACATCCTCGTGGTGAAGGACGGTGCGAACGACGCGACCGCGTTCACCGACGAGGGCGTCCACACCGTGCCGACGCCGCGCGTGACGGTGGTGGAGCCCGTCGGCGCCGGTGACGCCTTCGCGGCCGGCTTCCTCGCGGGCCTGCTGCGGGGCACGACCACCACACGGGCCCTGCGGCTGGGCCATCTCACCGCCGCCTCCGCCCTCCGGGTCACGGGAGACCACGGACCCCTGCCCGACCCGCAGGAGACGGAGGCGCTGCTCGCTCTCTCCGTACGGGAGTGGGCCGAGCGGGGACGGTAGGCCGGTCGGTCATCCCAATACATCGGATGCATCGGCCTCCGAGTCGTTGACAGGTGCACGCAAGGTGCCTACGTTCCCCAGATACACCCGATGTATCAGATGCACCCGATGCATTGACGACCCGTCAGGTCTGGAGGACAACGATGACCTCGCAGCCGGAGAAACGCTCGCCGATGCCCCGCAGAGCCGTACTCGGCACCGCCCTGGGCGGCGCGGCAGCGGCGGCCCTGCCCGGGACGGCCCACGCCGAAGAGCCGTTACGGACGGGGCCGTCCGCCCTCGACGGCCCGGAGGCAGGGGGCGCCTCACGCCCCTGGAGACTTCGCGACACCATGACCACCGACGGCGCCTGGGCGAGGTTCCTGCGCGGCCAGGATCTGCTGTGGAGCAGGCTGCCGACCCGCTGGTACGAGGGCCCGTTCCTCGGTGACGGCCTGCTCGGCAGCATGGTCTACCAGGATCCGGGCGCCCATCGGATCCGCTTCACCGTCCAGCACGGCCGAGTCCAGGACCACCGGCCGGAGTTCGGCAGCGGCTGGGGCACCTGCCGCCTCCCGGTCGGGCACCTCACGCTCGACCCGGTCGGCGACATCGTCTCCGTCGACTGGCGGCTGAGCCTGTGGAACGCCGAACTCACCGGCACCGTCACCACCACAGCCGGCGAACTCACCCTCTCCGCCCTCATCCACGACGAGGTCCTCGCCGTCCGCGTGACGGCCGAGGGCGACGAACGCGTCGTCTGGACGTTCCACCCCGAGGAGGCCATCAGTCCCCGCAAGATCAGCGAGGCCCCGCCCACCGGGTACACCGCCAACCCGCCCTGGATCACCCGGTCCACCACCGACGGCACCGAGCAGGTGCTCCAACCCCTCACCGGCGGCGGCCAGACCGCCACCGCGTACCGCCGCACGGGCGATGACCTGCTACTGAGCATCGGACACAGCCACCCCTCCGACACCGCCGCCGAGGCCGACGCGCTGCGTAACCTCCGGCGCGCCACGTCGTACGGCGCCCTCCGGCGACGGCACACCCGCTGGTGGCACGCGTTCTACCGGAAGAGCTTCGTCTCGTTCCCCGACCAGCGGTTGCAGAGCTTCCACTGGATCCAGCTGTACAAGGTCGCCTCCGCCAGCCGGGCCGGCGGCCCCGTGATGGCCACCTGCGGGCCCTGGCTGGAGCCCACGCCCTGGCCCGCGGTCTGGTGGAACCTCAACGTGCAGCTGGAGTACTGGCTCATCCACGGCTCCAACCACCTGGAACTCGACGCCCTGGCCACCACCCTGCGCCAGAACCAGGAACAGCTCATCGCCAACGTGCCCGCCGCCTACCGCTCGGACAGCTCCGGCGTCGGCCGCAGCTCCGACATGTTCGCCAACCGGAGCGTGGGCCGGCCCGGCACCGGAGCCGAGACCGGCGACCTCACCTGGGCGCTGCACAACGCGTGGCTGTCCTACCGGCACTCCATGGACCAGGCCCTGCTCCGCGACACCATCTACCCGGTGCTGCGCCGCGCGATCACCTACTACCTGCACTTCCTCACCCCGGGCAGCGACGGCAGGCTCCACCTGCCCAGCACGCTCTCGCCCGAATACCCGGTCGTGCCGCCCCAGGACACCAACTACGACCTGGCCCTGATCCGCTGGGGCTGCCGGACCCTCATCGAGTCGGCCGAACTCATCGGCCGCGACGACGAGTTGGTCCCGCGCTGGCAGGAGGTCCTGGCCAGACTCACCCCGTACCCGGTCGACGACAACGGCTTCATGATCGGCGCCGACACCCCGTACGCGCAGTCCCACCGCCACTACTCGCACCTGCTGATGGTCTATCCGCTGTACCTGGTCAACTGGGACCAGCCGGAGAACCGCGACCTGATCACGAAGTCCGTCGCCCACTGGCACGCGCTGACCGGCGCCCACCGGGGCTACAGCTACACCGGGGCCGCCTCGATCCACGCGATGACCGGCGACGGCGACACCGCGATCACCTATCTGCGGAAGTTCTTCGACACCGGCACTAGCTACCCGTGCCAGGCCAACACGCACTACACCGAGGCCGGTCCGGTCATCGAGACGCCCCTGTCCGCCTCGCAGTCCCTGCACGACATGTTCTGCCAGAGCTGGGGTGGTGTGATCCGGGTCTTCCCGGCCGTCCCGTCCGACTGGGCCGACGTCACCCTGCACAACTTCCGTACGCAGGGCGCCTTCCTGGTCAGCGCCGTCCGCGCGGCGGGGGAGACCCGGTTCATCCGGATCAGGAGCCTGGCCGGCGAACCGCTCAAGCTCCGCCACGGCCTCGACGGCGCCCTCACCGTGCTCCTCGACGACGGCACCCCGGCCCGCACCCACGACCTGGGCGACGGCACCCTCGCCATCGACCTGCCCCGAGGCCGCGAGGTCCTCGTCCACTCCGGTTCCCGCCCCGACCTGGTCATCGCGCCCGTCGCCGTCAGCGAACCCGGCGCGGCCTGGGGACTGCCGTAGGGCCACGCAACAGGCCACACATCTCGGAGGGTTCCTATGACATCTCGGAGGGTTCTCATGGCTGTTCCGACCAGAACCGCGGTAGCCGCGCTCTGCGCCGGCCTGACCGCCACACTCCTCACGACGGCGCCCGCACGGGCCGAACAGCACGACCAGGCCTGGGCCGTGTCCTTTGCACCTCACGCAGCCCGGTCCGAGGCGCCCCACGCACCCCGCGCCCGGATATCCCTGGACGACACCACCGGCACGCTCAGCCTCTCGGTGTCGCGCGACGGCCGTACGGTCATCGAACCGTCGCCCGTCGGCATCGTCACCGAACGGGCCGACCTGTCCAAGGGATTGCGTTTCCTGCACCGCAAGGACCGCACGATCGACGAGCGGTACCGGACGAAGTCCGGGAAACGGCTCGACCGCCGGGTCCGCATGAACGAGACCCGGCTGACCTTCGCCACGGACGCCGGCGCCCGCCTCGACCTCGTCGTCCGCGCCTCCGCCGACGGAGTGGCCTATCGGTACGTCCTGCCCGCGGGCGGCGGCGACGTACTCGGCGAGACCTCCGCGTTCAACCTGCCCCCGGACGCGGGTGCGTGGCTCAGCACCTACCGGGTCGACAACGAGGGCCAGTTCGCCCCGTACACGGCGGCGACCGCGCCCTCCGGCGAGTACTCCGACCAGGCGCTCTTCGCCACCGACGGCGGCTACACCCTGCTCGCCGAATCCGACCTCACCGGCGCCTACTCCGGCGCCCGCCTCGCCCACGACCAGGGCACCGGCACCTACCGGATCAAGCTCGCCGACGACCGGGTCCGCACCGACGGCGCTCGCGGCACCCCCTGGCGGGCCATGGTCACCGGCGACCTCGCCACCGTCACCCGCTCCACCTTCACCGACGACCTCGCACCCTCTTCCAAGGTCGCCGACACCTCCTGGATCCGGCCCGGCACGGTGCTGTGGACCTGGCTCGCCGGCGGCCGCCCGGCCGGGCAGAGCCTCGCGGCGCAGAAGGCGTATGTCGACTACGCCGCCGAGCGGAACTGGCCCTACGAGGCCGTCGACGCCGGCTGGTACTTCAAGGCCGACGAGTGGGACACCACCGACCCGAACTGGCAGACCAACAGCTGGCTGCCGGAACTCGTCGAGTACGGGCGCGCCAAGAGCGTCGGCATCATCGTCTGGATCCACCAGCGCGACCTCGACACCGCCGAGGAGCGCGCCCAGTGGCTGCCCACCCTGGAGCGGTGGGGCGTCAAGGGCGTGAAGATCGACTTCATGGACTCCGAGGCGCAGCCCATGCTCCAGTGGTACGACACCGTCCTCGCGGAGACAGCCGCCCACCACCTCGTGATCGACTTCCACGGCTCCACGATCCCCAAGGGCATCCAGCGCACCTGGCCGCACGTCATGACCCTGGAGGGCGTCGCCGGAGAGGAGAAGCGGACCAACACCGCCGCCCACCTCACCACCCTGCCCTTCACCCGCAACGTCATCGGCTCCATGGACTTCACGCCCGGCGCCTTCCAGCGTGTCGGCCTGCGCCCCAACACCGACGCGGCCGAGGTCGGGCTCACCGTCGCCTACGAGTCGGGCATGCAGATGTTCGCGGGCACACCCGAGTCCTACGACGCCCGCCCGCTCGCCCGCGCCTACTTCGAGCAGGTCCCCGCCGCCTGGGACGACACCCGCCTGCTCGCCGGTCAGCCCGGACAGGAAGCGGTGCTGGCCCGCCGCAGCGGCGACCGCTGGTTCCTGGGCGGGGTGTACGCCGGGGCCGCGCGCGCGGCCGAGGTGCCACTGACGATCGGCCCCGGACGATGGCTGGTCGAGACGGTCCGGGACGGCACCGAGGGGCTGGTGCGGGACCGTCAGGTTCTGCGCGGTGGCGACACGTTGGTCGTCGATGTCCTTGCCAACGGCGGTTTCGCCGGGATCGCCTGCCCCTGGAAGCCGGGCGTCACCACCTGCTACCGCTGAACCTCTACAGGTTCATATACATGAACAATTCTCACGTGGGTGTACAGCGGTGCGCCGGTCATGCAAGGCTCGGTCAACTCCTTTCCCCCGATGACCAGTTGGAGGGATCAGCATGAGTGTTTCCCGGCGTACGGTGCTGTCTTCGGCGGCCGGTGTGGCGGCGCTGTCCGCTGTGTCGGCACCGGCCGCGGCCGCGGACGTGTCCACCGTCAGGACACCGGCACCCACCCTGCACAAACTCCGCGCGGCGGCCGACTACGCCGTCGGCAAGGTCCGCACCGTCGCGCCGACCGTGACGGCCTTCCCCGTCGGCACGAAGTTCGAGAAGTGGACCTACTCGCAGAACGGCGACTGGGTCGGCGGGTTCTGGCCGGGCACGCTGTGGATGGCATGGCTCTACAGCAAGGACGACGCCTTCCGCGGCTGGGCACAGGCGTCAGCCGAGAAGCTGGCCCCGCGCCAGTACGACACCGGCACCCACGACCTCGGGTTCCTCTTCTACCCGTCATGGGTCACGGCCTGGCGACTGACGGGCGACGGCGCCTGGCGGGCCGGGGCCCTGCGGGCGGCCGACTCCCTGATCCAGCGCTACAACCCGCGCGGGCGCTTCATCAGGGCGTGGGGCGCGCTGAACGACGAGCGGAACGCCGGCCGGGTCATCATCGACACGATGATGAACCTCGACCTGCTGGCGTTCGCGAGCGGTCAGACCGGTGACGACAAGTACCTGAACATCGCGGTGGAGCACGCCAAGACCGCCCAGCGGGTCTTCCTGCGCCCCGACGGATCGACCCCGCACGTGTACGACTTCGACCCGGCCGACGGTGCCCCGATCGGCCCGAACACCGTCCAGGGATACAGCCCCACGTCATGCTGGTCGCGCGGGCAGGCATGGGGCCTGTACGGATTCACCACCATGTACCGGCGCACCGGAAACCCCGAGTTCCTGGCCACCGCCCGCAGACTCGCGGACTTCGCGGTGGGCGCGCTCACCGCGGACCACGTCCCCGTCTGGGACTACCGCGCCCCGCAACAGCCGTACGACATCAAGGACGCCTCGGCCGGCGCGATCATGGCGTGCGGCCTGCTCGACCTGGCCAAGGCCACCGGCAGACACACCTACCGCGAGGTGGCGCTACGGCTGCTCACCGCGCTGTCGGAGACCTGCCTGACGAGGAACTCGACCCGCGCGGAGGCCGCCGTGGCCCGCTGCACCCGCCACCGGCCGAACGAGGACGGCATCGAGATCTCCCTCCCGTACGCCGACTACTACCTGCTGGAAGGCATCCTGCGGGTGCTCCAGCCGCAGGACGTCGACCGGGCGATCGACCTGTCCGCCGTCTGAACTCCCCCTTGAGCCGTGCGGCGGAAAACGCGCCGACACCGGGGGTGACGGGGACGCGGGACCCCTCCCGGGCACCCGCGTCTAGAACGGTCCCATGACCACATCGGATACATCGGCCCGCCGCCGTACGGCCAGGCCGTCTGCGGCGCGCGGCGCGGCGGGGGCCGTCTGTGCCGTCCTGGCTCTCGCCGCCGCGCTGACCGGCTGCGGCTCCGGCTCGGGCGACGACACGGGGGCGCCCGAGCCGACCGCACCCTCGCGTTCGGCCGAAGCGTCGCCCGCCTCGCCAACGCCCACGGAGCCCTCCTCATCGCCGTCGCCGACCGCGGTGAAGCCGATGAAGCCGTCGACACCGGCCGAGCTGCGGGCGTGTGCGGACGGAAGCTGCACGGTCGTCGTGACCAAGGGCTCCGAGATCCCCCGCGCCGCCGGGCTTCGGGCGGGACCGTTCACGGTGAGCGCCGTCGGCGCTGAGGGCGTGGACCTGAGCTCGGTCGACGCGACCGGATTCACCTCCAACCTCTTCGGGCAGCGCCCCGACCAGGGCGGACCCTCCACCGTCAACGAGCTGTCGATCGCCGTTCTCGCCATCGCGGGGGACACCGCGAAGCTGCGGCTCTTCCCGGCGGAGTAGGGCGAGTGCCGTTTCGGCGGCCGTGAGCGGGAGGTGTTTCGCGGAACCGGCACGCTTCCGGACGCCCGCGGCGGGAACGCCCCCTCACCCGTGTGAAAACCCTGCGAGTCGCTGCCGTATAGGACGCGAACCGTCCTATACGGAAGGAATGCTTCCGCTGGGACTTCTCGGACAGGGCGTATGGCCATGAGGAGCTCCGCCCCTTCTGCTCGCGTTCTCCTCAAGGAGTGATCCTCATCAAGCCTCCCGCCATCGCCCCGTGCCTGGGCGTGTCCGACACCCAGGCGACCGTGGACTTCTACGAGAAGCTCGGCTTCTCCGCCCTGCCCGCCGGCAACGACCCGGACGACGACCTGCGCATCCTGCTCTTCGACGGCGAGTTCGCGCTGATGGTCCACCGCGACGAGCACCTGCGCCGCTGGCTGCCCGTTCTGAAGGACACCCCGGTCGGCGCTTTCGGCATGTTCTACCTGGCCGTCGACGACTTCGACTCCTACGTGGAGCGCATCCGGCCGCTGGTCACGATCCAGAAGGACGTGACGGAGCACCACGGCGACAAGCTCTTCTACTTCACCGACCCCGACGGTTACGTCATCGGCGTCAACCAGAAGCGGACGCGGTGACCATCACGACGACTGTGTTTTCGGCGCTCAACCGGATGCCGAACGGATAGGCCGAGAACACGAGAAGCTGGACCCGTGAACACGGGAGAGGACGAAGTACCACTGTCCGGAGGGCGGATCACTCAAGGCATCGTCCGTGTCGGCGACACTGTCCGGCGACCCGTCACAGCCAGGTCGGCCTTCGTCGCCGAGCTGCTGAACCATCTTCACCAACGCGGATTCCACGGCGCACCGCGATATCTCGGGCTCGACGACACCGGCCGGGACACGTTCACGTACCTGCCTGGCCGAGTGCCGGCCAGATTCCAGGTCTGGAGGGACGACCAGGTCGTGGCTGCCGGCACCCTTCTGCGCTCGTTGCATGAGGCCACGCGCGGCAGCCGCCTTGCCGCGGATCATCCGGTCGTCTGCCACCACGACCCCGGCCCGAACAACGCCGTCTTCCACCAGGTCCGGCCGAAGGCCTTCATCGACTTCGACACGGCCGGCCCTGGTGACCCCCTCGAAGACCTCGGATACATGGCCTGGACCTGGTGCATCTCCTCCAAGCCACAAGGCCCACCCGCCCCGGAACAGGCAATCCAGGTACGGACCCTCGCCGACGCCTACGGGCTCGACGGCTCAGCGCGCGGCAGCCTCGTCGACGCCATCCTTGACCGCCAAACCCGCAATGCCCTCTGGTGGCGTCAGCACCTCGACGCACCGCAGCCGCGGGTGGCCGACAACGAACAGGTCATGGCCCGGATCGCCTGGTCCAGGCGTGAGCATGACTACACGATCGCCAACCGCGCCCTCTTCGCGAGCGCTCTGCGCTGACTTCCCACGGCTCCGCGAAAGGGGCTCGAGTACGCGGCGTCTCGATGATCAAGCTCGCGGACGTGCACTCAAGGTCGCCGGCGCAGGACCGGCCGGGCGGACGGTGATGCCGTACTCCGCCTTGGTGGGGCGAGAGGAGAACGTCACCGTGTGGGGCGGCAGCAGGTGTTCGAGCAGGATGGTCGACTCGCGGAGCGCGAACTGCAGGCCCAGGCAGGCGCGGGGGCCGATGCCGAAGGGGAGGTAGGCGCCCGGGTGGGTGGGGCGGCCGCCCGGGGTGAGGAAGCGCCGAGGGTCGAAGCGCTCCGGGTCCGGCCACAGCTGCGGATCGCGGTGGGTGAGGTAGGGGCAGACCAGGATGTCGGTGCCCGCCTCGACGGTGTGGCCGGCGAGGGTGTCGTCCTCGGCGGCGTGGCGGGGCAGGAGCCAGGCGGACGGGTAGAGCCGGAGCGTCTCGTGGACCAGGGCCTGGATGGCCCTGCGGCGTTCCTCCGAGCCCTCGCCGCCTGCGGCCAGCGCCTCCTCGCGGGCGGCGGGGTACTCGTCGAGCAACAGGTAGAGCCAGGTCAGGGTGGAGGCCGTCGTCTCGTGTCCGGCGGCGAGCAACGTGACCAACTCGTCGCGGATCAGCAGGTCCGTGTACTCGGGGTGCTCGGTGGCGGCGTCGACCAGGATGTGCAGCAGGCCCGGTCCGTCGGGCCCGGCAGCCCCACCGCGGGCGGCCTCGATGGCGCGCCCGGCGACCGCGTCGATCCGGGCGAGATCGGCCGCGACGACGTCCCGGGCCTCGCCGATGTCCGCGGGCAGCGTCGGCAGAGCGGCGCCCACGGCTTCCACCGCCTCCAGCTCGTGCGCCGTTTCCTCGTCGAGAGGGTGCCCGGTGAGCGAGCGCCAGATGGCGTCCAGGGCGAACCGGTGCATCTCCTTCCGCACATCGAGGCCTTGCCCGGTGCGGGCGTACGCCGCCCAGCGCTCCGCCGTGTTCCGGGCCGCCTCGGTGATCCGCTGTTCGTAGCGGCGCATACCGGTGCCGGTGAACTGGGACTGCAGCAAGCGGCGTTGCCGCTTCCACGCCTCGCCGGTGGCGGCCATGACACCTTCACCGATCAGCAGGCGGGCACGGTGGGAGCGCTTGACGTACCGGTCCGGCCGCAGGGCGAGCACCTCCTGGACCGCCTGCGGGTCGGTGACGAGGACGGTGAGGGCCGGCCCGAGCCTGAACCCGGCCACACCGCCGGTCTGCTCACGCACCTGGGACAGCAGGTCGACCAACTCGCCTCCCGCGGAACCCCACCGCTTCACCAGTTCGGGATCGACGATGGGGACCGGTCGCTCGGCTCCGGGCATGGGCGGGAGCGACGGGAGTGAATCGAGGCTGGCTTCGGCGTCCATGCCGCGAACTGTACGGGCGCAGGCGTCAGTTGGAGCCGTCCCCTCGCGCGCAGTCACTCTCCGGAGTGGTCGGCGCTACTCTCCCGACGGCGCGGTCAGCGGGACGCCCAGCGCCACCGGCGTACCGAAGTTCGGCGTACCGTCGGCGTTCCACGTGAACTTCTGCGCCCTGGTACTGCGGTTCATGTCGCAGCCGCCGCCCGCCGAGCTGTTGGCGTGATACACCATCCAGTCCTCGGTCCCGTCCGGCGACTTGAAGAAGCCGTTGTGGCCGGGGCCGTACTTCAAGCGCTCCGAACCCGTCATCGTCTTCCGCACGACCGACTCCGGCGTACCGAACCGCACCCGCGGCGACGGCCTGACCTTCCTAGACACGCTCTGGCAACAGGCCCCCTTCGAAACCTCCGCCGGCTTCGTCGAGTCGGTCCGCACCCTCGCCGACGGATGGCAGTCCGAGGGCCTGTGCACCCAGTCGGAGCGCGACCGCGTCGTCGCCGCGGCGGTCGGCGCGGACTTGAGGCGCTGAGATGGCCGGCGGCCGGGACGCTGTCGTCCGTCCAACTTGACGCGCTCGCAGCCTGGTTGTCAGTGGTGGATGTGATCATTGCGTCTCCCGTTCCCGCGCATGCGCCGGGACGGGGGCCGCGGCGCAACCACGCAGACAACCGAGGAAAGGCGTCATGAGCGATTTGTACGGGGTACGGGTGTTGGAGGTCGACCTGCCGCACCGCCGCATTCGACTACGTTCCACCGTCGTCTACTACGACACCGGCGCACACGCTCCACTGACCGACGATGCGAGCTTTTTCCTCCGCGTCTTCGGGGAGACCGCGGACGGTGCGCCGCTGGGTGACGTGATCACACGGGACCAGCGCCTTGACGAGGCCTGGGTGGACGCCAACACCCGGTGGTTCATCGAGAGCGTGGAGCGAATCGCGACGCGTAACTACCCCCTCACGGATGAGGAGGTCGATGAGCTGCTGGACGATGAGAATCGCGTCAGCTTTCCCTGGGAAGAAGAGCCCCGGTTCGACGAGATGTCCCCGGAGTCCGCCGCCGAACTCGTCCTCAGCGAGGAGACAAATGTCGGGGCCGACTACGACGTGGTGGTCACCGACCCCCGATGGATCGAGCACCTGACGGCCGGCGACTGGTGGCGCACCGCCGCATACCCCACGCACGCCGACCGGCTGCTCCCCGGCGAGGCCGCCGCGATACCCGATCTGCGCGACCCCGCAGCCGTACTGAAGCCCTTCAGCAGGGAAGACCAGCCTCGTCATCTGGCGTTCTCCGACGACGGCCGCTTTCTCGCCGTCAACAGTGAGGAAGGCGAGCTGGTGGTGTACGACGCCGCCGACTGGCGCGAATGCTTCCGTGCTCGCGCCGACGACTACATCTCGCCCTGGCTGATGTGGGTGCCCGGCGAGCCGGTGATCACACTCCGCCACCACGAGGAACTGCGGCCCCAGTTGGCATACGACGTGGTGCGGGGCGCGCCGGTCGAGGCACCCCAGGCACCCCCGCAGTCGGGGAGGCTGGATCCGGTGAGCCCCGGCGGCGACTATCTGGCCGTCTCGGGCGAGTCACCGGGGAAACTGGAGGTGATCATCCAACGGGTCAGTGACCACCAGGTCGTCACCCGTCACGCGATCGGCCGGGGCTGGTACCCGTTGCAGACCTATGAAATGGCGTGGTCACCCGACGGCTGCTGGCTTGCCGTCAACCTGGTTCTGGTGGAAGTGAACGGCGATTGGGAGGCGAAGGGCGGTGAGACTCACATCTTCCGCGTGGGCCTGCCCGCTACCGGAATTCCGTAGATCAGCCGTTTGTTATTCGCTTTGTGCCCCGCGGAAGATGTCCTACCGTGCCCCCCGTGACGACTCAGGTGATCATCCTCAACGGCGGCTCCAGCTCAGGGAAGTCCGGGATCGTACGGTGTCTGCAGGAGGTGCTGCCGGATCCGTGGCTGGCGTTCGGGTGCGACTCGCTGGTCGACGCCATGCCCGCGAAGATGCAGGCGTCGGACGACGGGATCGTGTTCGCGGCGGACGGCACGGTGAACGTCGGGTCCGATTTCATGGCCCTGCAGGCGGCCTGGGTGGAGGGCGTCGTCGCGATGGCCGGCGCGGGAGCCAGGATCATCATCGACGACGTCTTCCTCGGCGGAGCGGGGTCGCAGCAGCGGTGGCAGAAGGCCCTGGGCGGACTGACCGTGTTGTGGGTAGGTGTCCGATGCGACAGCACGGTCGCCGCGGGCCGCGAGATCGCACGGGGCGATCGCGTCCGGGGGATGGCCGAGTCGCAGGCGGATCTCGTGCACAAGGGGGTGTCCTACGACCTGGAGGTGGACACCACCCACACCGAGTCACTGGCCTGCGCGCGAACCATTTCCGCACACGTCGACTGACCTGTCCGCCTCCGGATCAACCGGCCGCACCCGGTACGACGACGGCGGAGCCGGTCCCCTCATGGTGCCGCCCCATGGGCACCACCATCGGCGTTCCGCTCACCGGATCCTCGCCGACCACGCATCGCAGCCCGAAGACCTCCTCCACCGTCGCGGCGGTGACGACCTCGGCCGCGGTGCCCTCGGCCACGACGCGGCCCGCCTTCATGGCGACGACGTGGTCGGCGTACCGGCAGGCCTGGTTGAGGTCGTGCAGGACCATCACGACGGTGCGGCCCTGCTGCCGGTTCAGGTCGGTGATCAGGTCGAGGACGTCGATCTGATGGGCGAGGTCGAGGTACGTCGTCGGCTCGTCCAGCAGCATCACCGGCGTGCCCTGCGCGACCGCCATCGCGATCCAGGCGCGCTGCCGCTGCCCGCCGGAGAGTTCGTCGACGGCCCGGTGGGCGAGGTCGGTCATCGCGGTGGCGCGCAGCGCCTCGTGCACGGCCTGCTCGTCGGTGGCGGACCACTGCCGCCACCAGGTCTGGTGGGGTGAACGGCCCCGTCCGACCAGGTCGATGACGGTCAGCCCCTCCGGAGCCACCGGCGACTGCGGCAGGATGCCGATCCGCTGTGCGAGCGCCCGGGTCGGGATGGAGTGGATGGAGCGTCCGTCCAGGTGGACGGCACCGCCCTTGGGGGTCAGCAGCCGGGCCAGCGCGCGCAGCAGGGTGGACTTGCCGCACGCGTTCGCGCCGACGATCACCGTGATGCGGCCGGCGGGCACGGCCAGGTCGAGGTCGTCGACGACGACCCGGTCGTCGTACGCCAGCCGCAGGCCCTCGGCGCGCAGGTCGGGGGCGTCGCCGGAACCGTCGTATGCCGTCTCGTCTTTCGACGAATCGGACTTCGACGAATCGGACTTCGACGAATCGGACTTCGACGAATCGGACTTCGGCGACTCGGACTTCGACGTCTGGGACTTCGACGTCTGGGACTTTGACGTCCCGTCCTTCGACGACTGGGACTTCGATGACACTTCTTCAGCCTCCTGAACCGGCGCGGTTCGCGCGGACGAGCAGCCACAGCAGGACGGGCGCGCCGAGCACACCCGTCACGATCCCGACCGGAAGCTCGGTGTCCGGGATGAGCCTGCGCGCCACCAGATCGGACACGAGCACCATGACGGCGCCGGTCAGCCCGGCGGCCACGGGCGGCGGGAAGGAGAGCCCGGCCAGGCGCTGGGCGACCTGGGGCGCGGCCAGCGCCACGAACGCCACCGGCCCCGCCGTCGCCGTCCCGAACGCCACCAGCCCGACGGCGACGACCAGCACAGCAACCCGGACGCTCTGCACGCGCGTCCCCAGACCCCGGGCGACGTCGTCACCGAGCTCCAGGGTCCGCATCAGCCGCCCGAGCAGCAACGCCACCGGCACGAGCACCGCCATGGTCACCGCGAGCGGGCCGATCTGCTGCCAGGTACGGCCGTTCAGGTTGCCGACCAGCCAGCCCAGCGCCGCCTGCGCCTGGAAACGCTGGCCGCGGGCCATGAGGTAGTCGGTCACGCTGGTACAGATCCAGGCGACGCCCACACCGACGAGGACGATGCGGTAGCTGGTCGTTCCCCGCTTCCACGCCAGGGCGTACACGAGCAGCGCCGCCGTCAGCGCGCCGAGCAGTCCGAGCGCCTGGGTGCTCAGCCCGCCGTCCCAGCCCAGCACGATCCCGGCGACCACGGCCGTACCGGCACCCTGCGTGATGCCCATCATGTCGGGGCTGGCCAGCGGATTGTGCGTCATGGCCTGCAGCAGGGCACCCGAGACGCCGAACGCGATGCCGACCAACAACCCGGCCAGCGAACGCGGCAGGCGCAGTTCATGGACGATCAGCTCGGTCCCGGGGTCACCCGCACCGACCAGGGACCGCATCACTTCGGTGAGGGAGAGGGGGATGTCCCCGACGGCGGTCTCCACGCAGAACGCCAGGAAGGCGACGACGGCGAGCACCAGGCACACGGCCACCAAACGGGGCCGCACCACCCCGGAGACGGGCGGCACGGCGAGCCGAAAGGCGATCCGATCGGCGGTACGGCGCGACGTCAACCGGCCGGCGGAATCCTTCCGGCCCGGAACGGGCGCGAGTTCGGCGGTCATGGGCTCATAGCTCCGCGGGAGGGAGGGCGTTGGTCATGGTGAGTGGCTCGATGTGAGGCGTGGCGTGAGTGAGGGCGTCGGTCATGGCGCGTGGCACCGCCAGGCGGAGGGCGCCGGTCGAGGCTCGCCGCGCCGCGACAACGGGCGTCCGTCATCGCTCACAGCTCCGCGAGTCGGCGTCGGCGGACCAGGGCGATGAAGAACGGGCCCCCGATGAAGGCGACCAGGATGCCGGCCTGGATCTCGACCGGGCGGGCGATCAGGCGCCCGGCGATGTCGGCCGACAGAAGCAGACAGGGGGCCAGTACGGCCGACAGGGGCAGCAGCCAGCGGTGGTCCGGGCCGATGCCGGCCGACTGGGCGAGGACGCGGGCGATGTGCGGCACGACCAGGCCTACGAAGACGACGGGACCGATGACGGCGACGGCCCCGCCGGTCAGCAGGGTGACGGCCACCACGCCCTGCACGCGCACCAGCCCGAGCCTGAGGCCCAGCGACTTCGCGACGTCGTCGCCGAGCGCCAGGCTGTTGAGTGCGGGGGCGCAGGCGAGCGCGAGCAGGGCGCCGACGGCGAGGAACGGCAGGACCCGCAGCACCACTTCCTCGTTCTGGTTGGCCAGCGAGCCCGCGGACCAGAACCGGTACCGGTTGAGGGCATCGGGGTCGGTCAGGGCCACCGCGCTGGTGAGAGAGAAGAGCAGAGAGGTCACGGCGACGCCGGCCAGGGCGAGTTTGACCGGCGTCGTGCCCGACCGCCCGAGCCCGCCCAGGAAGTAGACGAGGATTGCCGCGGCCAGTGCCCCGGCGAAGGCGAACCAGATGTAGCCGTACACGGAGCCGACGCCGAGCACACCCACCGAGAGGACTACGGCGAAGGCCGCGCCCGCGCTGACGCCCAGGATGCCCGGATCCGCGAGCGGGTTACGGGTCAGCGCCTGCATCAGCGCCCCCGACAGACCGAGCGCGGCCCCGGTGGCGAGGCCGAGAACGGTGCGGGGCAGCCGTACCGACCAGATCACGTTGTCGACACGGGAGTTGGGCGGGTCGCCGAGCAGCGTGTGCCAGACCTGGTCGAGCGGGACCCCGAGCGCACCGAACGCCATCGACAGGGCGCACAGCGCGAGAAGCGCCGCGCCGCAGAGGGCGAGCAGAAGTACCGAGCGGGGGCCCTTCGCCGCCCGGGCCGCTGAGATCCCCACGTCAACTTCCCTGACTTCCTTTGCCCTGCCCTGCCCTGCCCTGCCTTGACTGTGACGTCGTCAGGACGCGGGCTGCTCCACCTTCGTGTCCGACTTCCCGTCGACGGCCGCCGTCAGCTGCGGGACCAGCCGCTCGATCACATAGGGCAGGCTGAGCACGGAGACGAAGGACGCCGCGTTGCCGTAGTCGCTCGTCTCGTCGACGAAGACCTCGCGGCCCTCCTTCACCACGGTCAGGCCCTTGTACGACGCGTCCTTGTGCAGCTTGTCGGTGTCCTTCGTGACGTCACCGACGATCCAGACGACGGCGTCCTGATCGAGCAGATCGGTGCGCTCCTTGCTGATGTTCGCGCCGAACTGGTCCCCGATGGCCTTGTCGAGGCCCTTGGGGAGGGTGAAGCCGAGCTCGGTGAGGAGACGCGAGCGCGGGTCCTGGCTGCCGAAGACGAACATGCCCTCGTACGGTGTGGCCATCACCGCGCTCGCCCCCTTGAACTCGGGGTGCTCCTCGGCCGCGGCCTCGATCTTCTCCTCGGTGTCCTGGACGACCTTCGCGGCCTCCTCCGGCTTGCCGAGCGCCTGGCCGACCTTCTCGGTCAACTCCTGCCAGGGGATGCCGTAGTCGTTGTACTCCTTGGGCTGGGCGACCACGGGCGCGAACTTGGACAGCGACGCGTACTGCTCCTTGGTGAGCCCGCCGTACAGGGCGAGGATCAGGTCCGGCTGGAGGGCGGCGATCCGCTCCACCTGCGGACCGGTGCCGGTGTCCTTGAGCACGGTCGGCACCTCGGCTCCGCCGAGCCTGTCCTCGGCCCACGGGCCGATGGCGCCCTTGTATCCGCCCAGCCACTCGGTCGTGCCGACCGGGACCTTGCCGAGCGCGAGGACCGCGTCCTGGTCGGTCAGGCCGACGGTGACGATCCGCTTCGGCTCCGACTCGATCGTCGTACGGCCGTACTTGTGGGCGATGGTGACCGGGAAGGCGGCCCCGCCGGACGCGCTCGTGTCGGCGCCGGCTCCCGACGTACCGGAGTCCGAGTCGTCACCACCGCAGGCCGTGGCGGCGGTGAGGAGCAGGAGGGCGGAGGCGAGCGCGGCGGCGAGCCGCGGCGCTCTGCGGGAGCGGGGCATCCGTGGTCCTTCGGTTCGGTTTCCTGTGAAGCCGGGCAGTGCGGGACTCACAGAACGCGAACACCACGCACACGAACTTAGGTAAGCCTAATTACAACTTCCCCGGTCGGCCAGCCCCTTGAGGCCCCAGGGCGATCAAGGGGCCACGTGAATCTTGGGACCGGGTCCGGCACCCTCAGGCCGCTCACCCGCGAGGACCGCCCCGACTTCGTCGAGGCGCACGGTGGCCGCGACGAGGGGCCTGGGGTCGACCGCTCCGGACGCGTAGGCGCGGATGGTGGCGTCCAGGCCGGGGGAGGCGGACAGGATGCCCACCGCCGTCACGTCCTTCAGCACGAGCGCACGCGTGTCGATCCGGCTCGGCTCGCCGGCCAGCCCGATGTACACCAAGCGGCCCCCCGGTTCGACCAACTCCAGTGCCTTACACGGCAGATGGGCGGCGTTCGAGGCGTCGACCACCGCGTCGAAGGGCAGTTCCGGAAGGGAGTCCTCCTCCCATACGTGCGGGAAGCCCAGGGTGTGCGCGAACGCGGGCGAGGTGCCGGCGCGGTCCAGCAGATGAACCTCCACGCCCGCCGCCCGCAGGAACATCGCGACCAGAAGCCCGATCGTCCCCGGCCCCAGGACGAGAGCACGGTCCCCGGCGCCGAGTGCGGTCGCCCGCGCCGCGCGCAGGGCATTGCCGCCCGGCTCCACGAGTGCGCCGAGCTCGGCGTCGACCGAGTCGGGCAGGGCGTGCAACGAGGACGCCGGTACGGCGAGTTGCTCCGCGAGCGCCCCGGCCCGCGCGCCGCGGATACCGACCTCCTGACGCTTCTCGCACACATGCTGACGGCCCCGGCGACAGCGGCGGCAGTCGCCGCACCCCAGCATCGTGTCCCCCATGACGCGGCGACCGAGCCAGCCCGGATCCACACCGACGCCGACCGCCGCCACGCGCCCTGCCCACTCGTGACCGGGCCGCATCGGGTAGGCGGAGTGCCCTTGATGGAGATAGGCCATGGCACCGGTGAAGAACTCCACGTCGGTGCCGCACAAACCGACCCGCTCGACATCGACGACGACCTCACCGGGTGCGGCCACCGGCGCCGGGAGGTCCTGGACCTCGTACGCCCCGGGGGCGGTCAGCACGAACGCGCGCATCAGCGGCGCGGTTCGACGAGCGGGCCGCGGTCCGAGCCCACAAGTCTGCTGCCGCCGGCGGCAGTTGGGCGGCTGCCAGCGGGATCTGTCGGTCCGGCGTACGTCTGCGTATGCTCCATGGCGTTCCGGACTGTAGACCACCGTACCGACTGCTGGAAGAGGTCCAGGGTGAGGCTGCGCAGCGCACAGTGGTACGAGGGACAGGACCGCAATGCCTACATCCACCGGGCGTGGATGCGCAGAGGCGTGCCGGGTGACGCCTTCACCGGCCGGCCGCAGATCGCCATCGCCAACACCGCCTCGGACCTGACTCCGTGCAACGCGCATCTTGACGAGGTCGCCGCCTCGGTGCGGGACGGCGTGTACGAGGCGGGCGGCATCCCGCTGGACCTGCCCGTGGTGTCGCTCGGCGAGACGAACGTACGGCCCACCGCCATGCTGTGGCGCAATATGGCCGCGATGGCCACCGAGGAGATGCTGCGGGCCAACCCCATCGACGGCGTCGTGCTGTTGGGCGGCTGCGACAAGACGATCCCCTCGCTGCTGATGGCCGCCGCGTCCGTCGACCTGCCCGCCGTGGTCGTGCCCGGCGGCCCGATGCTCACCGGGACCTTCCGGGGAAAGCCGCTGGGCTGCGGCACCGATGTGTGGCGGCTGTCGGAGGAGGTCCGCGCGGGCACGCTGTCGCAGGAGCAGTTCACCCGCTCCGAGTCGGCGATGATCCGCAGCCGAGGCCACTGCAACACCATGGGCACCGCCTCCACGATGGCCCTGGTCGCAGAGGCGCTGGGCACGGTCGTCCCCGGTGTGGCGGGAACGCCCGCGCCCGACAGCCGTCTGCTGGAGGCGGCGCACCACACCGGCCGGCTGGCGGTGGACATGGTCGGCGCCGACCGGCGGCCGGGCACCCTTCTCACCAAGGCGTCCTTCCACAACGCGATCGTCGCGCTCGCCGCCATCGGCGGCTCGACCAACGCCGTCGTGCACCTCCTGGCCATCGCGGGTCGCCTGGGCATCGACCTCACCCTTGACGACTTCGACCGCATCGGGTCCCGCGTCCCCGTCTTGGTGGACCTCCAGCCGGCGGGCCGTTTCCTCATGGAGGACTTCCACCGTGCCGGAGGCCTCCTCGCCGTCCTGCGCGAGGTCCGCGACCTGCTCGACCCGGACGCCCTGACCGTCACCGGAAAGCCGTTGGTCGACACGCTCGACGACGCCGAGATCTGGGACGGCGAGGTCATCCGTACCCGCGCCGCCCCCTTGGTCGCCGAGGGCGGCATCGCGGTCCTGCGTGGCAACCTCGCGCCCGACGGCGCGCTCGTCAAACCGGCGGCGGCCTCACCGCACCTGCTGCGCCATCGCGGCAGGGCCGTCGTCTTCGACTCCATCGAGGACTTCCACGCCCGGATCGACGACCCCGGCCTGGATGTCGACGCCGACTCCGTCCTCGTCCTGCGTGGCTGCGGGCCCAGGGGCTACCCGGGCATGCCCGAGGTCGCGAACATGCCCCTGCCTAAGAAGCTGCTCGAACAGGGCGTACGCGACATGGTCCGGGTCTGCGACGGCCGGATGAGTGGCACGGCGTATGGCACGGTCGTCCTGCATGTGGCACCCGAGGCGGCGGCCGGCGGGCCCTTGGCGCTCGTCCGGACCGGGGACTTCATCACCCTGGACGTCCAGGCCCGTCGCATCGACGTCGACGTACCCGCGGACGAACTCGCCCGCAGACAGCCCGGTGAGGCCACACTCACCGGCTTCGCCAACCCCCGGCGCGGCTGGGAACGGCTCTACGTCGACCACGTCCGCCAGGCCGACACCGGCGCCGACCTGGACTTCCTCGTCGGATCCAGCGGCTCCGAGATAGGCCGCGAATCGCACTGACGGACGGCGTCACCGCCGACGCGACACTCCCAGCTCGATGAGATAGCGCTTGGTCACCCGGCCGTCGTACCGCCGGTCGATCAGACCCGCGATGCACGCGAGCAACCCGTTCCTGGCGGCTTCCGGCAGAGCCCGGTGGCCGGAGTAGGTCCGCAACACGTCGAGATAGTCGGACGTGGTGTAGGTGAGGTCCTGCTCGTAGCGGCGGAAGACCGTCGGGCCGAACCGACCGCTGCGCGCCACTTCCCCCGCATGGTCCGACGCGTCGACGTCGGTGGCCGCGGGAGGCCGCAGCCCGGGCGGCGTATCGGGGTCGAAGCGTTCGTAGCAGCGCTGGACCTCGACGAAGAACTCCTCGGTGCCGCCCCACACATGCTGGGTGCGCACCACCGCGAGTGCCCCACCGGGACGCAGCGCGTCGGCGGCCTTGACGATCCGCACCGCCGGGTCGAGCCAGTGGAACGCCGTCGCCGAGACCAGCGCGTCGAACGGCTCCTCCGGCAGCGGCCAGCTCTCGAACTCCGCCGTCACCACCGCCACCGCCGCGGCCCCGGCCAGATTGCGCCGGGCGACCTCGGCCATGCGCGGCCCCGCCTCGACGGCCGTGATCCGACAGCCCCGCCCGGCCAGCGGCACCGTCGCCTGCCCCGTCCCGCAGCCCACCTCCAGGACCCGACTGCCGGGGCGGGCACCCGCGAGTTCCTCCAGGTCGTCGAAGAGTTCCGGCGGGTATCCGGGCCTGGCACGGTCGTACAACTCCGCGTCCTCGTCGAAGATCCGGCTCAGACGCGCCCGCCGGGATTCCTCGGGCCTGTCGTCGCGTGCCGCCTGCGTACTGTGTTCGGGCATGCGGAGCAGGCTAGCGAGGTCTGACAGGCTCGGCATTCGCTTGTGTGCGGGGCGCCGGGCACGAGGTCTCCGCCGTCGCGTACGGCAGACAGATACCGTCCTTGGGCGCGTACCGCAGGACCGGGGGCCGTCACCCCTCGCCGGGTGACGGCCCTGCCCCCTACATTCCGTCAGCGGAAAAGGCCGAGTAGAGCACCAGCAGGAAGGCGACGGTGCCCGGTGCGACGGTCAGCGCGGCGCGCATCATCGCGGCGGCGGCATCCGCGCCGGTCGAACGGTGGGTCGAGGGTGCCATCACGGCCAGCAGCACGGGGAGCGCCGCGAGGATGCCGCCGGTGAAGGAGCCGAGGGCGTCCGCGGCGTTGACGGCGAGCAGGACCGTCGTGGCCGACACCGCCATCCGCACCGGTATCTCCCAGCTCCGGACACGGGCCTGAAGGGGATCCGTGTGCACCGGGGCGGGCCAGGTCCGCAGACCCACGCAGGTGACGGCCAGGGTCAGGGCCGCTGTGAGCCAGACGCTCGCGCACAGCGCCGCGACCAGACCGGCGCCCGCCGCGCAGGCCAGGGACGCCGTCAGCGTGCGCGCCGGATGCAGGGCGGGCGCGAGTCGCCCGTAGGCGAGGCAGAAGGACACGACGGCCAGTTGTGCCGCGAGGTTGCCGTGCGCGGCCCGCGCGGCAGGTTCGCTCCCGCCGTCCAGCCACATGAGCGCCAGAAACGGCCCCGATGTGGTCGGCGCGCCCAGCAGCAACCCGCCCAGACGCGGGCCCGAACGCCTGGCGACGACGGAGACGAGAAGGATGAGGGAGGGGGCCAGGGCGGACCGCAGGAGCAGGATTTCCATACCTGCGAGCCTGGCACCGACAAGGCCGATTTTGGCTCGGACTTCTCGGCACCTCATGGGCGTCCGTTGCGGAAAGCTCGGCGGTATCCGTATCCAGCCGAGTATTTGTAGCATGGGTCCATGGACCGCATCGATCGGCAGATCCTCACGATCCTCCTCGCCGACGGCCGGGCGACCTACCAGGAGCTGGGTCGTCAGGTCCGGTTGTCGGCCAACACCGTCGCCGACCGCGTACGCCGGCTCCAGGCCTCCGGGATCGTCCGCGGCTACCGGGCAGAGCTGAACCTCGCGGCGTTCGGGCGCGGGCTGGAGCTGCTCAGCGACGTCCGCCTGCGTGAGGGCGTGGACCGCCAGGCGTTCGAGGCGCAGCTGCATCAAGTGCCGCAGGTCGTCGGCGCGATGCGGCTGACCGGGGACTACGACTACCAGTTGCGGATGGCCTGCACCGACGCCCGCGAGTTCGAAATGGTCATCGACCGCCTCAAGGCCGACCACGGGGTGCGGGAACTGCGCAGCCGGCTGCTGTTGCATGAGGTGCCGCTTGGGCCGGACCGCGTCCTGGAACCCTGATGATCCTCCGCCGCAGGAGTCTGCCGACAAGCCCTGCGCCGCGTACCGGTACAACCTCCGCCCCGCTCGCCGGTCTGACCCATCGGGGTGTTCATGGGAGCGGACCAACAGATCGCCTTCTTCCTGCGGGAGTTGAAGGACGGTGACACCTGGCGGCGTGCGGCCGCCGCGAAGGGACTGGGCAGGGTCGGACGGGACGAGCACGCGTGGGTGCTCGCCGGATCGGCGGATGACCTCGCGCCCGAGGTACGTGAGGCCGTGGCCGTGGGGCTCGGCCGGCTCGGGGTCGCCGAGGCGGGGCGTAGGGTGCTGCTCGCCCTGATGGGTGACGAGGATCCGTGGGTACGGCGCCGGGCCTCGCGTGCCGCGATCCGGCTCGGGCTCGACGGCCCGCCGCTCGTGGCCGCCTTCGCGCGCCTGCTTCGTGATCCGGACCATCACCTGCGGATCAACGCCCTGGAGGGCTTGGCGGCCCTGGGCGCGCCGGGTGATGCGGCCGGACTCGTGGCGCTCCTGGGCGACCCGGAAGTTGCCGTCTGGGGACGGGCCTGGAGCCTGGTGTACCGCTTTCGGGACGACCCGGCCGTCAGCGCCGAGGTGGTCCGCACGGCAGAGCAGGGCGTGGGAGATGCTCGTGTGCGGGCTCTCGAACTGCTTCCCGGGCACTGGACCGAGCGGCTTCTCGATTCCCTGCTCGCAGGGCTCCGCGACGGGTCCGCCCAGGTGCGGATCGCGGTGGTGGGCCGGCTGCGCGACGCGGAGGACGCGCGGACGCGGGACGCCTGGGCAGCGGCTCTGGAGGTCGAACGGGACGCGAACGTCGCGGCCTCGCTGCTGCGTCGGCTGGGCATGCTCGGCGAGGAACGGGTGACCGGACCGGCGACGCGCTGGCTCGGCGACGGCGTAGCAGGCCCGGCGGCCGCGTACGCGCTGGGCGCCGCGGGGACGCGGGCAGCCACCGGGCTGCTGCGTGCGGCGGTGACCGACCCCGCGTTGCCCGGCCGTACACGTGCCGCCGCCGCGAGGGCCATCGGGCAGGCGGGGCGATGGGACGCGGTCTGGCTGCTGCTGGCGCTCCTGGACGACCCCGACGGGGACGTGCGCGCGGGCGCGGTGGACGGCCTGGACACGCTGGTGGACGAGGGGCTCCGCCCCTGGGAAGGTCATCCTGTGGCCTGGGCGTTGGTGGCCCACCTCGCCGCCGACCCGAACACCATCTGGCAGACGCACAACGCGCTCATCGGCCTGGCGGAGGCCCTGCCCGACCTGCGGCGGACAGTGGACCGGACCCCTTCGCCCGAAGTGCGGGCCGCCGCGCTCTCCCTCCTCGACCCGGACAACGCCACCGACGAGAACACCGGCCAGGACCTGCCCCGCTTCGTCCATGCCCTGGACGACCCGGACGCCACGGTCCGCCACCACGCCACGGAGGGCCTCGCCCACTGGCTGGCCGCCACCGGGAGGCGACCGCAGGACGAGGGGCGACTGCGCGCCCGGCTCACCGCCATCGCGTCGGAGGCCTTGGAGGCCTCGGACGTCTCGGGTGAGGGAACTCGCGCGGCGGCCGAGGAGGCGCTTCGAGCGTTGGACGGGTGCCGCCGCTTTTCGTCGTGACGGGCGGCGGCGCGGGACGGGGCCACAAGCCGCCGCAAGCACCGTCGGTATCGGTATCGGTACCGATACCGATACCGACGGTGGCATCGGCTCACTACACCGTCTGATGCTCCTCGTCGGGCGCCACCAGCGCCTTCGTGAGCGGAATCCGCGAGAGTGCGAGAACTCCGGCGGCGATCAGCGCTACACCGAACAGTTGGGGCAGCAGCCACCATCCGGCGCGGATGTGTTCCTCGTACAGGGTGATGCCGAGGGCGAGGCTGACCAGCGCGTCGCCGAGGGTGGGTGCGGGCTGGGAGGCGACCAGCGGGCCGGCCTGCATGGCGTTCTCCAGCAGGAACAGCGCGCACGTGCCGGTCGCGGCGAACGCGTACGTCTGCCAGGCGGAGAAGAAGGCCTTGAGTCCCTGCTCGTCGAGGATGTGCGTGGCGGCCTTCACCAACGCCGCGGTCAGCGCGTAACTGATCGCCGTCGCGGCACCCAGACAGGCTGCCCGTGCGCGGCCTTCCGGCCGTCGGAGGGCGGTGAGCGCGAGCAGGACGACCATCCCCATGCACACGGCGAGCGCGGGAATCCAGCGGTCCAGTGCCACATGGGTGCGATTGCCGGTGGGTGACGCGGCGGTGAGCGCGATCGCCAGCCCTGCCACCACCACCGCCACGGCCAGCCAGCCCATGCCCGCCAGATGCCGGTGCATCAGCAGCGAGGCGACGACGAGGGTGAGCGGCAGTTCCAGCACGAACAGTGGCCGCACGATCGTCAGCGGCCCGGTCGCCGGCGCCAGCGCCTGGCAGACCGCGGCGGCGATCACCGTGAGGATGGGGTGTGCGGCGTGGTCACCTCCCGGTTCGGCGGGCGCGTGAGCAGGACCATGACCTTCTGCCCGCATATGGCCCGGATCTTGGGTTCGGACACCAGGTGTGTGGGCTTCTGACGGTCAGGCCTCGGGCACGAGCCTGCCTCGCCTCTTTCGGTGACATGCCGCGTGCAGTGTGTTACTCGGTGCCGAGATCCCGACTTGGGCGGGTTGCAGCGCTTGCGGCACGGGCGTTCCCTGGAAGTGTCCAGAGGGGAAGCAAGGGCGCCTGGGGCTACGACATGGACCGAGGGGCTCCGCCTCGTTAGCTGTTCAACCGGTAAGGGCCTCGATCGGGGCGGCCCGTCGTCGTCATCCGGCGTTCGACGTGGAGGTGATCCAGGTGAAAGCCGTTGTCTACGAGAAGCCCTTCAGTGTCACCGTCAGGGATGTCGACGATCCGCAGATCCAGCACCCGAACGACGTGCTGGTACGGGTCACATCGACAGCTATCTGCGGATCCGACCTGCACATGTACGAGGGCCGCACGGCGGCCGAGTCGGGCATCGTCTTCGGACATGAGAACCTCGGCATCATCGAGGAAGTCGGCGCGGGTGTGACCTCTCTTTCCAAGGGTGATCGCGTCGTCATGCCGTTCAACGTCGCCTGCGGATTCTGCAAGAACTGCCTTGCCGGGAGGACCGGCTTCTGTCTGACGGTCAATCCGGGCTTCGCAGGCGGAGCCTATGGCTACGTGGCCATGGGCCCGTACACCGGTGGGCAGGCAGAGCTGCTGCGGGTGCCCTTCGCCGATTTCAACTGTCTGAAGCTGCCGCCGAGCAACTTCGAGACCGATTTCGTGTTGCTCGCCGACATCTTCCCGACCGGCTACCACGGATGCGAGCTCGCCCAGGTGACCCCTGGAGAGAGCGTGGCCGTCTTCGGTGCCGGCCCGGTCGGGCTGATGGCCGCGTATTCCGCGCTGCTGCGCGGTGCGTCGAAGGTGTTCTCCGTGGACCGGGTGCCCGAGCGGCTCGCCAAGGCCGAGGAGATCGGCGCCATTCCGATCGACTTCACCAAGGGCGACCCGGCCGCGCAGATCAAGGAACAGACCGGCGGCGAGGGAACTGACAAGGGCGTCGACGCCGTCGGCTACCAGGCCCAGGCGCACGACGCGAGCCACGAGGAACCCGCCGTCGTCCTCAACACGCTCGTCGAGACGGTGCGGCCGACGGGCATGCTGGGCGTACCGGGCCTGTACGTGCCGTCCGACCCGGGCGGTCCCGACGAGAACGCCAAGCACGGTCAACTGTTGGTCTCCATCGGCAGGATGTTCGAGAAGGGCCAGCGGATGGGCACCGGTCAGTGCAACGTCAAGCAGTACAACCGCCAGCTGCGTGACCTGATCATCGCGGGGCGCGCCAAGCCCAGTTTCGTGGTCTCCCACGAACTGCCGCTGGAGGATGCGCCGAGCGCGTACGAGAAGTTCGACCAGCGGATCGAGGGCTACACCAAGGTCGTCCTGCATCCCGGGCACGCGCTCGCGGCGTAAGGGCTGGACAGGGCGAACGCCAAGGTGGTGGTGCCGTGGGCGAGGACGCTCACCTTCCATGCAGGGCGACGGGTCGGCTGCGGGAAGCCAATACCCGCAGCCGACCGGCCGTGAACTGGTTTTACTTGTGCGTCTCCCGCAGGATGAAACCTGCACTGCGCGATCTGCTTCATGATTTCTTCGTAGCAACCGGGATCGCGCTGCGTGTGGCCCCGAATGGGTCAAAGAGGCAGTCATGGCTGAGCAACCGATCAATACGACGGGTACGCATCCGACCTCGTCAGGCCCCAAGAGGTCCAGCGTCGGAATTCACGGCATCACTGAATCCGCCCGGTATTCCATGTCCGAGATGGGGCCGAAGCGGAGTCTGCAGACTCTGTTGACGATGAACCATGTCGACGGTTTCGACTGTCCGAGCTGCGCATGGGGCGACCCGGATCCCGACCACCGGAAGATCGCGGAGTTCTGCGAGAACGGTGTGAAGGCCGTCGCCTGGGAAGCCACGCGCAAACGCGTCGACGCGGAGTTCTTCGCGGAGCACTCCGTCGCCGCCCTGAGGGAGCGGGACGGTCACTGGCTGGAGTCGCAGGGCCGGCTGGCCCAGCCGATGCATCTCGCCCCCGGCGCGACACACTATGCGCCCATCTCGTGGGAGGACGCGCTCGCGCTCACCGCCGACCGCCTGCGCGGCCTCGCCGATCCGAACCGTGCCGTGTTCTACACCAGCGGCCGGACGAGCAACGAGGCCGCCTTCCTCTACCAGCTGCTGGCGCGCAGGTTCGGCACGAACAACCTGCCGGACTGCTCGAACATGTGCCACGAGTCGAGCGGCGCGGCTCTGACCGAGACCATCGGCGTCGGAAAGGGCCTCATCAGCTACACCGACATCACCGATCACGCAGACTTGATCATCGTCGTGGGCCAGAATCCCGGCACCTGCCATCCCCGTATGCTCACCGCGCTCGAACAGGCCAAGCGGCGCGGCGCCCGTATCATCGCCGCCAACCCGCTCCCCGAGGCCGGATTCGGCCGCTTCCGCAACCCGCAGACCGCACGCGGCCTGATCGGCCCGGGTACCAAGCTCGCCGACCGCTGGCTCCCGGTCCGCGTCAACGGCGATCTGGCCCTGTTCGCGGGCCTGAACCGTGCCCTGATCGACCGGGAGGACGCCCAGCCGGGCTCCGCCCTCGACCACGACTTCATCGACCGGTACTGCGACGGCTTCGAGGCGGCGGCAGCAGCATGGCGTGCCCTGGACCCGTCGCGGATCGAGACGATGGCCGGTCTGTCCCGCCGCCTGATCGAGGACTGCGCGGCCGACGTGCTCGCCGCGGACAGCGTCGTCGTCTGCTGGGCGATGGGGCTCACCCAGCACCGCAACGCGGTGGCCACCATCCGAGAGATCGTCAACTTCCTTATGCTGCGCGGCAACATCGGACGCCCCGGTGCCGGGCCCGCCCCGATCCGCGGGCACAGCAACGTGCAGGGCGACCGCAGCATGGGCATCTGGGAGAAGATGCCCGACTCGTTCCTGGACAGGCTCCGTGACGAGTTCGGGTTCGAACCGCCCCGAGCCCACGGCCTGGACACCGTCGACTCGATCAAGGCCATGCGCGACGGCAAGGTCGACGTGTTCATCGGCCTCGGCGGCAACTTCGCCTCGGCCACGCCCGACACCGAGGTCACCGAGGCCGCACTGGCCAACTGCGTCCTCACCGTCCATGTCGCGACCAAGCTGAACCGGACCCATCTGTGCCACGGCAGCGAGGCGCTCGTCCTGCCCTGCCTCGGCCGCACCGAACGCGACCTGCAGGCCTCCGGCGAACAGCTCGTCACCGTCGAGGACACGATGGCCATGGTGCACTCGTCACGCGGACGGCTCTTTCCCGGATCACCGCACCTGCGCAGCGAGGTCGCGATCATCGCCGACCTCGCGCACGCGCTCTTCGGCGCCGACCTCGGCTGGCGTGACATGCGCGACGACTACACCGTGATCCGCCGCCACATCGAGCACGTCGTCCCCGGATTCCACGCCTTCGAACAGCGCGTCCGGCAGCCCGGCGGCTTCATGCTCCCCCGGGCACCGCGCGACTCCCGCACCTTCCCCACACCGACCGGCAAGGCCCGCTTCACCGTCAACCCACCGACTGCGCCCGAAGTCCCGCCAGGACACCTGCTGCTGACGACGGTACGGTCGCACGACCAGTTCAACACCACCGTCTACAGCCTCGACGACCGCTACCGCGGCATCAAGGGCGGACGCCGGGTCGTCTTCCTCAACCGGGACGACCTCCGCGACCTCCACCTGCACGAGGGCGATCTGGTGGATCTGATCAGCGTCAACCCTGACGGTGAACGCCGAGCCCCCGGCTTCCGCGCCGTCCGCTATCCGACACCACGTGGCTGCGCCGCCGCCTACTACCCGGAGACGAACGTGCTGGTCGCCCTGGATTCCACGGCCGAGACCAGCAACACTCCCACGACCAAATCCATCGTGATCCGCGTCGAACCCTCCAACGGGGGAGGCGACACTTCGGAGGCCCAGGATCGAAGCGAGCAGGAGCGGCGCCGCACCCAGAGAGGCCGGCCTCAGCATGACGTGGCGCCCGGCCCGTGCGACAGGGCCGACCAGTGAGGACACCGGCGTCTACCCGGCTCATGCACACTGACCGCCTGCACGCCGATGCCTTCATCAGTACCTTCGGCTTGTCGACCGGGTAGCCGCCGAGAAGGGTGCCGGACGCGCATCTGCCCTGGTCAGGCGCCCTCTTTCTGTGTCTGGCAGAAGTCCAGCCTCAACGGGACTGCGGCTCTGTCGGATTGGCCGTAGCCGCCCGCTCCGAGCTGATGATCCCACCCGGCACGGGCTGTAGAACGCGTCTTGTGCGGTCCAAGTGGTCCACGACGGGGAGATACATGCAGGTCAGATCCCTGCGGGCCCGCGACGAGGCCCAAGCCGTGCTCGACGAACCGGCCGCCACCGATGCCCAGGCCCACTTCCCCGCCGTCGAACAGCGCCTGGCGAACGCTCGCCTCACGTGCCGCACTGCGCAGGAATGCGCCCAGGCCGAGACCCGGCTGCGCGAGGAGATGACGGCGCACAAGAACCGCTGGGCCAAGGAACAGACCCGCCTCGCTCAGGCGATCGCCTCCCAGAGGGGCACCTTCTGCAGCAACTACCCCGCCGAGACCAACGAGCTCGACGACTCCGCCCCCGGCTACCGCGACCTGCACCAGCGGCTCGTCGCCGACGACTTGCCGCGCTTCCAGGACCAGTTCCGCACCTGACTGAAGACCAATGGAATCCGCGAAATCGCCAAATTCCACGCCCAGTTGACCATCTGGGCCGATGAGATCGGCGAACGCATCAACACCATCAACGAGTCGCTGGCCGACATCGACTACAACCGGGCCGCTACCTCATGCTCAAGCCCGAAGGCCTCAGGGCCAAGCGCCGCGTCAGAGCCGACTGCTCGGCGCGGGTCATCTGCAGCAGCGAGAAGTACACGCACACGCCGTTGAGCGAGTCCGCCTCGAGTGGCAGATCCAGGACGTCGCCGCAGCGGAACTCGGCCTTGGGGGACCTGACTGGCGGCGAGTTCGACCACGAGGGGGATACGTCGACGCCCGGCATCGAGTGCCCTGCCTCGATGAGCGCGGCCGCGGTGGGCCGCCCGGTGCCGCTGCCCACGTCCAGCGTTCGCGCGCGGGTGGCAGCCGCTCGATCAGCCACTCCAGCGCGGACACGTGTGCGGGGGCATGGGCGAACGCCTTTCTCGTGGGCGGGTCCCGGCGCGTCGAACAGCATGGCGGCGGGCGGCCGTTGGTCCTCGTGGCTCACGTCGGTGTCCCTTCGCTCGCCGACCTGCATGGTCGCATCAGCCGGACGCGTGCCCCAACGGCGGCCCGGTGCGCGTTCCGGCGGGCCGGGCGGGGGAGAATGAGGGCCGTACCCAACGGTCGACTTGCGGAGGAGCGGGGAAATGCAGGACGCGCGAGCGGGGCAGGTCGCCGGGCACGGGGACCTCATCGATGTGGCCCGCCTGGTCACGGCGTACTACGCGCTGCACCCCGACCCGGCCGAGCCCGGGCAACGGGTGGCGTTCGGGACCTCCGGACACCGCGGCTCGTCCCTCGCGGCGGCGTTCAACGAGGACCACATCGCGGCCACCAGCCAGGCCATCTGCGAGTACCGCGCCGCCCAGGGCACCGACGGCCCCCTCTTCCTCGGCGCCGACACCCACGCCCTGTCGGAGCCCGCTCGGATCACGGCACTGGAGGTGTTCGCCGCCAACGACGTGACCGTCCTCATCGACCAGGCCGACGGCTACACGCCCACGCCGGCGGTCTCGCACGCCATCCTCACGCACAACCGGAACCGCACGTCCGGCCTCGCCGACGGTGTGGTGGTCACCCCCTCGCACAACCCGCCCGCCGACGGCGGCTTCAAGTACAACCCGCCGAGCGGCGGCCCCGCCGGTTCCGAGGCGACCTCGTGGATCCAGGACCGGGCCAACGAGATCATCACCGGCGGCCTGAAGGACGTACGGCGCATCCCCTACACCCGCGCCCTGGCCGCATCCGGCACCGGCCGCCACGACTTCCTCGGCAGTTATGTGGCGGACCTGCCGAATGTGCTGGACCTGGAGGCGATCCGGGCCGCCGGCGTGCGCATCGGTGCCGATCCGTTGGGCGGCGCCTCGGTCGCCTACTGGGGCCGGATCGCCGAACAGCACGGGCTCGACCTGACGGTGGTGAATCCGCTCACCGACCCCACCTGGCGCTTCATGACGCTGGACTGGGACGGCAAGATCCGCATGGACTGCTCCTCGCCGTACGCCATGGCCTCGCTCATCGAGCAGCGCGATCGATTCGACATCGCCACCGGCAACGACGCCGACGCCGACCGGCACGGCATCGTCACACCGGACGCGGGCCTGATGAACCCCAACCACTATCTGGCCGTGGCGATCTCGTACCTGTTCTCGCACCGGGAGCAGTGGCCCGCCGGCGCCGGGATCGGCAAGACTCTGGTGTCGTCCAGCATGATCGACCGGGTCGCGGCGGACGTCGGACGGCAGCTGGTCGAAGTCCCGGTCGGATTCAAGTGGTTCGTGGACGGTCTGTCCGACGGGACGCTCGGCTTCGGCGGCGAGGAGTCGGCGGGCGCGTCCTTCCTGCGCCGCGACGGCTCGGTGTGGACCACCGACAAGGACGGCATCATCCTGGCCCTGCTCGCCTCCGAGATCACGGCCGTCACCGGCAAGACGCCTTCGGAGCACTACGCGCAGCTCACCGACCGCTTCGGTGCCCCCGCCTACGCGCGCGTCGACGCCCCGGCCTCCCGCGAGGAGAAGGCGCTGCTCGCCAAGTTGTCCCCGCGCCAGGTCACGGCCGACACCCTCGCCGGAGAGCCGGTCACCACGGTGCTCACCGAGGCCCCCGGCAACGGCGCCGCCCTCGGCGGTATCAAGGTCACCACAGCCAACGCCTGGTTCGCGGCCCGACCTTCGGGCACCGAGGACGTCTACAAGATCTACGCGGAGTCCTTCCTCGGCCCGGACCACCTGCGACAGATCCAGGAGGAGGCCAGGTCCGTGGTGCTGACGGCGCTGGGCGCCTGACGTGGACGAGACCGTGTAGACGGCACTGAACGCCGCCGCGATCGGCGGCGGCTACCGCCTGATCGACACCGCTGCCGCGTACCGCAAAGAGGAGCAGGTCGGCGAAGGCATCAGGGGTTCCGGCGTGGACCGCGACGAGGCCTTCGTGACGACCCGGCCGTGGCACTTCGCCGACGACCTCGACTCCTGACAGCTGTCCCGGCGCCGGGCGGCACACGGGGCAGCAAAGGCCAGGCCTGTCGGAAGAACTCCATTCCTGCGGACATGCTCAGTCGGTCATGGCGTCGCGCACGAGTGCGGTGTCGACGAACTGCTCGAAGCGCACGATGAGTCCACCGCGTACGACGAAGTGGTGGGCGACGCGGACGTCGATCGGCTTGCTGGTGGCCTTGTTGACGGCGGTGTAGCGGGCCAGGACGACGACGTTCTCGCCGTCGACGACGTAGGTGTCGTCGTGGGCGGTCCAGTCGTCCCAGTCCTGGCCGAGCTTTTCCATCACGTTGGACGTGACGCCGTCGGGGGTGCGGTAGGTGCCGGCGAGAGGGAAGCCGGCCATCTCCGTCCACTCCACATCGGGGGCGAGGGTGGCGCGCAGGGCTTCGAGGTCGCCGGCGCAGGAGGCCAGGTACTGGCGGCGTACGACGTCGGCGGGCGCGGTGGATGCGGAGAACCTTGTCATGTCGGTCATGGTCAGCCCCACTTCATCTCGCCCTTGGCGACCTTCGCCCCGATCTGCGCGGCGATCAGCATGCCGTTGTCCGGGAAGCGGTTGACCAGCGCCTCGGTCAGCGCGGCGCCGTCGGCCGCCTTGCCCAGCTCCTCCTCGAAGGCGAGCAGGTAGTCGCGGGTGGCGGTGATGGCGGTCGCGTCGGCGGCGGTGTCGGGCAGGCGGTGGCCGGGGACGACCAGCCGCGGGTCGAGGGCGGCCATCTCGTCCAGGAGCTTGATCCAGGCGGAGCGGTCCTCTGGCGTGGGGGTGTCGGCGACCCAGACGTGCTCCTGCTGGAAGAGCAGGACGCCGCCGAGGAGGGCGCGGTGCTCGGCCTGCCAGAGGAAGTGGCGGTCGGGGAGCTCGGGGGTGCCGCCCTTGAGCTCGAAGCGGTGGCCCTCGAAGGTGAGGTCGCCGGTCAGCGGGGTCAGGTCGACCAGGCGGGTGGGCAGGTTCGGGCCGAGCGCCTCCCACGCCTTGAGCTTGCCCTCGTACGAGTCCTTGATGTGCTCGATGACGATCGGGGTGGCGACGAACGTCGCGTCGGGGAAGGCGTCGGCGATCACCTCGGCGCCGAAGTAGAAGTCCGGGTCGGCGTGGCTGATGAACACGGCGGTGAGCTGCTTGCCGGAGTCGAGGATCTCGGCGGCGAGGCGATGGCCGTCGGCGCGGGTGAAGGCGGCGTCGACCAGCAGCGCCTCGTGCTCGCCGGTGACGAGGGTGGCGGTCTTGTTCTTGGTGCCGGCGGGGAAGTCGAGGTCGAGGATCTTGAAGGCGAGCGTGGTCATGCGGGGCTCCTTGAGGGGGACGGGGGTGGGAGGTCAGGCGGCCACGGCCAAGAGGCGTTCGCCGACCTCGTCGGCGGTGGCGTGGCCGTAGGCCAGGGGAGTGATGCAGTCGCCGTCGACGGCCAGCAGGGTAGGGAAGCCGGTGACGCCCAGCGCGGCGGCGCGGCGGAAGTCGATTTCGGCGGCGGTGCCTGTCTCGGGTGCTGCGAACGCGGCGAGTACGGCCTCGGCGTTCAGTCCGGTCGCTTCGGCCACCGTCCGGTAGGTGGCGGGGTCCGAGAGGCTCAGGCCGTCGACGTAGAAGGCGTGTTGGAGGGCCGTGGCGAGCTCCGCCGCTCGGTCGGGGGCGGTCTGGCGCAGGGCGGCGACACCGCGGGCGGCTGCCTCGGAGTCCATGATGAACGAGCCCTCGGCGATCAGCCGCTCGTAGCCGTCGCCGAACTCGGCACCGGTCAGCTCGCCGATCTTGGCGTTCGCCCCCTGGACGTAGCCGAACTCGCGGATCGGCACCCGGCGCGTCCCGGTGAACAGGCCACCGGAGACGACCTCCACCGGCAGTTCGGGGTGGCGGGCTGTGACCTCGCGCAGTGTTCCGGAGAATCCGTGCGACCAGCCGCAGTAGGCGTCGAAGACGTAGACGAGCTTCATGGATGACCTCGAAGGCGTGCCCTGCCCACCTGGTGTGAGCATTCGTCTGACAGAACAGTAACTGACTCGTCAGATATTTCGGGATGGGTGTGAGGTGGGACACGTGAGTGGAGCTGCGGTCATTACTCCAGGGCAGTCGCCGGTCCGCAGGTCAGGGCAGTCGGGGCAGCACGTCCCGGGCGGTGTGGCTGAGGATACGGAGGTCCTCCGCGAACCGCTCGCGGTCCTCGGCGGGGAGCGGCTCCACGAAGTGCCGCTTGATGTTCGCCACGTGCACCTGGGAAGCGCGCACCGCCGTCTCCTCGCCCAGCGGAGTGAGTCGCACCAGCTTCGCGCGCCGGTCCTCGGGGGAGTCGGTGCGCGCCACGAGGCCCGCCGCCACCATGCGGTCCACCAGCCGGGTGGCGCCGCCCGTGGTCAGGACCTGTTCCTGGGCGATGGCCCGCATCGACATGCCCGGTGCGCCTGCTCGCCCGAGGATCAGCAACACCTCGAACATGAGATGGCTGATCCCGCACTCCTCCTCCAGGGCCCGCCCGAGGATGTACTCCAGTCGGTTGGCCGCCCCCTGCAGCCGCCCGAACGCGAGGATCAGCTCGTGGTCCGCGGCCTCCTTCGCCGTTCTGATGCCCGCCTGCTCGCTCACGGCCTCGCCGCCCCTTCCGCCGTCCCGGGTATCACCGTACCGATCATGCCCGGGGCGGTGGGGAGTCGGTGGACACGGCCCGCACGGCCCTACGGCGAATGGGCTGAGGTGGCCTCTGCGGGCGGCTTCGGAGATGGCGCGGCTCGCCTGTGGGAATCCTGCGAAGAGCGGGGGCATCGGTCTGGCGGGCGCGCTTGCGGTGCACCAGCCGGCGCCCCCGCCCCACCTTCTACGCCCCCGGGTGCAGTCCCAGCCAGCCGGGCGTCGGGTCGCCCTTGGCCTCGCCGAAGTACAGGGCGAAGGTCTGCTTCCAGCGTTCGACCGCGGCGCGGTCGGCCATGAAGCGGGGGAAGCCCTCCACGTGGGCGTTCGGGTACTCCCAGATCGGCTTCAGGCCCGTCGGCGGAGTGACGTCGGTGCGGACGGACCAGCCGTTGAACGAACCGTTCTGCATCTCGGTCGACAGCTGCCAGTTGAGGAAGAGCTTGGCGGCCGTGGAGTTCTTGGCCTGCTCGAGGATCGCGGTGCGCTGGCCCCAGGCCATGAAGGGGTGTCCGGCGCCGATGGCGAACGTCACGGGAGAAGTGCTGACCGCGGATCCCGCGGTGCCGACGCCGATCGCCTTCTGACCGCCGAAGACCGCGTCGCCCGGCGAGTTGCTGCCCCGACCGAACTGCACGTCCTGGGTGGCGAATTGGGCAACCCAGTCCCAACCGTATGTACGCGCGTACAGCGAGAAGAGGTAGAGGACCGCGTCGTCGTCGTGCGGGTAGGCGGAGGCGATCTTTCCCTTCCACTTCGCGTCGACCAGGTCCAGCGGGGTGAGCTGTGTCGCCGAACCGACCGTCCCCGTGTCGTACAGGAAGCTGAAGGCGATCGCCCAGGTGGCCACCCACGCGCCCTGCGGATCCTTGAACGCGTCGTAGACCTTGGAGAACCCGGCGGGCTTGTAGTGCAGCAGGCGGTCCTGCTGCTTCCAGCGGTCGAAGTCCTGAAGGGTCTGGAACTGGACCACGTCCGGGACGAGGGTGTCGGTGGCGAACTGGTTGTCGACCCGTACGTCGTGGTACTTGCTGTAGTCGACGATCAGCGTCAGGTCGATCTCGGGGAAGCGGTCCTTGAAGGCCGCCTTGGTGCCGTCCTGCTGCGTGGGGGTGTCGCCGCCGGCGTAGACGACGAGCTCGCCGCCCTCCGCGAGCGTGGCCCGGTAGAGCTCGTCGAGCGTCCGCGTCTCCTCGCGCCCGCTCCTGCTGCGGGAACCTATGGGGGCGGCCGAGGCCGGACTCGCCGAAGCGCCGAACGCGCCGACACCGAGGGCGGCGCCTGCGCCGGTGGCCAGGACATTTCGTCTGCTGAAGCTGGGCACGCTGAGGAGGCCTCTCTCATGGGGGGTGGAGTAGTGAAGCCCGGCGCCTGGGTGCGGCCATGGTCGTCGGGCGCCCTTCATCCTTGCGCCGCCCCCTACGGATGGGCAACGTTTTCCAAAGGCTCAATCCAACGTTCAACCGAACGATTGAACGCCCGCCGCGCAGTTTGGTGTCGACGCCTTACTTCGCCGGTCGCGCGGTGGACCGGCGCGGCACGAGCGTGGGGGAGAGGGTGACCTGAGCCGACGGCCGGCCACGCTCGGCGATCCGTTCCAGGAGGAGGCGTACGGCGTTTCTGCCCATCTCGTGGCCCGCCTGGTCGACGCTCGTGAGGGAGATCGGGCCAAACGCGGCGAACGTGGTGTTGTCGTAGCCGGCCACCGAGAGGTCACCGGGCACGGACAGACCGGCCTCGGCGACCGCTTCGAGCACACCCATGGCGACGATGTCCGCTCCGGCGAAGACGGCCGTGGGCCGGACGGGACGGGTCAGCAGCTCCTTCGTCCCCCGGTAGCCGCCTTCCTGGGTGTAGCTGGTGGAGACGACATCGATCCACTCCTGCAGTCCGTGCTTCCGCATGGCCTGGCGATAACCGTCGGCGCGGCGGGCGTTGGGCATCTCCGTGAGGCGTGTCGGGTCGGTCTCGTGATGTTCGATGTGGGCGATTCGGCGATGCCCGAGGGCTGCGAGGTGGCCGACGACCAGGGCGGCGCCCTCGACGTCGTCGTCCGCCACGGTGTCGTACGCGGGGGAGGAGCCGTGCCGGCCGATGACGACGGTCGGCACCGTGGTGCCGACGTGCTCCAGGCGGGCGCGTGACGAGATCGGTGCGACCAGGATGATGCCGTCCATACCGCGGTCGATCATCGCCTCGGTGACGCGGGCCTCCTCCTTCTCCCCGTTGCAGCCCGGCCCCAGGAACACCTGGTACTCGGTGTCCGCCAGCGTGGCGGTGACGCCGTCGAGGATCTCGGGGAAGAAGGGGTTGCGGATGTCGGGCAGCATCACGCCGATGGTGTACGTCTGGCCGCGCAGGCCCCGTGCGCCGGCGTTCGGGCGGTAGCCCAGCTCGTCGATCGCGCGGCGCACCTTGGCGCGCATCTCGGGGCTGGCCCCGTACGCGTTGCGCAGCACCTTGGAGACGGCTGTCGTGGACACCTGTGCGTGACGCGCAACGTCGACGATGGTGACGCGTCGAGGCCGGGCCTGCGGCTCCATCCGGTTCCTTGTCCCTTCGGGAAACGTTGTCGGCGAGTGTAGGACGGAATGCGCGAATCAGTGAGGCTGTCGCAGGCACTGAGCTGCGCCGCCGCCGTAACAATCACGCAGCTTGCGCGGCATCTTGACGTCACGCGGGACGCTCTCTAGGGTCTGGCAACACCTTTGGGAAACGTTACCCATCGGCCTGGGCCGTCCCGCCCTGCAGCGCACCGTTCGTCCCCTGGACCGCATCACCCACGACGACAACCGGTCGACATCCCCGCAAATCAGCACGCAGTGCCGGAGCCTCGATTCAGCGCCGCGTTTGAAACGTTTCAAGAGAGGAGGTCCGTCGATGACCCTCGCCCCGCACGAGCAGCTTCCGGACCATGACCGGCCTCCGGATGCGGAGCCGGTGCCGAAGGTCCGGCGAGCGCGCACCACCCCGCCCTGGTGGTTCGCCCTGCCCGCGCTGCTGCTGTTCGCCTTCGTGGTCCTGGTGCCGAGCGTCCGCGGTGTGTACTACGCGTTCACCGACTGGGACGGTCTCGATCCCGACTTCTCCTTCATCGGCCTGGACAACTTCTCCGAGATGTTCCGCGACGCCGATGCGGTGCAGGCCATCTGGCACACCCTGCTGATCGCCGTGGCGATCACGGTCGTGCAGAACGCGTTGGGCCTGCTGCTGGCCCTCGGCGTCAACTCGGCCATCAAGTCCCGGAACGTGCTCAGGGTGTTCCTGTTCGCCCCGGCCGTGATCACCCCGATCGTCACCGCCTACCTCTGGCGCAACCTGCTGGGTCCGGACGGCGCGGTCAACAGCCTGCTCGGTGCGGTCGGTCTGGACGGCTGGCGGCAGGACTGGCTGGGCAGTGCGCAGGTAGCGCTGTGGTCGGTGGTCGGTGTGATCGTCTGGCAGTTCGCGGGCTACTCGATGGTGATCTTCCTGGCCGGGCTGCAGTCGGTGCCCAAGGAGATCCACGAGGCGGCGGCCATCGACGGCGCGGGCGCGGTGCGCCGCTTCTGGTCGGTCACGCGGCCGCTGCTGGCTCCGGCCCTCACCATCAACCTGATGCTGTCGATCATCGGCGGGATCAAACTCTTCGACCAGGTCTACGCATTGACGGGTGGCGGGCCGGGACACGCCACCGACACCCTCTCGACGCTCATCTACAAGGACGCCTTCACGCTGGGCGAGTTCGGCTACAGCATCGCGCTCGCGGTCGTCCTGACGATCATCGTGGCGGTCGTCTCGACCGGACAGTACGCAGTGCTGTCCCGCAACGAGAGGGCCGTCTCGTGAACCGATACCGCCGCCGCACTCTCGCACTGGAACTGGCGATGATCGCCACCGCTCTGTTCGTGGGCTTTCCGGTGTACGTCCTGGTCAACCTGGCCGTGCGGCCGACGTCCGACTCCTCGTCGCCGATCAGCCCGACCACCTCGCCCACCCTCGACAACTTCTCGCAGGCGTGGCAACAGGGCGCGCTGGGCGGGGCGTTGGGCAACAGCGTGCTGGTGACGGCGTGCAGCGTCGCCATCGTGCTGGCCGTTTCATCGCTCGCGGCCTACCCGCTGGCCCGCGTCACCGCACGCTGGTCGAGGGGAACGTACCTGACCTTCCTCCTGGGCCTCGTCCTGCCCTTCCAGCTCGCCGCGCTGCCGCTTTACCAGACCATGCGAGACATGGGGCTGCTCGGTACCCCGTGGGCGCTGGTCCTCTTCTACTCCGGCCTGCAGGTGCCGTTCACCGTCTTCCTCTACGTCGGTTTCCTGCGCGCCCTGCCCCGGGACTTCGAGGACGCGGCCCTGATCGACGGCTGCACCCCGCTGCAGGGCTTCCGGTACGTCGTCCTGCCGATGCTCAAACCGATCACGGTGACCGCCCTCGTGCTCAACACAGTCGCCATCTGGAACGACTTCTTCACCCCGCTGCTGTACCTCAGCGGCAGCGCCCAGCAGACCATGCCGGTCGCCATCGCCGGGTTCGTCGGTCAGTACGTCACCGACTGGAACCTCATCTTCGCCGCACTGGTGATCAGCATCCTGCCCGTCCTGCTCGTCTACTTCCTGCTGCAGCGCAGCATCATCAACGGCTTCGCGGGAGGGCTGCGCGGATGACACACGCCGCCCACCCGTCCCTCATGCCCGGTGGCCTTTCCCCGAGGGGGACTTCATGAAGACACGCACACTCCCGGCCCTGATCGCCGCGATGACGTCCGTCGCGGTGCTGGCCGCCTGCAGCGGCGGCACCAAGGCAGGAGACTCCGGCGGGAGCTCCAAGACCCTGACGCTCGCCTCGATCGACCAGGGCTCGGTCGAGGACGTCGTCAAGGCGTTCGAGAAGGCCAACCCGGGCGTCAAGGTCCGCTACACCACCAGCGGCGCCGACCAGTACCAGCAGCAGATCCGCACCCAGCTGTCCTCGGGCACCGCACCCGACGTGATGTCGGTCTGGCCCGGCAACGGCAACCCCGCCGCCCTGTACGTCCTGGCCGAGCCCGGCTATCTGCGCGACCTCTCGGACCAGCCCTGGGCCGCCAAGATGCCCGACGCCATCAAGACCGTGGCCCAGTACGACGGGAAGACCTACAACGCGGTCTTCGGGCAGAACGGCATCGGCGCGGTCTACAACGAGCAGGCCATGGCGAAGGCAGGCCTCACTCCACCGGACACCTGGACGAATCTGCTGGCCTTCTGCAAGGCCGCGAAGGCCAAGGGAACCCCCGCCTTCGCGCTCGGCAACCAGGACAACTGGGTGACCCAACTCGTCCTGTACGCACTGGTCGCCACCACCGTCTACGGCGAGGACCGTGACTTCGACAAGAAGATGCAGGCCGGCCAGGCCACCTTCGCCCAGTCGCAGTGGACCACCGCCCTGGACAAGTACCTGACGATGGAGAAGAGCGGCTGCTTCCAGAAGAACCCGCTGGGCACCAACTACGAGGCCAGCCAGGCCCTCGCCGCCTCCGGCAAGACCCTCGGCATCATCCAGGGCAACTGGGTGATCGCCCTCCTGAAGGGCAAGAACCCGCAGGGCACGTTCACGCTGCGGGCGCTTCCGGCCACCGACAGCCCGTCCCAGACCCTCATTCCGGCGGCGGCGGGCGCCGGCTACGGCGTCAACACCAAGGCGAAGAACGAGGAGCTCGCCCTGAAATTCGTGAACTTCGTGATGTCGCCCGAGGGCATGAACCTGTTCGCCGAGAAGCAGGGCGGCCTGCCCTCCCTGCCCGACACGGGCTACTCCGTGGACCCGTCGCTGACCGAACTGTCCACGTTCATCGGGTCTGACCGCACGGTGCCGTTCATGGACCAACTGTGGCCGAACGCCAAGGTGCAGCAGACCATGCTCAGCGGCCTCCAGGAGATCTTCAGCGGGCAGTCCACGCCCGAAAAGCTCCTCGACGAGATGGACGCCGACTACAAAGCCGGCTCCTGACCACCCCCCAACACCCGAAGGGATGACGGTGTGAGCAATGCACCCCACCATGCGGACGGCACGGACCGCGACCTCGAACTCGGCCTCGACAAGAGCGACGCCGCCGGGGCACGCCACGCGGGAATCCGCCGTAGAACCGTGCTCGTGGCGACGGCCGGCGCGGTGCCGGTAGTGGCCGGCGTCGTGGGCGGCTCGGCCGCCGCGCAGGCGGCACCGTCCCGCCGTCCGGACGCCGCGGTGTCCGGACTGACCGTGGAACACCGCACAGACCCCCTCGGCATGGACGCCGAACGGCCGCGCTTCGGCTGGCGCATGCGGTCCGCGGTGCGCGGGCGGAGCCAGGGGTCGTACCAGATCCTGGTGGCGAGCTCACCGGACAGGCTGACCGCCGGCCGCGCGGACCTCTGGAACAGCGGCCGCGTGCGCTCCGCCGACTCCGTGGCCGTCCCCTACGCGGGCAGGGCGCTTCGCGCCTCGACCCGCTACCACTGGACCGTCACCGTCTGGGACGCCGAAGGCAGTCCCGTGGGCACGGCGCCCACCGCCTTCTTCGAGACCGGCCTCATGAGCACCGACGGCGTCGGCGGATGGGAGGGCGCGCAGTGGATCGGGATGAAGGGGAAGACCCCCAACTCGGCCGGGGCACCGATGCTGCGGAAGGTAGCAGCCCTGAAGGACCGGCCCAAGGTCGGCGAGGCGCGACTGTACGTCTCGGCCCTCGGCGTGTACGAGGCCTACGTCAACGGACGCCATGTGACCGTCGAGCAGGACGGCGACACCACGACCGAACTGCTGCCCCCGGGCTCGACGAACTACGACGCGCGCGTCAACTACATGACGTACGACGTCACCGGCCTCGTGACACGGGAGCCGGACGTCACCCTCGCGGTCGTCCTGGGCAACGGCTGGTACAACGGCCGTATATCCGACGGCAGCACGTACTACTCGGAAGACGGCAACGCCCTGGCCGTCAAGGCCAAGCTGCTGATCCGGTATGCCGACGGGACGTCGCAGACGGTCGTCACCGGGCCGGACGGCGGCTGGAAGGCCACCGACACCGGCCCTTACCGCGCCGACGACATCTACGACGGCCAGACCTACGACGCCCGGATGGAACTGCCGGGCTGGACGGCGCGCGGGTTCGACGACGCCGCCTGGTCGGACGTGGAGCGAGTCGCCTTCGACGACAAGTACCCGGACGCGCAGCTCCTCGCCTACCCGGGCGAAACCGCGCGCTTCATGCGCCGCTGGGACCGGCGACCGCAGTCGATCACCGTCGCCACGGGGGTGACCGGACAGGACGGCAGCCCCAACGGCAGGGGCCGCATCGTCGTGGACCCCGCCCGGACGGTGACCGATCCCGCGAAGGCGGCCTCCGCCCCGGTCACGATCGGCAGCGGCGAGACGGCCGTCTTCGACCTCGGGCAGAACATGGTCGGTGTGGCCCGCTATCGCCTGCGCGGCCCGGCCGGAGCCAAGGTGGAGTTCAGGTTCGGCGAGATGCTCAACGACGACAGTGCCGGCGCGGACGGCCCTGAGGGCTCCCTCTACCGGGCCAACCTCCGCAGCGCCAAGGCCACCAGCACGTACGTCCTGAAGGGCGACCGGCGCGGCGAGACCCACCAGGACTCCCTGAGCTTCTACGGATTCCGCTACGTGTCCGTCACCGCGACGGACACCGTCACGATCACCGACCTGACCGGCAAGGTCGCCACATCCGCGATCCGCGAGATCGGCACCGTCACCACCGACGATCCCGACATCAACCAGCTGGCGAGCAACATCCGCTGGGGCCAGCGCGGCAACTACCTCTGGGTGCCCACCGACTGCCCGCAGCGCGACGAACGCCTCGGCTGGACCGGCGACACCCAGGTCTTCGCCACGACCGGTCTGTACAACGTGGACGCCGGAGTCTTCCTCAGCCACTTCCAGGACACGGTCGTCGACTCCCAGGCCATCTACGGCATGGACAAGGCACAGTTCACCGGAGTCGCCCCCACCGGACGTTACAACTTCCCCGGCGGCGGCAGCGGTTGGGCCGACGCCGGTGTCATCGTGCCGTGGACCGTGTGGCAGATGACCGGGGACGCGACCATCGTCAAGGACAACTGGCCGGCGATGACCCGCTACCTGGACTGGATCCAGGAGCAGACCGGCGACACCTATGCCGGACAGGGCTCCCTCACCGGCGACTGGCTGGCGCCGCAGAAGACCAGCGCCCAGTTGATGAGTGACGTCTACTACGGCTACAGCACCCGGCTGATGGCACAGATGGCCCGCGCGATCGGCAGTACGGCGGAGGGGGAGTCGTACGACCGGCTCTTCGGACGCATCAAGCAGGCGTTCGTCACCAAGTACCTGAGCACCGAGGGCGGCACGGCCACGGTCAAGTCCAGCCTGGGTGACGCCTCTCCGATCGAACCGGGCTCCGACCCCAACCAGAAGACGGAGGACAACAGCCAGACCGCGCTGCTCTGGGTCCTCAAGCTCGGCTTCTACGAGACGGAGGCCCAACGCCGCATGCTCGTCGGGCATCTCGCCGACAACATCGGCAACGACGAGGCCTACAAGGCCGCTCACCCGAACAGCAGTCGGGTCAGGTACGCCGAGAACACGCTGTCCGTCGGCTTCCTCGGCGTCAATGTCCTCGCCCCCGTCCTCACCGACGAGGGCCGCGCCGACCTGGCGTACAAACTGCTGCACCAGGACGCCCTGCCGTCCTGGCTGTTCTCCGCGAAGAACGGCGCCACCACCGTCTGGGAGCGATGGAACTCCTACTCCAGGGACGACGGTTTCGGCCCGGTCAGCATGAACTCCTTCAACCACTACGCCTACGGCGCGATCATGGAGTGGATGTACGCCTACATGGCCGGCATCGCCCGCGACCCCGACAGCCCCGGCTTCAAGCGCTTCGTCCTGCAACCCCACATCGATCCCACGGGTGGGATCACTCAGGTGTCGGGGTCGTACGAGTCGCCGTACGGCGAGATCCGGAGCGAGTGGGCAGTCGGTGACGGAGGCCGGACCCTGGTGTACGACGCGGTCGTGCCCGCCAACAGCGAGGCGACCCTGCGCCTTCCGGCCACCTCCGCCGATGCCGTTCGTGAGGGGCGCACCCCGTTGGCGCGCGTGGACGGGGTGCGGCTCCTCGGCCACACGGACGGGGTGGCCTCGTACCGGATTCCGTCCGGTCGCTACCGCCTGACCGCCCGGCTCCGCTGATCGGTGGACGTCTACATCACGAAGCGGCCGTGTCCGCGGTGCCCAGGGGGCATCGCGGACACGGTCATCGACAGCGCGTACTCGACTGCCGGGGGAGTCGTGGGGAACACTCCGCGCGACGCGATGCCGTCCAGCTGGCCAAGGCCATCGGCCTGCGTGTGGTGGCCGATCCGGCTCCCGCCGATGAAGACCTGATGCGGGCGTAACGGGCCCGCGTGTTCGGTCAGCGGGTCGGGGCCGGTGCTTCGACACCCGTCATCGCGAGGGCGGCAGCCGGAAGTCGGTCACCCTGGATGCTGATCTGCGCGACGGCGGCGTTCAGTTCCTGGAGTTCGTCGTGGCTGAACCTGACTTCTTCTGCGCCGATGTTCTCCAGGAGGTGGGACAGCCTGGTGGTGCTGGGGATCGGCACGATCCAGGGCTTCTGGGCCAGCAGCCAGGCGAGGTCGATCTGGGCGGGTGTGGCGCCCTTGCGCACCGCCCAGTCCTGAAGCAGTTGCACCAGTGGCATGTTGGCGGCCAGGTTGTCGCGGCTGTTGCGGGGCATCGCGGTCCGGCGGTCATCCTCCGCGAACCGGGTGTAGGGACTCATCGTGCCGGTCGTGAAGCCCATGCCCAGCGGCGCCCAGCACACGAAGCCGATACCGAGTTCCTCACAGAGCGGCAGGACGTTCTCCTCCGGGCCTCGCCACAGCGTGGAGTACTCGTTCTGGATCGCGGTGAGCGGCAGGACCGCGTGGGCCCGGCGGACGGTCCGCAGACCAGGCTCGGAGAGGCCCCAGTGCAGCACCTTGCCCTGGGCGACGAGGTCCTTCACCGTGCCCGCCACGTCCTCGATCGGGACGGTGGGATCGACTCGGTGCTGGTAGAGCAGGTCGATGCGGTCCGTCCTGAGGCGCTTCAGCATGCCGTCGACGGCTCGGCGGATGTGGTCCGGTCGGCTGTTCAGGCCGTTGCGGGCGCCCGTGTCCGGGTCGATGTCCCAGCCGAACTTGGACGCGATCACCACGTCGTCGCGGACTGGCTGGAGGGCCTGGCCGACGATCCGTTCCGACTCGAACGGCCCGTACGCCTCAGCCGTGTCGAAGAACGTGACCCCTTGGTCGACAGCTGTGCGGATGAGGGCGATCATGTCCTGCCGGCTGGTGACGGGGCCGTAAAGGTTGCCCGGCATGGTCTGGGTGCCGAGGCCGATGCTGGAGACCTTCAAGGATCCGAGCCTGCGGTGACCGGTCTGCGTGATCGCTGCGGTCACCTGGTTACGACCGCGGGTGGGGGCCCCGGTGCCGTTGGCCGGCGGTGCCGCGTGTGCCTGGGCTGGTGCCGCTCCCGTCATGGCCACCAGCGAGGTCGCTGCGAGTGCGGCCGCGCCCAGGAACCCGCGACGGCCGTGGTCTGTCGAATCGCCGTTCGGCGTGCTGTCCTGTTTGTGCATGGGTTACATCCCTCGTGGTCGTCTGCTGGGAGCGCCCTCGGTGCGTCACCGTCGGTGGCGGAGGAAGCAGACCCCGTTGCCCTGGTCCGGGTTGGGTCCTGGGCAGCCTGGAGGCGCCGCATGGCGCCGGCCTTGTCCATCGGCCGAAGTGGGCCGAGCCTGGATGCATACCTGGGCACTTCGTCCGGCGGCGCCGGTCCATGTCCGTGACTTCGGATGTTGCCCACGGTCGTCCGGCGACGGGCGTCCTCTGTTTCCGACGGGGCCGGGCGCTCAGCTTGATTCAATCAGCGTGCCCTTCGGGGTGGGAGGGCGTGCTGTGCCAGGCAATGGCAGTACCCCTCACGCTCAGACGCGAGTTCGTCGATGGTGATGTCGGACGGTGCGCCCACGCGGACGGGCGGCCGTCCCTACCACCACGGGAACCTGCGAGCCGTTCTCTTGGAGAGCGCGGAGCGTGCCCTGCGTGCGAAGGGGGCCGACGCGCTCTCGCTGCGTGAATTGGACCGTGAGGCCGGTGTGAGCCCTCGCGCGCCCGTCCGCCACTTCAGGGACAAGCCGGACCTTCTCAACGCCCTGGTCCTCATGGATATGAACGGTTGGGACACGCCACGCCCCTGACGCCTCCGAGCAGATGACCGCGGCCATCGACCGGACCATGGGGGTCCTGCGGCGGTTGATCGCGGAGGCACATTAGCGCGGCGAGATTGTCGAAGGCGACCAGACCGCCTCACGCTCGTCGTGGCCGCTGGTATGCACGGTGTCGCCGCGCTCACGATGGTGTCCGTCGGTGGTGGATGGGTCCGGTGCTCCGGGTCAGCGGGGCGCCCGAGCCCTGATTCGTGTGGGCGACGATCTCCGCCGCGATGGAGAGGGCCGTCTCTTCGGCAGTGCGGGCGCCGAGGTCGAGGCCGATCGGGGAGTGCAGGCGGGTCAGGTGTTCCTCCGGGACGTCGGCCTCGCGCAGCAGTTCCAGGCGGTGCTCGTGGGCGCGGCGCGAGCCCATCGCGCCCACGTAGCCGACGGGCAGGCTCAGCGCCAGCCGCAGCAGGGGTATGTCGAACTTGGTGTCGTGGGTGAGGACGCAGACGGCCGTGCGGGCGTCCACTTCCGTCCCGGCCAGGTAGCGGTGCGGCCAGTCGGCCACCACGTCGTCTGCGTACGGGAAACGGGAGGGGGTGACGAAGACGGGGCGGGCATCGCACACGGTGACTCGGTAGCCGAGGAAGCGACCGATCTCGCTCAGCGCGCCGGCGAAGTCGACCGCGCCGAAGATCAGCATCCGGGGGCGGGACGCATGCGTGTGGACGAGAACGGACAGCCTTTCCGGGCAGGTCGTCGCCTCTCCGCCGACCTCGATCCGGCCGCTGCGGCCCGCCCGCAGCAGTGCGTGAGCCTGCGCGGCCACCGCAGTCTTCCAGTCCTCATCATCCTCACCGCCCACGGCTGCCTCGTGCGTGCTGCCGTCGCCCGTGACGCTCAGGGTGCGGCCGAGGAGTTCTTCGGGTCCGGCGATGATCTGTGCCACGGCGGCGGGCCGGCCGGACGTCACCTCGGAGAGGGCCGCGGTGAGGTGGGGGTGGTCGGTGGTGTCGATCCGCTGCACCAGGACGTCGAGTTCGCCGCCGCAGGTAAGGCCGACGGCGAAGGCATCGTCGTCGGAGTACCCGAACCGAGCCCGGGTCGGGGGTTCCTCGGCCTTGAGCACCTGCTGGCACAGCTCGTAGACGGCGCCCTCAACGCATCCTCCGGACACGCTGCCGACCACGTTGCCGTCGGCGTCCACTGCCAGGGCGGTGCCGACGGGCAGCGGTGCGCTGCCGCTGACCTGGACGACGGTGGCGAGGGCGAAAGGACGGGCCTCGCGGCACCAAGTGTGCAGCGTGTCCGCGATGTTCAACATCGGTGAGGTCTCCGGGAGGGCGGCGCCGGAACCCGGGCAGCGGCGAGAGTTCGCCGACCGTTGCCCGGGCTTGGCTCAGAGCAGGGACTCGGCGGTGATGGGCAGTTCCCGCACCCGTCGCCCTGTGGCGTGGAAGACGGCGTTGGCGATCGCGGGCGCCACACCGACCAGGACGACCTCGCCCAGGCCTTTGACGCCGAGGGGGTCGGCCTCGTCGTCGCGGCCGTCGACGTAGATCGCCTTGAGGTCGGGGACATCGGCGTTGACCGGGACGAGGTAGTCGGCGAGGTTGGCGTTGACGATCCGGCCGTCGCGGTGGTCGGTGACCGTGTGCTCCAGCAGGGCCATGCCGATCCCGCCGACCATGGCGCCGATGGCCTGACTGTCGGCCAGCTTCGGGCTGATGATGCGGCCCGCGTCGAAGACGCCGAGCATCCGCCGCACCCGCACCAGCCCGAGGCGGGCGTCCACGCCGACCTCGGCGAACACCGCGCCGTACGCGTACATGGAGAACCGTGACTGGGCGGGGGTCCAGGAGCCCATCGCCTCCAGATACTCGCGCTTGTTGCGGGTGAGGAGTTGCCGGTAAGTCTCCCCGCGCGCGGGGTTGTCCTTCACATGCAGCCGGCCGCCGCGCACCACCACGTCGCCGGCGTCGACGCCGTAGAGCGGTGAACGCGAGTCCCCGACAGCGAGTTCGATCGCCTGCTGCCGCAGCTTGTCGCAGCCATCCAGGACGGTGGAGCCGACGCTGGCCATGGTCAGCGACCCGCCGTGGAGCGGGGCCGTGGGCATGCTCGTGTCGCCGAGTCGGAAGGTGACGTTGCGGACCGCGAGACCGAGGGCGTCGGCGGCGACCTGGGTCTGCGAGGTGTAGGTGCCGGGGCCCATGTCACTGGTCGAGGACTCGACGAGGGCGGTGCCGTCGTCGTCCAGCCGTACCCGGGCCTGGCCCGGGGCGCGCAGCGTGTCGTAGAGGGCGGTGGCCATGCCGGTACCGATCAGCCAGTCGCCGTCACGGGTGGAGCGCGGTCGCGGGTCGCGGCGGTCCCAGCCGAACTCGCGGGCGCCCACGGTGTAGCACTCCCGCAGCCGCCGGGTGGAGAAGGGCCGCCCGCTGGACTGGTCGTTGTCGGGTTCGTTGCGCTGCCGCAGCTCGATGGGGTCGATGCCGAGTTCGGCGGCGAGTTCGTCCACCGCGCTCTCGATGGGGAAGGCGGCGCTGGAGTAGCCCGGGCCGCGCATCGGGGTCGGGGTGTTCACGTCCAGCGGCACCGTCCGGTGCGTCTGGGAGACGTTCGGGGTGGTGTAGAGCATCTGGCCCGGAGCCAGGACGCCGCGCTCCGCGAACGTCTCGTACCTGGACGTCTCGGCGCGCAGGTCGTGGGTCATGGCCGACAGCCGGCCGCGCCGGTCGCTGCCCAGTCGCACCGTGTACTCGTACGACGGCCGGTACCCCACCCCGAAGTAGAGCTGCCTGCGCGTCAGGACGAGCTTGACCGGGCGGCCCATCTCGCGGGCGGCGAGGGCAGCGACGGTGATGTGCGGCCAGGCCCGCGCGGCGTTGCCGAACGCGCCGCCGACGAAGGGGGAGATGACGCGGATGTTGTCCGCCGGGATGCCGAAGTTGGCGGCGAGTTCGTCGCGCGGGCTCTGCACCCACTGGGTCTTGTCCCACAGCGTGAGCCGGTCGCCGTCCCAGTGGGCGACGGTGGCGTGGAGCTCCATCGCGTTGTGGTGATTGCGGGCCGTCCGGTACGTCATCTCCAGCCGGACGGCGGCGTCGCGCAGGGCCGCCTCCGCGTCGCCGCGCGCGTAGGTGCGGGGCTCGCCCGCCGCCGGGGCCTCGGCCAGGTCGGTGGCGGGCTGTTCGGCGTCGTAGTCGATCTTCACCAGGCTCGCCGCGTGCTGAGCGGCTTCCAGGGTGGTCGCCACGACGACGGCGACCGGCTGGCCGTGGAAGCGGACCTGGTCGTCCTGGAAGACGCGCAGCCGCTCACCCGGGAGGTTGAGCGACCCCGGGTTGGGCCCGTACGGCAGCTTGGGGGCGTTGCGGTGGTGGATCACCTTCAGGACGCCGGGCTGGGTTTCGGCGGCGCGGGTGTCGATGCCGGTGATCCGGCCCAGGGCGATACTGCTGTCGACCACGACGGCATGTACGACCCCTTCGAGCATGGGGGTCGTCTCGCGCGAGGTTGTTCGCGCGTGGGGGAGGTCGGCTGCGTACTCGGCCTGCCCCGTCACTTTCAGGCGTCCGTCCACGCGGGAGAGCGGTGCGCCGACGGCTGCCTGCGGCTGGGTGCTCATGCGTTGTCTCCTACGATGCGCAGCTGGCGTTCGACGGTCCGCTGGAGCAGCTCGACCTTGAAGCGGTTGTGGGCCAGCGGGCGGGCGCCGTCCGCCGCGTGCTCGGCGGCCTCGGTCCAGAGCCGGTCCGATGGACGTTCGCCGATGAGGGCTCGCTCCACGGCGGGCAGCTTCCACGGCACGGTGCCCACCCCTCCGGCGGCGACCCTGGCCTCGCGGATCACGCCGCCGCGGAGGTGCAGGGCGACCGCGGCCGAGGTGAGCGCGAACTCGTAGGACTGGCGATCGCGCACCTTCAGGTAGCCGGACTTCAGCGGGCGCGGATGGGCGGGGATCTCCACGGCGCTGATCAACTCGCCCTTGCGGAGGGCCTGTTCGCGGTTCGGAGTGCTGCCGGGCCGCAGCAGGAAGTCGCCGAAGGAGACGGTGCGCTCACCGTCCGGGCCCAGCAGATGAACCCGCGCCGCCAGTGCGGCGAAGGCCACCGCCACATCGGAGGGGTGGGTGGCCACGCATGAATCGGAGGTGCCCAGGATCGCGTGGGTGCGGTTGAAGCCTTCGCGCGCGGAGCACCCCGACCCTGGCTCGCGCTTGTTGCAGGCGGCCGTCACGTCACGGAAGTACGTGCACCGGGTGCGCTGCATGATGTTGCCGCCGATGGTGGCCATGTTGCGCAGCTGTGCCGAGGCACTCAGCTCCAAGGCCTGTGAGACGACCGGGTACAGCATGCGCACCCTGCGGTCGGCTGCGGCCTCCGACATGGTCACCAGCGCGCCGATCCGCAGCCCGCCGCGCTCGGTGACGGTGACCTCGTCCAGCGGTAGGCGGGTGATGTCGACCAGGGTCGCGGGGCGCTCGACGGTCTCGCGCATCAGGTCGACCAGGGTGGTTCCGCCGGCGATGTAGCGGCCGCCGCGCCTACCGGCGTTGAGGGCTTCACGGGTGTCGGATGCCTTGGTGAAGGAGAAGGGGTACATGGGCACTCACTTCCGGCCCGTGGTTTGTTCGACCGCGCGCACGATCTTGACGTAGCAGCCGCAGCGGCAGATGTTGCCGCTCATCCACTCCCGGATCTCCTCCGGGGAGCCGGTGTGGCCCTCCTCGATGCAGCCGACGCCTGAGACGATCTGGCCGGGGGTGCAGTAGCCGCACTGGAAGGCGTCCTGGTCGATGAACGCCTGCTGCAGCGGGTGCAGTTGATCCCCGTTGGCCAGTCCCTCGATGGTGGTGACCTCGGCGCCCTCCAAGCGAACCGCCAGAGTCAGACAGGAGTTGACCCGTCGACCGTCGACCAGAACCGTGCAGGCCCCGCAGGCGCCGGCATTGCAGCCCTTCTTCGAGCCGGTCAGTCCGAGGTGCTCACGCAGCAGGTCGAGCAGTGAGGTGCGGTTGTCGACGGTGACGGTGTGCCGCTCGCCGTTGACGGTCAACGAGACACGGCTGCTGGGCGAGGCCTCGGCGGCGGCGGCCTCCTCGACGCCGAGGAGCGACGGACCTGCGACCAGACCCCCCGCCGCGATGACACCGCCGGTCGCGGAGGCCGTCGCGATGAAGGTACGACGGGAAGGTGTGGATGGGGGCTGGGTGAGGGGAGGAGGCGCGGCCGACTCGGAAGTTTCGGGAGACATGCTCACTCTCTCGGCACAGGGAAGGTGGGGGACTTGATGATCGGGGTGAGCCCACGACGGGGGTTGACCGTTGACCCTGATGGCACTTCGGCTTCCGCCCAGCCTGGTGGGCCGACCGGACGTGTGGCAGGGCGTGTTGTGCCAGGGAACAGTCAGCCAGGGTGTGACAGAGCCCCTCTCCCGCCTGTCGCACAGGTCACGGGGCTGTCAAACTGCCCCGTTCGAGAGACGGGGGTCAGTCCTGGAGAACGCCGATGCGCCGCAGCCACGACCGGACTTCGGCATCGGCCTTCTGGACTTCCTCGCCGCGCACCGCGAGCCCTTCCCCGATGGTCGCGCCCTGACACGACGCCGCGTAGTCGCGCGCGGTCGTGCCAAGACCGCTCATCGCATGCGTCGTGACCGGATGGACCGTCTTGCCGCGGAAGTCGTACCTCTCGGCGAAGGTCGACATGATCATGGGTGCTCTGACGTTCCAGATGGGACTGGCCAGCAGCACCACGTCGTAACGGTCGATCGAGGACGGGGGATCGGAGATGGCCGGCCGCGCATCGGCGTCCTGTTCGCGGACGTTGCGGGCGACCGTCTCGTCGTAGTCGTCGGAGTAGGGGGCGACGGCTTCGATGCGGTGCACGTCGCACTCGATGAGCTCGTTGATCATTTGGGCGAGGACTTCGGTGTTCCCGGTCTTGAGCGTCGTACGCCCTCCGTAGTAGTAGTTCTCGCCCGGGCGAGAGAAGTAGGCCAGCAGGATCCGCTTCCCGGGCGAGGGCGTCGCGTTCCCGGGCGAGGGTGTCGCGGCAGATCGCTCACCGGACTCCGACGCCGCCCCGCCCGACCGCGACGGGGAGCAGCCGGTGATCTGAACACCCGTCATGACGGTGGCTCCTCCCAGGAGGACGCCACGAAGGAGCGCACGTCTCCCCAGCGCGGGGGGTACGTCAGTGATGTTCTGGGACATGAAGAGGCCGTCCGTCAGGTCAGCTGTCCACGCGCCGCGCGCTGAGCCAGTTGACCATCGCAGGGTCACGGTGGTCGAAGAACAGCGAGCTGCCGGTTTCCAGGGTGGCGATGGCCGCGACCTGGTCGTCGGTCAGCTCGAAGTCGAAGATGTCGAAGTTCTCCGCCATGCGGTCGGGGCGTACCGACTTGGGGATCGCGACGACGCCGCGCTGGGTGAGCCAGCGGAGTACGACCTGCGCCACGGACTTGCCGTGCTTCTCGCCGATCTCGCTCAGGACCGGGTTGGTGAAGAGGTTGCTCTTGCCCTCGGCGAACCCGCCCCACGACTGGATCTGGACCCCGTGCTCGCGCATGAGCTCCTGGTCGGCGGTGCGCTGGAAGAAGGGGTGGGTCTCGATCTGGTTGACCGCCGGGGTGATCTCGTTGTTGATGATCAGGTCGAGGAGCCGGTCCGGGTAGAAGTTGGCGACGCCGATCGCCTTCGCCCGGCCCTCCCGGTTCAGCTGCTCCATGGCGCGCCACTGGCCGTACACGTCGCCGTAAGGCTGGTGCATGAGGTACAGGTCGAGGTAGTCCAGGCCGAGCTTGTTCAGCGAGGTCTCGAAGGCGCGCTCGGTGTTCTCGTCGGCGGGCGCGTCCTGGACCCACAGCTTGGTGGTGACGAACAGCTCGTCGCGCGGGATGCCGCTGGCCTTGATGGCGCGACCGACGGCCTCCTCGTTCTGGTAGGCGGCGGCCGTGTCCAGCAGTCGGTAGCCGGCCGCGAGGGCCTCGGTGACGGCCTGCTCGGTCTCCTCCGCCGGGATCTGGAAGACACCGAAACCGAGGATCGGCATCTCGACGCCGTTGTTGAGGGTGACGTTCTGCATGGGAACTTCTTTCTGTGCGAAACGGGGTGGGGCAGGTGACCGGTCAGCGTTCGAGCGGGCGCGTGCTCGCTTCGGTGGCGGTGGCCGGAATCCGATGAGGTATCTGAGTGCGCAGCAGCAGGGTGGCTACGACGCTCACCGCCACGGTCGCCGCGGCGATCAGCAGGCTGGTGTGCAGGCCGGGGGCGAATCGGGCCCGGTCGGCGACGAGTGCACCGAAGACGGCGACGGACAGGGCGCCGCCGAGCTGGCGGGACGCGTTCAGCACACCACTGGCGACGCCGGCCCGCTCGGCGGGCACCTTCTCCAGCAGCAGCGCCGTCAGCGCGGTCACGGCCATGGCACCGCCGGCACCGACGGGCACCATCAGCACCACGGTCAGCCAGACCGGGGCGGCGACAGGGAGGGTCGCCATGGCCAATAGGCCCGCGGCGATCAGGCACTGGCCGGTGACCACCGGCATCCGCGCACCGAACCGGACGGCGAGGCGGGCGGCGACGGGGCCCATGAAGGACGTGAGGACGGTCATCGGCAGGAAGGCCACACCGGTGGCGAGTGCGCTCAGCCCGTGCACCTGCTGGAGATAGAGCCCCAGCAGGAAGATCATCCCGTAGAAGGCGACGTTCAGGGCGAAGCCGATGGCGACCGAGAGGGACACGATGCGCGACCGCAGCAGCGGCAGCGGCGTCATCGGGTGCCGCCCGCGCGCCTGTGCGGTCAGGTAGACGACGGCTGCCACGACCGCCACGGCGAACGCGCCGAGAACCCGTGCGGTGCCGAACCCGTCGGCACCGGCTTCGATGACCGCGTAGGTCAGCGTGCCCATGGCGGTGACCGCGGCCACCTGGCCGGTCCAGTCGAAGGGCACCTCCTGGCGCGGGGAGCGCCGGGCGCGCCTGAGGAGCACCAGGGCCACCGCGCCGACGGGCAGGTTGACGAAGAAGATCATCCGCCAGTCGACCAGGGTGAGCAGTCCGCCGGCCACCGGCCCGGCAGCGGCGCCGACGGAGCCGCCCACGCCCCACAGGGCGATCGCTTTCGCCCGGGCCGCCGGGTCGGGGAAGGTCTCCCGCAGCAGGGCCAGGGAGGACGGAACGACCACCGCGGCCCCGGCTCCCTGCACCAGCCGTGCCGCCACCAGAACGCCCAGACTCGGCGCCAGCGCGCAGACGGCGGACGCCGCCACGAACAGGCCCAGACCACCGGCGAACGCCTGACGAGCCCCGATACGGTCACTGACCGCGCCGGCGGACAGCAGGAACGCGGCGAAGGCGAGGGTGTAGCCGTCGACCACCCACTGCAGTCCCGTCATCCCGCTGCCGAAACCGCGCCCGATCGAGGGCAGGGCCACGTTCACGACCATCGCGTCGACCATGATCATGAAGAAGCCGAGCAGTACGGCGGCCAGTGCCGGGCGCGCGCCGGACGTGCTCTCCGGCGGCGGACCCACCACGGCGGGTTGGAGCGATGCGGACGAGGCGGACGTGGACAAGGGGTTCTCCCGCACTGGGGCGGCCAGGTGTGCGGGCCGCATGTGAAGGCCGGGTGCGACGGCCAGGTGTGCTGACAGAAAACGAGCGTCGCGTCTTTCCGGCCCCGGTGGCAGGCCGGGCTGTGCCAGGGAGCGACGTTCAGGGGTGTGACAGGGCCCCCCACGCGCCAGCCACGCAGGTCAGCGCGGTGTGACACTGGCGTTTATGGCATCAGAGCAGAGCAGCAGCGCCGATTTGGAACTGGGCCGATTCCTGCGCGCCCGCCGCACCCAGACCAGCCCCGGCCAGGTCGGCCTCACCGTGGGCACCGGACTGCGCCGCACTCCTGGTCTGCGCCGCGAGGAGCTGGCGACGCTCGCCGGCATCAGCATCGACTACTACGTCCGTCTGGAGCGCGGCAAGGAGATCCGTCCCAGCCCCTCTGTGCTCGACGCCATCGCTCGTGCCCTGGACCTCGACGATGCCGAGCACCAGCACCTGCGCGAGCTGGCCGCCCGCGCCGCCAGGTTCGTCCCCGAGTCCTCGCCGCCGCCCAGCCGGACCGTGGGCCCGCACCTGACGCTGGTCCTGGAGACCTTGCGGCCGAGCCCGGCCTACGTCGTCAGCCGCAGCATGGACCTGCTCGCCTGGAACCCCGGCGGCCTCGCCCTGTACGCGGGACTTGCCGACTGGCCTGACACCCAGCGCAACCTTGCCCGCTACCTCTTCCTCCACCCCACCGCACGGACTCTCTTCCCCGACTGGGAGAACCAGGTCCGCGGCTGTGTCGCCAGGCTCCGAGCCGTGGCCGGTACCGACCCGGACGCCCCAGACCTCACCAGCCTGGTGGGGGAGCTTCTGCTCAAGAGCCCGGACTTCGCCGAACTGTGGGAGCGCTACGACGTCGCCGGCCGCAAGAAGACCCACAAGACCTTCCACCACCCCCAGGTCGGCATCCTCACCCTCAGCGGCCAGAGCATGCAGCTCGAGGACACCCCTGGCCAACGCCTCGGCGTCTACACCGCCGAACCCGGCACCCCCGACCACGAGGCCATGCTTCTGCTCGACATGACGTCACCGGAGCCCGCCGCGCAGGCCGCCGATCCGAAGGCCGAACAGCAACGGCGCACACAGCCCTGACGCGGGCTCAGGCGGAGGACGACGTGGGTTCGTCCTCGGAAGACGTCCGTTCGTGAGCCTTCGGCTGCGAGCCGAGCAGGTCGAGAAGGACGAGGGCGTCGTGGTCGGGGGTACCCGGCTCGGCGTAGTACATGATCAGCCGGTGGCCCGGCGTGCCCTCCAGTTCCATGGACTGGTAACCGAGGACGAGGTCGCCGACGTCGGGGTGGTGCAAGGGCTTGCGGCCGTGGGAGCGCCCCTTGATGTCGTGGCGCTTCCAGAGGCGGGCGAACTCCGGGCTCTTCACCAGCAGTTCCCCGGCAAGCCGAGCCAGATCGGGGGCGTCGGGGTCGGTCCTGGCCAGGGACTGCAGCAGGGCGACGCAGCCGCGGACCTGGTTCTCCCAGTCGGGGAAGAGAGTGCGTGCGGTGGGGTGGAGGAAGGCGTAGCGGGCAAGGTTGCGCTGCCTGACCGGCCACTCCTCGATTCCGGCGAGCAGTCTCAGCCCGCTGGGGTTGGCCCCCAGCAAGTCGTTGGTACGACTGACCACGTGGGTGGGATTCGGCCGCATGGTCTCCAGCAGCAGCTTCACGCCCGGCCGTAGCGTTCGGCTGGGCGGCGCCGGAGGCTCTGGCGCGGTGCGGGCAGCCCTGGCGGCGAGTTCGCGCAGGTGCTCGTGTTCGTCCGCCTCCAGGCACAGGGCCCGGGCCAGGGCGTCGACGACGGACGGGCTGGGCCGGGTCTCCTTCCCGCGTTCCAGACGGACGTAGTAGTCGAAGCTGATCCGGGCGAGGGCGGCCAGTTCCTCACGACGCAGCCCGGGCGTGCGGCGCGGTCCCGGACCGACCGTGAGACCGGCCTCGGCGGGGGTGATCCGCACCCGACGAGCGCGCAGGAAGCCGCCCAGCTCGGTGCCCCCGCCGGCGGGCTGCTCACGTGTCATGCCTTCGAGTGTGCGGGCGCAGGTGACTCGCCGGTAGGCGCCTGGGGGGCCCTGTCACACCCCTGAACGCGATTCCCCGGCACAGCGCGGTCTGGCACGTGACGCGGGGAGAGGGACCGTTGCCAGTGTCGGGAACCGGACCCTGGCGGCCTTGTCCGCCGGGTGGCCGAGCGCCATGAGCGCGATCGCGCGGTTCAAGGACATGGTGGAGGACGAGGCCGCGTCCAGGCAGCCCTCCCGCACATTCCGCCACCGACGAGGAACATCACCACCACCCTGACAGGAAGCAGGCAGCGTTCATGCGCACGACGACACTCGGCACCGACGGCCCGGAGACCGGCGTCCTCGGCCTGGGCTGCATGGGAATGTCGTTCGGCTACGACATGGCGACCCCTCGGGACGAGGAGAGGTCCGTCTCCGTCATCCGCCAGGCGATCGACCTCGGCATGACCCTGATCGACACCGCCGGCATCTACGGGCCGTACACCAACGAGGAGTTGGTCGGCCACGCGCTGGCCGACGGCTACCGCGAGCGGGCGGTCCTCGCCACCAAGGTCGGTGTGACGGCCCGCGACAACGCCGGGGACATCGCCCGCCAGGGCCCCGTGCCGAACGGCCGTCCCGAGCACATCCGCAAGTCGATCGACGAGAGCCTGCGCCGCCTGGGAACCGACCACGTCGACCTCTACCAGCTGCACCGCGTCGACCCCGAGGTGCCCTCCCCCAGAGGGGGTACCCCCAGGAGTCCTGGGGGTACCGCTCGCCGAGACGGTGGCCGCCGGCAAGGCCCGGTACATCGGTCTGTCCGAGGCGACGGTGGACCACATCAAGTGCGCCCAGGCCGTGCACCCGGTGACCTCCGTGCAGTCGGAGCTGTCGCTGTGGACGCGGGAGTGGATGGACGAGGTGCTGCCGTACTGCCGGGACCAGGGCATCGCCTTCCTGCCGTACTCGCCGCTCGGGAGGGGCTTCCTCACCGGTCGGTTCACCTCCTTCGACGACCTGCCCGAGGACGACTTCCGACGTTCGCTGCCGCGCTTCCAGCAGGACGCGCTGCGCGACAACTTCGCCATGGTCGGCAAGGTGCGGGAGATCGCCGAGCGCATCGGCGCCACCCCGGCGCAGGTGGCACTCGCCTGGGTGATGGCCCAGGGCGCATACGTGATCCCCATCCCCGGCACCAAGACCCCCACATACCTGACGGACAACGCCGGGGCGGCGGACATCGAGCTGAGCGCGGCCGACCTGGCCGAACTGGACGCGCTGCCCGTCCCGCACGGCGGCCGTTACTGACCAACCGTCAACTCCTTATCGAGCAACAAGGGAACTCACCCCATGCGAGCGACACTGATGTACGGCGCAGGAGACGTCCGCGTCGAGAACGTCCCGGATCCGACGATCCAGCAGCCCACCGACGCACTGGTACGCGTCCTGCGATCCTGCGTCTGCGGCAGCGACCTGTGGCCCTACGGCTCCCTGCCGGCCACGGAAGACGGACAGCGGATGGGGCACGAGTTCCTCGGCGTCATCGAGGAGACCGGCACGGACGTGTCCGGACTCAGGCGCGGCGACCTCGTCGTGGCGCCGTTCGTCTGGGCCGACAACACCTGTGACTTCTGCCGCGAGGGACTGCACACGTCCTGCCGGCATGGCGGGGTGTGGGGAAGGGACGGCGTCGACGGCGGTCAAGGCGAGGCGGTGCGTGTTCCGCAGGCGCAGGGCACGCTGGTCAAGCTGCCCGTCGCGGAGGACTCGGCCCTCCTGCCGTCGCTGCTGAGCCTGTCGGACGTGTTCTGCACGGGGCACCACAGCGCGGTCACCGCCGGCGTCACCCCGCGGACGACGGTGACGGTCGTCGGCGACGGCGCGGTCGGCCTCTCGGCGGTGCTGGCCGCCAAGCGGCTCGGTGCCGAGCGGATCATCCTGATGGGCCGCCACGAGGACCGTACCGACCTGGGCCGCGACTTCGGCGCCACAGACGTCGTCGCCGAGCGCGGCGAGGAGGGCATCGCGCGGGTACGGGAGCTGACCGGCGGCGACGGCACCCACACCGTGCTGGAGTGCGTCGGAACGCGTCCGGCTCTGGAGATGGGACTGGGCGTGGTGCGCGCGGGCGGCACGATCAGCCGCGTCGGCGCGCCGCAGTACGACGAAGTCCCGCTGGGATTCCCCGAGTTCATTAAGAACATCACCCTCACCGGAGGTGTGGCCCCGGCCCGCGCCTACATCGAGGAGCTGCTGCCCGAAGTTCTGGAGGGCCGCATCGAACCGGGCCGTGTCTTCGACCGGACCGTGAGCCTGGAGGACATCCCCGACGGCTATCGCGCGATGGCCGACCGAGAAGCCCTGAAGGTCCTCGTCCAGCCCTGACCCCCGCCCGTCGCGCACCGTCACGACTCCCCAAGGAACAGCCATGACCGGCAGAACTCCCCTTCTCAAGCTGAACAACGGCGTCGAGATGCCCGCGCTGGGCCTCGGCGTCTACCAGAGCCCTCCGGAGGAGACGGCCGCCGCGGTCGAGACCGCCCTGAGGGACGGTTACCGCCTGATCGACACCGCCGCCGCGTACCGCAACGAGGAGCAGGTCGGTGAGGGGCTCAGGCGTTCCGGCGTGGACCGCGACGAGGTCTTCGTGACGACCAAGCTGTGGCTGAGCGACTACGGCTACGACTCCGCGCTGCGCGCCTTCGACACCAGTCTGGCCAAGCTGGGCCTGGAGTACCTCGACCTGTACCTGCTGCACCAGCCGGCGCCGCTGGAGCCCGAACCCTGGTTCGCCGCCTACAAGGCCGCCGAGCAGCTGCTGGCCGACGGCCGGGTCCGGGCGATCGGCGTCTCGAACCACACCCCGGGGCTGCTGCACACCCTCCTGGAGCAGACCGACGTCGTCCCGGCGGTCAACCAGGTCGAACTGCACCCCTACTTCGTCCACGGCGAACTGGTGGACGTCCACGAGAAGCTCGGGATCACCACCCAGGCCTGGTCGCCGATCGGCGGCATCACCCGCTACTGGGCCCAGGCTCCCAACGGTGGCCGCAGCGCCCTGGCGGAGCCGGTCGTCACCGCGCTCGCCGACAAGTACGGCAAGACGGCGGCCCAGGTCGTCCTGCGCTGGCACCTCGACCACGGCGTGTGCGCGATCCCGAAGTCCGTCAAGGCACACCGCATCGCGGAGAACTTCGACGTCTTCGACTTCACGCTCACCCCCGACGAGCTGGCCGCCATCGACGCCCTCGACACCGGGCTGCGCAGCGGCCCCGACCCCGAGGCCATCAAGCTGGACACGTTCGGCACCCGCTGACTGCTTTACACCGCCAGGGTCATTTCTGTTGCCACCTGCGCCTGTTGGGCGTGGCGGTTGGACCTCAACTCTTGACGGCCTCTGCGATCAGCAGGGCGGCCTGGGCGGGCGTGAGGTGCGTGGTGTCGATGACCTCGGCCTCGGCGTGCAGCCAGGTGCGGGCCGCCTCGGCGTAGGGCTCGAGGTATTGGAGACGGAACGGGGAGTTGGGGCCAAGAACGGTGTCGCCTGCGATGCGCCCGCGGAGGGTGTCCTGGTCGGCATGGAGGACGAAGTGCCGTACCGGGATGCCATGTTGGGCGAGCCCAGCGCTGATCTCGCGCCAGTACTGCTCGACCAGAACGGTCATGGGCATCACCAGCGTGCCGCCGGTGTAGTCCAGTACGCGGCGGGCGGTCTCGACGACGAGCGGCCGCCACGGCGGCCAGTGCTGGAAGTTGTCCGTCGCGGGCAGCCCTGGCTTGATGTCCATGAGTGTCTCGCCGACCTTCTCGGCGTCGAACACCCGTGAGTCCGGAATCAGTTGCTGCACGAGTGCACTGGTCGTCGTCTTGCCTGCGCCGTGGGTGCCGTTGAGCCATACGATCACGAGGCCCGATGCTAGCGCTGCGCGGGCCGTGGCAATGGGGTGGCGGCACCCATCGACGCCGGTCGGCCTTCAGCTCGACAGCTACCACCTGGACTACTTCAGCACCAAGGTGCACTTCGGCGGGCACGTCGTGGCCATGTACGGCTACGACGAACAGGATGCCTACCTGGTGGACACCGACCCGCAGGGCGGAGCCGTCTCGACCAGCCTCGCCAACCTGGCCAGGGCCAGAGCCGAGCGCGGCCCCATGACCGCCAGGCACCGCTCCCGGCGGCGCCCTGTTCCGCAATCTCTACCGGGACTTCCTCGCCGAGTGTGCCCAGCTGATCGACAGCAGGCGAATCCGGCGACGCGAAGAACCTCATGCAGGCCGGCTCCCTCCTCCACGATCTCTCGCGCATCGAACGCGATGCGATGCGGGCACTCAGCATGCTCTAGAGGGCCTGCTGTAACCGCCGGTCGCGTCGTTCGCGACGAGGCGGGTGTCGGTTCGCGATGACCTGCACGTTCGCCGACAATCGGTGGAAACGTGAGGACGAGCCCGCTCGGCCGTTCGGGCCGCCCGCCCCGGAGCGATCGGTGAGGACAGATGAGCTCGACCTCCGCCCAGGTCCCGGATCCCGTGCCCGCCGACACCGGCAACGGTCCCGCCGTATCCCGTCGGGAGTTCGACGCACTCTTCGAAAGGGTTCGCACGTGGGGGCGGTGGGCCGCGGCCGACCGTGGTGCCTGGAACCGGGTGACCGCGGACCATGTGCGGCGGGCCACGGCCACCGTGCGGTCCGGGACCGTCGTCCCGATGGCGCTGCCCTGGAACACCCGGCCGGGTCCTGACAACCGCAAACCGGCTTTGCATCACATGACCGATCTGGGCGATGTCGAAGCCCCCGAACCCCGCACCCACAAGGATTTCATCGCAGCCGACTACCACGGCAAGGGTGTCACCCATCTCGACGCCCTGTGCCACATCGCCTACCGCGGCCAGCTCTACGACGGCCGGACGGCGAGCGAGGTCGTCGACTCCGCGGGCGCCCGCTTCGGCGCGGTGTCGACGCTCGGCTCTCTCGTCACGAAGGGGGTGCTCCTCGACCTCCCGGACGTCCTGGGGATCCGCTGGCTGGAGCCGGGACGGGCGGTCCACGCGAAGGACGTCATCGCCGCGGAGAAGGCGCTCGACGTGACGATCGGCGAGGGCGACGCGGTGCTGCTGCGCTCCGGACACGTCCGCCGCCGCGCGGAACTCGGTGCCTGGGACCCCGACACGGCGAGCGCGGGCTTCCACGTGGATGCCATACCCCTGCTGGCCGAGCGCGGTATCGCGCTGCTGGGCGGAGACGGCGACAGTGATGTGCGGCCCTCCCCGGTGGACGGCGTGCACTCGCCGGTCCACGCCCTGGCCGTGGCCGCGATGGGGGTGCCGCTGCTGGACAACCTTGATCTGGAGGCGCTCTCCGCCGCCACGGCCGAGGCGGGGCGGTATGAGTTCATGCTGGTCGTGGCGCCGTTGAACGTTCCGGGCGGGACCGGCTCACCCGTCACCCCGGTCGCGGTCCTGTGACGGCGACCCCGTCCGGTTACTGCGGGTGAGGGATCTTGTGAATCGTGCCTCTCACCCTTGATGTCCCGTATTCTCGTCAATGCCAGATATTTCCGAAGAGTGGGTTATTGACGGCGTGAGTGAGGCGCAGCGTGGTTCTGCCCGGCGGGGAGCCGATGCCGACGGGCCCTGCGACGGACGGCACAGGGTCCGCTCGTTCCCGTGAGCGGTTTCTGCAGGGTGAGCCGGTCGAGACGGGCGTACGGGCGTCGATCTTGAATTCATGGCAGCGCTGCGGGTCCCTGGGCCTCTCGCCGGACCAGGACGACCTTCCCTTCCGGGACGACTTCGATCCGGACGGCCGGATCGTGCGCGCGGCAGCGCCCGTGCTCGACCGGCTGCAGTACCGGTTCGCCGGCAGCGCGATGAACATCTCCGTCGCCGACGCGAACGGGACGGTCCTCCTACGCCGTTTCGGAGAGGCGTCCATGGCCCGAGCTCTCCCGGCGATCCAGCGCGTCCCGGGATTCGTGTTCGCCGAGCGGGTCGCCGGAACCAACGGCATCGGTCTCGCCCTCGCGGAACGGCGACTGATCCGGGTCTACGGCGCCGAGCACTTCGCCGAGCGTTCTCAGGGAAGCGCCTGCCGCGCACTCCCCGTTCGGGACCCGCTCAGCGGCCGTATCGAAGGTGTCCTGTGCTTCGGCTATCCGCGTAGCGCCGAGAACCCGGCGCTGGACACCGTGATACGCAAGGCAGCGCAGGCCATCGAGCGGCGGCTGCTCGGGCAGAGTTCCGCGCGCGGGCGCGCTCTGCTGCAGGCGTACCTGGACGCGGGAGGCAGAACCGCGGCCGGTCCCCACCGCGGTATCGGGGTGGACGAACTGGCCCTCGAACTGCGCCCCCGAGACCGGTCCGTCCTCGTGGGGAAGGCCGCCGAGTTGATCTCCCGAGGGGATAGGGCCGCCGTCGACGTGCACCTGTCCGACGGCCGGCGGGTCACGCTCGTGAGCCGTCCGGTGACGAGTGCCTCCGGGGTGGCGGGCATCGCCATCGAGGCCGTCCTGCCCGGCCTCTCGCCGGGAATGTCCTTCGCTGTCCCACATCAGGCCGACGAACCGCTGGGCCTCCCCGCCGAGCTTGCCGGCGTCCCGGGCGTCCCTGGCGTTCCTGGCGTCCCGGGCCTCCCTGGCGTCCCGCTGTCCGGGGTCGCTCATGCCGCCCCGGTGCCCGAGCATCGCTCCGTCACCGCGTCGTCCAGGCCCCTGCCCGGTGCCGAGTCCGGCGAGGGCGTGACGACCAGCGGCGCCGACGGCGCGATGGATGAACACCCCGACTCCGCGCCCCCGGCGAGAGGGCTCGTGCTGGTGGGGGAGCCGCACGTGGGGATGTACGCCCTGGCCGCGCGACGCCGCCTGGAGCTGCTATCCGAGGTCAGCACACGCATCGGCACCACCCTGGACATACGCCGCACCGCCGAGGAACTCGCCGAGACGGCGGTCCCACGACTGGCCGACTTCGTCACCATCGACCTGCCCGAGGCCGTACTGCGCGGCGAGGAGGCCGCCGATCCTGGCGGTGACCTGCGTCGTACGGTGGTCCACGGCATCCGCGACGACCTTCCCTTCTGGCCGGTCGGCAAGCGGGTCGACTACGGCCCTACGACGCCCCAGCTGCGATCTCTGACCAGTGGGCAGGCAGTGCTGGAACCGGACCTGAAGGCCGCCGCGGGCTGGCTCGCGCAGGATCCCGAGCACACCGGGCAACTGCTGAGCCACGTCCACTCCCTCATCGCGGTGCCCCTGGCCGCCCGCGGCGTCGTGCTGGGCGTCGTCGGCTTCTACCGAGGACAGGACCCCGTACCCTTCAGCGACGACGACCGCTCGCTGGCCCAGGAACTGGCCACCCGAGCCGCCCTGTCCATCGACAACGCCCGGCGCTACACGCGCGAACGCACCATGGTCCTGGCCCTGCAGCGCAGCCTGCTCCCGCACGGTCTGCCCGACCAGGTCGCCGTCGACGTCGCACATCGCTATCTGCCCGCCGAATCCGACGTCGGCGGGGACTGGTACGACGTCGTTCCCCTCTCGGGAACCCGGGTCGGCCTCTTCGTCGGCGACGTCGTCGGACACGGCATGCTCTCCGCCGCCACCATGGGCCGACTGCGCACCGCCGCACGCAGCTTCGCCGAACTCGACTTCCCTCCGGACGACGTCCTCACCCACCTCGACAACCTCGTGGGACGCCTGGACCGGGAGGACCCCACCTCCGACGGCGGCGGCATCATCGGCGCCACCTGCCTGTACGCGATCTACGACCCGACCTCGCAGCAGTGCACCATGGCCCGCGCGGGGCATCCTCCGCCCGCGGTCGTCCACCCCGACGGCACGGTGTCCGTCCCCGAGCTGCCCGCCGGGCCCCCTCTCGGTCTCGGTGGCCTGCCCTTCGAAGCCACCGAGATCCCCCTCCCCGAGGGCAGCCAGCTCGTCCTCTACACGGACGGACTCATAGAGGACCGGCAACGCGACGTCGACGTGGTCCTCGACCAGTTGCGAGAAGTCCTGGCCCACGCGGAGCGCACCCCCGAGGACACCTGTCAGGCCGTCCTGGACACCGTGGCGCCCGCCCACCCGTGCGACGACATCGCCCTCCTCGTCGCCCGTACCCACGCCCTGGACCCCGACCGGATCGCAGCCTGGGAGCTGCCCGCCGACCCGGCCCTGGTCAGCGACGTCCGCGCGTCCGCCGTCCGGCAGCTGGCCGACTGGGGTCTCGACGAGGCCGCGTTCGCCGCGGAACTCATGCTCAGCGAGCTGGTCACCAACGCCATCCGGCACGGCGCCGGGCCCATCCGGGTACGGCTGCTCCACGACCGCACCCTGATCTGCGAGGTCTCCGACGCCAGCAACACCGCCCCGCACCTGCGCCGGGCGGCCAGCACCGACGAGGGTGGTCGTGGCCTGTTCCTCGTCGCGCAGCTGGCACGGAGCTGGGGTACGCGCTACCTCCCGCAGGGCAAGGTCATCTGGGCCGAGTGCGGGCTCGCCGGTGTTTGACGGCAATGCCTCACATGGAATGGTCGAAATGTCATGATCTGATCCGTTGGTGATCCGTCGGTGATCCGTTGGTGTCCCTCATGAAAGCCGGGAAGAACGTGACGATCCCGCCCTCCGGAGCGGAACCTCTGGTCCGTATCCGCGGGCTCCGCAAAAGGTTCGGGGGGACCGTCGCGCTGGCCGGGGTCGACGTCGACGTCCACGCCGGCAGCGTCCTCGCCCTCCTGGGCCCCAACGGTGCCGGAAAGTCCACGCTCATCAAGGTGCTCTCCGGCGTCCACCACGCCGACGCGGGGCAGATCACGGTGGACGGGCACCCACTCGGAAGTCATGCCGCATCGCACAGCATGTCCTTCATCCACCAGGACCTCGGTCTCGTGGAGTGGATGACGGTCGCCGAGAACATCGCCCTGAGCACCGGGTACGCGCGCCGCGCCGGACTGATCTCCTGGCGGCGGACCCGCGAGGACAGCACCGACGCCCTGCGGACCGTCGCCGCACATCTCGACCCCGACACACCGATCGCCCACCTCGCCCCCACCGAACGCTCCCTGGTCGCCATCGCCCGAGCCCTGGCGGCACGGGCGAAGCTCATCGTCCTCGACGAGCCGACCGCCCGCCTCCCGGCCGCGGACTGCGCCCGCCTCTTCCACGTCCTGCACGCCCTGCGTGACCGGGGGCACGGCATCCTCTACGTCAGCCACCGTCTGGACGAGGTGTACAAGGTGGCCGACACCTTCGCGGTGCTGCGCGACGGGCACCTCGTCAGCCACGGCCCGCTCGCGGGCCACAGCCCCGCCCGCCTGGTGCACGACATCGTCGGCGAGGAACTGACACACCGCCACCCCGTCCGCATCCCCGCCGAGGGCCCCGCCGTCCTGACACTCGACGGCGTACGGACCGTCGGCGCGGGACCGGTCAGTCTGGAACTCAAGGCCGGCGAAGCACTGGGCCTGGTCGGCCTCTCGGGCGCCGGACACATGGACCTGGGACGGGCCCTCGCCGGCGCCCGGCCCGTCGTCGACGGGAGGGTGCTCCTCGGCGGCCGGCCGTACCGCCCGCGCAGTGTCGCGGACGCCGTGGGCCTCGGTGTCGGCCTGGTGCCCGGGGACCGGCAACGGGAGGGCTGCCTCGCCGAACTGACCGTACGGGAGAACCTCCTGGCCAACCCCCGCGCCGACAGCCCGCCGGCACCGCGCTGGATCAGCCCCCGCCGCGAACGCGCCGAGGCCACCACCCTCATCGAACGGTTCTCGGTGCGGCCCCGCGACAGCGAGGCCCCCATCGCCACCCTGTCCGGCGGCAACCAGCAGAAGGTGATGATCAGCCGCTGGCTCCGGGTGGGCCTGCGTCTGCTCATCCTGGAGGAGCCGACCGCGAGCGTGGACGTAGGAGCCAAGGCGGCCGTCTACCGGCTGCTCGACGAGGCACTGGCCGCCGGCCTCGCGGTCCTGCTCATCTCCACCGACTTCGAGGAGGTCGTCGGCGCGTGCCGGCGCGCCCTGGTCTTCGTCGGCGGGTCCGTGACGGCCGAACTCAGCGGCCCGGCCCTCACCGTCGCCGGACTCACCCGGTCGGCCTCGGCCATGCCGGCCTCCGGAACCGCGACGCATCCATGACCCCCTCGCTGCGCGGCCCGGGCGGGCACCTCATCGGCGCTTACGGCCTCCTGTCCCTCACCGGCCTGCTCTTCCTGATCTTCTCCCTCGCCCTGCCGCGTACGTTTCCCACGCTGGACACCGTCGACTCGATCCTGTCCAACCAGTCGATCCCGGCCGTCCTCGCGCTCGCCGCCATGGTCCCGATCGTCACCGGCGCGTTCGACCTCTCGATCGGCTACGGCCTCGGCCTCGCCCACGTCATGGTGATGCAGCTGATCGTCAACGACGGGTGGCCCTGGCCGCTCGCCTGCCTCGCGGTGATCGTTGGAGGGGCGGTCGTCGGCGTCCTCAACGGTGTCATCGTCGTGTTCGGCCGGATCGACTCCTTCATCGCCACCCTCGGGACCGGCAGCATGCTGTACGCCGTCACCGGCTGGGTCACCGACGGCGGCCGGATCGTCCCTGGACCGCAAGGCCTCCCGGCCGCCTTCACCGACCTCTACGACTCCACGTTCCTCGGCCTGCCGGTCCCCGCCTTCTACGTGCTCGCGCTCGCGGCCGCCCTCTGGCTGGTGCTGGAACGGCTGCCGCTCGGCCGGTACCTGTACGTCATCGGGTCGAACCCGCGCGCCGCCGACCTGGTCGGCATCCCGACCCGCAGATACACCGTGTACGCGTTCACCGCGTCGGGACTGATCGTCGGCTTCGCCGGTGTGCTGCTCGCGGCCCAGCAGCAGATCGGCAATCCCAGCGTCGGCCTCGACTATCTGCTGCCCGCCTTCGTCGGCGCCCTGCTCGGCGCCACCGCGATCAAACCCGGCCGGCCCAACGCCCTGGGCACCGTCGTCGCCGTCGCCGTCCTGGCCGTCGGCCTCACCGGCATCGGCCAGCTGGGCGCCGACTTCTGGACGGTCCCGCTGTTCCACGGCGGCACCCTGCTCCTGGCCGTCGGCCTGGCCGGCTACGCCGCCCGCCGCCGACTGCGTACCGGCGCCGTATCCGCCCGCGACTCGCCCGCCGGGCCGCCCGAGCCACCCCCCTCCCCGACGCGGCACGACGGCCCTACGGGCACCGCCCCATGACCCACGCCAAGGACCCCGACTCCGCGTCCGATCGCATCCTCCCGCCCCTGACTCCGTGACTCCGTTCCGTGACTCCGTGAGGAGCTCTCGTGCACCGCAACGGCAACCGCAAGGCCACCACCGGCGCCCGCCGGGTTCGGCTCACCGTCTGCGCCCTGCTGGCGACGGCAACCGTCCTCGCCGGCTGCGAACGCGGCTCGCAGAGCGGGCCGGACGAGTTCACCGCGGGCCCGAACGGCTGCCCGGAAGTCCACGCCCGGGCCCAGGCCGCTGTCGGCCGGGCCGAGGAGACGGACGTCTCCTGGAACGGGCCGACCACCGGTCCCGCGGCGGAGCCCGGCAAGACCCTCGTCTACGTCGCCCAGACCATGACCAACCCCGGAGTCGCCGGCGCCGCGAACGGGGTGCGGGAAGCCGCGCGGGTCATCGGCTGGAACGTCCGGGTGATCGACGGAGGGGGCACCCCGGCCGGCATCCAGGCGGCCATGAGCCAGGCCGTGTCCGTCAGGCCCTCGGGCATCGTCATCGGCGGCTTCGACCCCAACTCGACCTTGCAGCAGGTGTCGAGGGCCAACGCGGCGGGCATCCCGCTCATCGGCTGGCACGCCGTCGCCGCTCCCGGCCCCAGCACGCGGCCCGAGCTGTTCACCAACGTCACCACCCGGGTCGACGACGTCGCCGCCATCAGCGCCCAATGGATCATCGCCGACTCGGGCGGCCGCGCCGGCGCCGTGCTCATCACCGACGCCTCGATCCCCTTCGCCAAGAACAAGTCCGAGTTGATCAGGGATGAACTCGCCACCTGCGCGGGCGTGAAGCTGCTGGCGTACGAGAACATCCCGATCCCGGACGCGAGCAGCCGCACGCCTCGGGTGATCGCCTCTCTCCTCTCCCGCTTCCAGAGCAGGTGGACCCACTCCGTCGCCATCAACGACCTGTACTTCGCCGACGCGGCGCCCGCATTCCGCGCGGCCGGCGAGAAAGGCTCCGGCCCACCGTTCAACATCGGCGCCGGCGACGGCGACCCCTCCGCCTTCCAGCGCATCAACACCAGGCAGTACCAGGCAGCCACCGTGCCCGAGCCGCTGTCCCAACAGGGCTGGCAGATCGTCGACGAGTTCAACCGCGCCTTCGCCGGCAGGCCCGCCAGCGGATACGTGGCCCCCGTCCACATCACCACGGCCGACAACAGCGAGGGGGCCACGACCTGGGATCCCTCGGGCTACCAGGAGGGGTACCGCAAGATCTGGGGCAAGTAGAAGGGCAACCGCCGGGTCGGCAGACGGCTCGGACACGAGTGAGAGGACCAGCACCGGTGAGTGAATGGCAGCTGTCCGAGACGTTCCGCAGCACGTCGGGCGGTGTCCGCTGGGGCAGCCTCGGCCAACCCGGCCAGGACCCGGTCGTGCTCCTGCACGGCACCCCCTTCTCCTCGTACGTCTGGCGCGCTGTCGCCCGCGCGCTCGCCCGCCGCTACCAGGTGTTCGTGTGGGACATGCCCGGTTACGGGGCATCGGAGATGTCCGCCGGCCAGGATGTCTCCCTGGCCGCTCAGGGCAGGGTCTTCACCGAGTTGCTGGCGCACTGGGGCCTTGAGGAACCGCTGGTGGTCGCCCACGACTTCGGTGGTGCCGTGTCCTTGCGGGCACATCTGCTGCACGGGGCCCGCTACCGTGCCCTCGCGCTGGTCGACCCCGTCGCGTTGGCCCCGTGGGGCTCCCCGTTCTTCCGGCTCGTCGGCGAACACTCCGAGGTCTTCGAGCAGTTGCCACCCGCACTGCACCACGCGTTGGTGCGCGAGTACGTGAGCTCGGCCAGCAGTCCCGGTCTGCACCCGACCGTCCTCGACCGGCTCGTCCAGCCCTGGCTCGGCGACCTCGGCCAAGCGGCCTTCTACCGTCAGATCGCCCAGGCCGACCAGCTGTACACCGACGAAATACAAGAACGGTACGGCGAGATCGGCTTTCCGACGCTGGTGTGCTGGGGCCAGGACGACACCTGGATCCCGGCGGCCAGAGGACGGGAACTCGCCGCCCGCATCCCAGGCGCGCGGCTTGAACCCATTGCCGGTGCGGGTCACCTCGTACAAGAGGACGCACCGGCCGAACTCACGGCGGCGCTTGTGACCTTCCTCCAGCAGCCGCGCGGGGACGGTTAGGATCAGGCGCCCGACCCCGACATCTGGAGAACGGTGGTGTGCACTGCCTCAGCCAGGAGGGCCGGATCATCATCGCCGAGGGCTTGGCCGACTCCTAAGTACGTCAAGACTCCAAGGGCGGCTGACGACGCGTCACGTGGGCAGGGCGGCGAGCCAGTCGGTCAGGAGGCGGTTGAACTCCTCGGGGCGTTCCTGCTGGATCCAGTGGCCGCAGCCGTCGAGGATGTGGGAGGAGATCAGTCCCGGCAGCGTGACCGGGTACGCCGCGATCGCGTCGGCCAGCCATGTCGTGGATGCGTCGAGCTTGCCACCGACGAACAGGGACGGCTGGGTGACGGGGGCGCCGTCCAGGGCGGCGAGATCCTCCCAGTCGCGGTCCATGTTCCGGTACCGGTTGAGCGCTCCTGTCAGACCGGTCCGTTCGAACTCCCCGGCGTAGACATCGAGGTCCCTGTCACTGAGCCACGCGGGCGGCCGACCCGTGGGGAACCGGTCGCGCAGCGTCCCGCCCCGGCCGACGAAGTGCGGATCGGGAGCGCCGGGTGCGGGCATGGTGTCGGCGGACAGGGCCGCGTAGAAGCCCCTGAGCCAGCCGCCCACATCGGGTTCGATCTCGGCCTCGGCGCGGCCGGGCTCCTGGAAGTAGGAGACGTAGAACTCCTCGTCGCCGCCCATCCGGGCGAAGAGTTCCGTCGGGCGGGGTCCGCCGCGCGGTGCGTAGGGAACGCTGAGCAGCCCCACCGCGCTGAAGACCTCCGGCCTGAGCAGGGCGGAGTTCGCGGCGATGGCCGCGCCCCAGTCGTGGCCGACGACCACCGCCGACTCCTCGCCGAGGGCGTGCACCACCGCGACGTTGTCCGCCACCAGGTCGAGCATCCGGTACGCCTCCGTGTCGGCCGGCTTGGAGGAGCGGCCGTATCCGCGCACATCGATGGCGACCGCGCGATATCCCGCAGCCGCGAGCACGGGCAGTTGGTGGCGCCAGGAGTACCAGGATTCCGGAAAGCCGTGGACGAGCAGCACCATTGGCCCGCGCCCCTGCTCCACCACGTGAATCCGGCCGGCCGGTGACGAAACCAACCGATGGGTGACCTCCGCGACGTGCGACTGCTGCTGCGACATGCGCCCTCCTCCGAGACCCTGTGCTCTGCTGTGCCCTGCTCTGCGTGCTGACGGCCCTCGCCGTCCTTCCCGTGCCTCAACGCCGATCATGCGGAGGACAGTGCCGAGAGGACGAGCGTGTTTGCCGATTCGGCAACTCTCCGGAAACCGCCGGGCTGCGGTCCGAACGGCGTCGGCCGACAATGGGCAGTGGATCGCATGTCCGGCCCGGCCCCGACGCCGCGTCGGCGCGTCGGCCCGAGAGGAACGTGCTCATGCGCGCTGAGTCTTCGTCGGCCGCGCGGACGGGAGCCTTCATCGCGGTGGCGGTCGTCCTGTTCTGCATCCAGCTCGACTTCTTCGCGCTGAACCTGGCCGTCCCCGGAATCGCCGACGAATTCGGCGTCACCGCCTCGGCCGCCCAGTGGACGCTGTCCGCGTACATGCTCTCCATCGGCTGCTGCTTCATCGTGGGCGGCCGGGTGGGCGACGTCTTCGGACGCCGGGGCGCCCTGCTCGCCGGGACGGCGCTTTTCGCGGCCGGGTCGGTCGGCTGCGCGCTCGCGCCGGGGCTCTGGCTGCTCGTCGGGGCACGGATCGTGCAGGGCATCGGGGCGGGCTTCGTCTTCCCCGTGTCGGTCTCCGTGATCAGCAACGCCTTCCCGGACACGAGCCGGGCCCGCGCGCTGGGCGCGGTGTTCGGGATCGCCAACGTGGGCACGGCGCTGGGTCCGTTCGTGGGCGGCGGCCTCACCGAGGGGCCAGGCTGGCGCTGGATCTTCTGGCTCCTCGCACCGTTGAGCGTGCTGGCACTGATCGTGGCCTACGCCTACGTCCCCGACTCCCGCGACCCGACGGTCCCACGCCAACTCGACCTGGCCGGCTGCCTGACCGTCGTGTGCGCCTTGGCGGCACTCACGCTGGCCGTCGAACGAGGCAGCGCCTGGGGCTGGGACCACGCCCGCACGCTCACCCTGCTGGCGCTCGCCGCCGTGGGGGGCGCCCTGTTCCTGCGCCGGGAGCGGCGCACCCGGCATCCGCTCGTCGACCTGCGGCTCTTCCGCAACACGCCCTACGTCCTGGTGACCGGCACCGGAACCATCACCAACATGGGCTACGCCGTCACCGTCTTCGTCTCGACGCTGTATCTCCAGCAGGTACGGGGGCTGTCACCGCTCGACGCGGGCGTGGTCTTCCTGGCGCCCGCCGTGCTCGTGGCGCTCAGCGGGCCGCTCGGCGCGAGGCTGTCCGGGCATATGCGGCCGACGTCGGTGATGGCGCTGGCCGGGGCGGTCGCCGGGACCGGCATGATCGCGCTCAGCACCGTCACGGCCTGGTGGCTGTACGTCCCGGTGTTCGCCTGGTGCGGACTGGGCCTCGGCCTCGGCTGGACCTTCGCCAGTGTGGCCACCCAGCAGGTCGTGGCGCCCGAACGGGCCGGCGAGGCCTCGGGCGTGCTGCTGACGTTCCTGGTCACGCTGGGCGGCGTCGCGCTGGCGGGCGCCGCGGCCGCGATCACGGCGATGGTGCCGGAGCGATCCCCGGAAGCCGCCTACGACGCGATCCTCCGCTTCGGAGGCGGGGTGATCCTGGCGGCTTCCGTCGTCGTCATGGCCGTACGCCATCGGCCGATGGTCCTCGGTGGGGCCCCGCCGATCGCCTCGGGGACGCCACGTGGCGGGCGCCTGCAGTGACGGGCGGAGCGGAGCGCACACAGATCCTGCACCGGGCGGTGCGGGTGACGCTCGCCGCGTCCGTGGGCTTCTACACCTTCGTGTACGGGCTCGACGAACCGGTGCTGGCGCTGTACTCCCTGTTCGCGCCGATCTCCCTCGGCCTGCTGTCCCCGATCCCCGGATCCGGGCGGCAGCGGGCCGAGGTGATGCTGAAGGCGCTGCCCGTGGGCCTGCTGCTGGTGGCACTGGGGACCGTGCTGGCGGTGCGGACGTGGGCGGCGGTGCTCGGCATGCTCGTCGTGGGATTCCTCCTCGCCTTCGCGGCGATCGCGGGCCCACGACCGGCCGGGGCGGCGCCCGGACTCCAGCTCTTCTACATCCTGGCCTGCTTCCCGCCGTACGAACCCCAGACCCTCTGGCTGCGGCTGGCGGGGCTCACCTTCGGAGTGGTGGCGCTGGCGCTGTGCGAACTGTTCCTGCTGCCACAGCCGCCGGCGACGCCGTACCGGACGACCCTCGCCGACGCCCTGGCGACGGCGGGCGACACCATCGCCGGGCGCGACGACCGCTCCCCACAGGCCTTGCGGGAGACCGGTGCGCGGCTGCGGCTGTCGAACATCCCGCCCGCGGAGCGCCCCGCGGGTCCGGGCCGCGCGGTTCGCGGCCTCGCCCAGGCGGGGTCCGCCGCCCGTCGGCTCCTTGAGCAACTGGCCCATCTGACCGAGACCGGTGAATTCCGTGAACTGGTCCGATACGGCACCGGGGGCGAGGGTGAGGGTGCGGGCGGGGATGGGGGACGTGGCAGGGGGCGTACCGACACCGCGTCCGGGTCGCTGCTGCCGCAGGTCGTGTCCCTGTGCGACGCGACCGCCGCGTCCCTGCGCACGGGCCGGGCCGTTCCCGGCCCACAGCGGATGGACAATGCCATCGACGACTTCCAGCGGCTGCGCCTGCGGCAGGCGACCGCTGCCGCGGGCGAGGTACCGCCGGTGGCGGTGCTGCGTCGGCAGGCGGCGCTGCTGGCCGTCGCCGAGTCGGTGCGCATCCTGGAGATCTCCGTACGGGTCGGCCTCGACGGGCGGCTCACCCCGCCGATCGAGCCACGGGAGCTCTTCTGGTACGCGGAGGCCGCCACGCCCCGGCTGTGGGCGCGCCGGATCACCGGCAACATGACGCTGCGCTCGGTGCAGTTCCAGAACGCCGTCCGCATCGCCGTGGCCTTGGCCGCCGCACGCCTCGTGGCCGGTTCGCTCGACCTGACCCACGGCTTCTGGGTGCTGCTGGCGGTGCTGACGCTGAGCCGGACCACGGTCGTGGAGACCTGGACGGCCATCCGCCGGGCCGTCACCGGCAACCTCGTGGGCGCGGTCGCGGCGGGTGCCCTGCTCATCGGCCTGGGCCGGCACACCGAGGCGTACGCCGCGATCCTGGCACCGGCCATGCTGATCGCCTTCGCGCTCGGTCCGCTGCTCGGGGTCGCCTGGGCGCAGGGCCTGTTCACACTCGTCGTGGCCACGGCGTTCGCCCAGATCGCCCCGGCGTCCTGGAGGCTGGCCGAAGCGCGGATCGTCGACGTGGTGACCGGCAGCGCCATCGGTCTGCTGTGCGCGATGCTGGCCTGGCCGGCCGGCGCCCGCGCGGAGGTACGCCGAACCATGGCGGGGCTGCTGCGGGAGTGCGGCCCGCTGATCAGGGGCACCGTCGAGATGCTGTCCGCGGCGCCGCCGGGCTCGGCCCCCGCCCCGCCGACGCTGCCCGCTCTGCACCGGCTGCGCCTGGCGGAGTCCGCCTACGCCCAGTTCCGCAGCGAACCGGGGAGCAGCGCGCCGGTGCGCGCCGACTGGCACGCCGTGCTGATCACGGCCCACCACATCCTGCTCGGCGCCCAGTGGCTGCCCCGTTTCGACCTGCCCACGACCGCCCTGCCCCCGGACGACGCCGACCGGGCACGGGCAGGCGCCCGCACGCTCGTCGAGACCACCGACCGGCTGGCCGCCCTGTGCAGCGGCGAGCGTCCACAGCGACCCGGAACGGAGCCGGAGCCCTCGGAACCGCCGCTGGGCACCGGCCCGATGCCCGCGGAGCCGGCCGCGCGCGCCCTGCCCGTGCTGGTCGACCTCGACCTGTGGCTGCGCAGTCTCACCCACCAGCTGGCCAGGATCGAGGCAGGGCTTCCTGAGGCGCTCCGAGGGGCGGCACGCGGTACGCCGGCCGCAGGCGCCACGGACTCCGGGTCCGGCCCCGCCGGGCCGGGAAGGTAGGGCGCGCCGTGTCCGACGGGGACCTCCGCTCCGAGCTTCGACCCCCCTCCGCGCGAGGGTGGGTGTGGTGGCTGCCGTTGGTGGCGGTGCTCGTCGATGTGGCCGCCGAACTGATCGTCAGGGGCCGCGAACCGGTGAGCTTCATGCTCATCGCCGTACCGCCGCTGGCCGCCGCGACGCGCGGCCCGCGGGGTACCGCGATGTCGACGGTGGTGTGCCTGGGCTTGCAGATGTGGATGGCGGCTCGGCGCCCGGGCCATTTCGACGAGCAGCACCATGTCGCGATGTATGTCGCCACGGCCCTGATCGGCATCGCGAGTGTCGCGCTGGCGAGGCAGCGGGAGCGGACCCGGCGGCATCTGATCCGGGCCAACTCGGTCGCCGAGGCCATGCAGCGGACCCTGCTGCGCCCCGTACCGCGCAGGCTCGGCCCCGTACGCGCCGCCGCGTTCTACGAGGCCGGGGAGGGCGGCACGCTCGTCGGCGGGGATCTGTACGACGTGTGCGAGACGCCCTTCGGGGTGCGCGCGATCATCGGTGACGTCCGCGGCAAAGGGCTCGACGCGGTCCAGACGGTCGCGGCGGTGCTGGGCAGCTTCCGGGTGTCGGCCCACGAGTGGCAGAGCCTGAGCACGCTGGCCGGGCGACTGGAGCTCAGCATCGCCCGCAACAGTCCGGCCGGCGACGACGGCGACCCCGAACTGTTCGTGACCGCGCTCGTGCTGGAGTTCCCGCCGCACGGCGGCGAGGTACGGATCGTCGACCGCGGCCATCCCTCACCTCTGGTGGTCGGCCGGCACGGTGCCAGGTCACTGCGCACGGCGCCCGGACTGCCCTTGGGGCTCGGCGCACTGGCTCCGGACGGTGACGACACGACGGTGCACCGCCTCGCACCCTCGGAGGTGCTCGTCCTGCACACGGACGGGGTGAGCGAGGCACGCGACGCGGACGGCGTCTTCTATCCCGTCCTTGAGCGGCTCTGCGAACGTTTCTCCGGCGAGCGCCCACCCGCCCCGGAGACGGTCGTGTCCTTCGTACGGACCGACTCGGAACGCTGGTCGACCCAGTCCGACGAGGACGACCGGGCCGTCCTCGCGCTTGCCGTGGAGGCGGTGGCACCCTCGCGGCAGGGGACCGGGCGCACCGAGGATGCCGGCGTCGACGCCCGGGAGTCGCGTCACCGGCCGTGAACGGCTTGTGTCGGTCAGCGTTGTCCCAAAGGAGGTTCGAAGGTGATGCCCAGGTGCCGGCGGAGACCTTCCCGCTGCTCGGATGAGGCCAGGACCATGATGTCGTCGTCGAGTTGCGGGCCCTCCTGCGCGACGCAGCGGAATTCCCGGGAGGTGTCGTGGTCGGTGAGCGCTTCGATCGCCTGCCGCGCTGCTCCCATGTCGAGGTAGTCGTTCGACTCCTGCTCGACGCCGAACGAGAGCGGCTTGCCGTTGCATTCGAAGTGCATCGTCCCCAGGCCGCAGTCCTCGTCGTCCGGGTTGCTCTTCTCGAAGCGGTAGTCGGAGACGGTGACTCCGCCTCCGGTGAGAGCTGCCGCCTCGTTCAGGAGCCATTCGTAGTGCGCGTCGGCGAAGTCGACGTCCTCGGAGTGGATGGAAACAGCCACCTCGAAGGACTCCAGGGCACTGGCGACTTCATGGCCTCGCTCCATCGGCTCGTTCGCGTACTCGGCGAACTCGTCCAGGACCCCTTGAGCCTTCTCCTGAGGAATCATTCCGAGCCCCGTGAGAACTTCGGCAATCCGCACGTAGGTTATCGACCGGCTGTTCGTCATGAGGGCATCGTGTCAGCCGGCTGTGGCCGTCCGCGCAACGACACGGGCGGCGTATTCCTTGTGCTTCGCTGACTACGGTTCGAGGGCCAGGCGTGGGATCAGGTGTTCGGCGTTGCCTCGGTAAATGGTGTGCAACTGGCCGGGATTCCATGAGGGGTAGGCGTCGAGTGCCGTGTCGAAGCCGGTGTTCCAGTCCTCGGGCAGCATGGGGTAGTCAGTCGCTGCCGTACAGGATGTGGCCGGAGGCGGCGAAGGCGAGCAGGCAGGGCAGGGTGGCGGGGCCGGGGGAGATGGCCGTGTCGAAGTAGAGCCGGCGGAGATCGGTGACGAAGTCCTCGGGGGTCGCGGGGACTTCGGCAACTGGGGCCGGGCTGTCGGGGCTCGCGGTGTGCGGGAGGCGGGCCGCGAGGGCGAAGCGGGAGGCGGCGTACGGCAGGAAGCCGCCTGCGTGGGGGAGGATCACCTTCATCCGGGGGTACCGGCGCAGTACGCCGCGCACGGTCATGTGCAGGGCGGCGCGGGTGGTGTCATAGGGGAAGTCCGCCAGCGGAGGGGGGACTTGAGGCAAGGGCGCGCCCGGAGGTGCGGTCGGGTGGACGAGTACGACGGCGGAACGGGCATCGAGTTCGGCCCACAGCGGCTCGAACGCCTCCTCGCCCGGGTAGCGGCCGTGCGCGTTGGACAGGACCATGACGCCGTCGGCGTTCAACTCGTCCAGGGCGTGGGCCGCCTCGGCGAGGGCGCCGTCCACGTCGGGCAGGGGGAGGGCGGCGAAGTGACCGAAGCGGTCGGGCCGGTTCTTGACCAGCTCGGCCGTGTACTCGTTGATGCTGCGGGCCGCCTCGCGTGCTGCGGCGGGGTCGTCCGGGCCGGCGAGCGGCGCGGCGTAGGACAGCACCGCCGTGTCGATCGCTCGCCGGTCCATCATGGCGATCGCGCTCTGTTCGTCCCACGCGGGCGCGGGCCAGCCGACAGCCGCGGCGCGGGCGGCGATGGCGCGGCTGCGGGCGGGCGGGATGACGTGCTGGTGGATGTCGATGCGCTGCGCGTCGGGCCGGACGGAATGTGTACGTTGCGGGTCTGCCATACCGGTCGGGCCTCCTCGCATGCCGCATGCCGCATCTCGACATGGCGGCACAATTCAATGCTATCCAGGCATTTTCATTCCCTCTATCGGAAGGCCCCCTGCCGCTTCGATCGCCGGTACAGGCCGCTGCTGCGGAGCCGGGGTCCGTCCGGCCGAACGCGGCCGTACGGACCCCGGCTGAGTCGCTCAATCCCCACTCCCGTCGTCAGGCGCTCTGTTGCAGCCTGCGCAACGAAGCGACGAGCTTGTCCACCTCCTCGGACGTGTTGTAGAGCGCGAGCGAGGCGCGTACCGCCGACTCCAACCCGTAGTGCGCTAGTGCTGGTTGGGCGCAGTGGTGACCGGCGCGGACGGCGATGCCGTCGCGGTCGAGCCAGTCGGCGACGGCGGCCGGGTCCTGCCCGGCGAGCGTGAAGGTGAGCACCGCGATCCGCTGGGACGCCGAGCCGATCAGCTCAAGCCCGGGCACCGTGGCAAGGGCCTGGTGCGCATACGACATCAGCCCTTCCTCGTATGCGGCGACGGCCTCGCGATCGAGGGACGTCAGCCAGTTCACGGCGGCGAGAAGTCCGATGACCCCGGAGATGTGTCCGGTACCGGCCTCCAGCCTGTGGGGCGCGGCAGCGAACGTGGTCCTCTCGAAGCTCACGGACTCGATCATGTTGCCGCCGCCCTGCCACGGTGCCATGCCGGCGAGGAGCTCCGGCTTCGCGTACAGGGCGCCGATGCCGGTCGGTGCGAACAGCTTGTGGCCCGAGAACGCGTAGAAATCCGCGTCCAAGTCCCGTACGTCGACGGGGAAATGAGCGACGGCCTGTGCGCCGTCCACCAGGACCCTGGCACCGTAGCGGTGGGCGAGTGCCGTCATCTCCTTGACGGGTGGGACGGTGCCCAGGACGTTCGAGGCATGGCTGATCGCGACGAGCTGGGTGCGAGAGGACAGCAGGTCGGCGTACGCGTCCTGGTCGATCTCCCCGTCCGGCGTGAGCGGGACCGGCACGAGCCGGGCCCGGGTCTCCTTGGCGATCATCTGCCACGGCACGATGTCCGAGTGGTGCTCCAGGACCGGCACCAGGATGTCGTCCCCGGGCCCGAGGTTGGCCCGGCCCCACGTCTGTGCGACGAGGTTGATGGCCTCCGTGGTGCCCCGCACGAAGACGACGCCGTCCGGGCTCGGGGCGCCGAGGAACTCGGCGACGGCCGCCCGCCCCTCCTCGTACGCCTCGGTTGCCTCCCGGGCCATGGTGTGGGCTCCGCGGTGGATGTTGGAGTTGGCGGCGCCGTAGTAGGCGGTGAGCGCCTCGATGACCTGGCGCGGCTTCTGCGTGGTGGCGGCGTTGTCGAGCCAGATGAGGGGGTGGCCGTTGACGGTCCGGTGCAGGATCGGGAAGTCCCGCCGTACCGACTCGGCGGTGAACCCACCCGCTGCCGTCGGCGTCGGCCGCGCCGTGACGTCAGGCGTAGTCATGGTACTTGGACACCTCGACGTTCTGGAGTACGGCGATGGCGTCGTCGACCAGCACAGCGGTGTTGAAGTAGGCCGTCATCAGATGGGACGTGATGCCCTTCTGGTCCATGCCCATGTTCCGCATGGACAGGCCGGGTTCGACCTCGTCCGGCACGGCTGCGGGGCGCAGGCCCACCACGCCCTGCTCGGCCTCGCCGATCCGCATCAGCAGGATCTCGGTGGTGCCGACGGCATCGCCCGAGCCGCCCGGGCAGCGCACCTTGTCGGAGGGCAGGAGCGGTACGCCCCGCCAGGTCAGCAGCGGGCTGCCGAACCTGCTGTCCGTCACCGGGGGCACCCCCCGCCGCGTACATTCGCGCCCGAACGCGGCGATCGCCCTCGGGTGCGCGAGGAAGTAGGCCGGTTGCTTCCACACCTTCGCCAGCAGCTCGTCCAGGTCGTCGGGGGTGGGAGCGCCGGTGCGCGCCTGCACGCGCTGACCGGCCGGGACGTTGTGGAAGAGCCCGAAGTCGGGGTGGTTGAGCATCAGGTTCTCCTGCCGTTCGCGCAGGGCCTGGATGGTCAGGTTGGCCTGGGTCCGGGTCTGGTCCATCGGGCCGTTGTAGAGGTCGGCGACGCGGGAGTGCACCATCATCCGGGTCTGGGCGAGCGTCATGTGGTACTCGCGAGGCGCGTCCTCGTAGTCGACGTAGGTGCCCGGCAGGTCGACCTCACCCACATGACCGCCGCTCAGGTCGATGGGAGCCTCGCTGCCGGGTGCCGGCATGTCGCCCGCCGCGTACGACTCGACCGCCCCGCGCAGCGCCTCGTCGAGCTCCATGAGCGCGGCAAGGGCGGAACGATCGGCTCGTAGGGCGACGCCGGGAGTGACGGCCTTGACGGCGTACGGCATGGGCTCGCGCCTGGTCCACGCGTCCAGGTCGAAGTACTGCCCGTCGCCGATGACCTGGATCAGTGCCTCGTCGCCGTATCGCCCGGCGGCGCGCTTCTCGGCGCGTCCCCGGACGATCACCCAGAGATGCTCGGCGGTGTCGCCCTCCTGCACGAGGACCTGCCCCGCCTCGAAGCTCATCTCGCTGAAGGCATCGGCCAGTTGGTCGAGAGCTGCGTCGTCGGTCTCGCGCAGATACGGGATCTCGCGTAAGTCGCCCGGGACGACGCGGGGATCTCCCGCGTCGGTGTGGGTGCTGATGCGGTCGTCGCCCAGGACGTAGGTGCGGCGTCGGTTGACGCGGTAGACACCCGATTCGACATCGACCCACGGAAGGGCGCGCAGGAGGTAGCGCGGGGTGATACCGCGCATCTGCGGTGTCGTCTTCGTGGTCGTCGCGAGTTGCCGGGCGGCCTCGGGGCTGAGGCTCATGCGGTCGGTCGTCACAGGGGTCTCCTCGACTGGGTTGCTCCGGGATCGGTTCCGTACGAGCGAGGCCGATCGTGCAGGCGGGCAACCGGCCGCCACAAGGTGCGTAGGACACCGTTCGGCGGGGCTCGGGCCGGAAACGCTCGACGCGGGGCCGGGCGGGCGCGCCACACCGGGTACGTCGAGAGCCGGTGCCACCAAGGGCGAGGGCCGACGGGGCGATGGTCCAGGCGGAGCGACGGAGAGTGGGCTGACGCTCCGTCAAGTCGGCTGCAGACGACCAGTTTTGGCCCCGTATCGCGACTTTTGGATTCTTAAAGGAGTGCTTATACGACCCCTCTTCGGGCCGTGTTTATCTGAATCCGCAATTAGTCGCGGCCCTGGGGCAATGGGCCGGGCCTGCGTCAGGGAGCGGGGTCGAGATCCACCTCAAGGTCCTCGGCCTCGGTCCAGAACCGGTCGTCCGCGTCCCGGAGCCGAGCGGCGGCGTGCTTCATGTGGCTGCGCGCGGCGGCGTGTGCCGCTCGGGCGTCCCCGGCTTCGATGGCGTCGAGGATGGCGTGGTGTTCTTCCCGGACCGCTTCGATGAAGTCGTTGCGGCGTGCCTCGTTCGCGCGCGTGACGCGGATACCGCCGCGCGACACATCGCCCAGGTACCGCACCGTCGAGACCATGACCGTGTTTCCGGTCGACTCGGCGATGGACCGGTGGAAGGCGAGGTCCTCGTCCACGCCGTCGCCGCCGGCCGCGACCGCCGAGTCGATCGCGTCCAGCGCCTGACGCATCCGCGCGAGGTCGCGGGGCGTGGCCCGGGTGGCCGCCAGGTAGGCCGCCTCGCCCTCCATGGCGCGACGCACCTCCACGATCTGCAGCACCTTCGCCTTGGTGTCGGAGGCCTCGGCTTCCAGGTCGAGCGGCCGTGTGCGCCGGGGCAGGACGAACACGCCGATGCCCTGGCGCGGTTCGACCAGGCCGGCGTTGCGGAGCCTGGAGAGTGCCTCGCGCACCACCGTGCGACTGACGCCCAGTTGCTTGACCAGCTCCACCTCGGTAGGCAGCCGGTCGCCCTCGGCCAGTCGCCCCGACTCGATCTCCGCTGAGAGCGTTGCGGCGACCTGATCCGCGAGCCGGACGGGACCGGGCACCTTGGAAAACATGGTTTTCAGTCTATAGGCCTGGATCTGGCTGTCCTGCTGCGAGCGGTGGGCCGGCCAGGACCGCCTCGGGGTGGTCGGTGACGTAGTCCCGAACCACCGATGCGAAGCCCGGGTCGGGCTCGAGCCCGAGCGCGGCGGCGCGTGTGTTGTCGAAGACGGAGGGCCAGGAGCCCACGATGGCCTCGATGTCAGGATCGGGCGTGATCGTCACCAGATCGGCTACGGCGTCGCCGGCCACCTGCCGCAGCGTGGCCAGCATCTCGGCGACCGAGACCGTGAGTGCCGGAAGGTTGACCGGCAGCCTGCCGTCGAGCCGTCCCGGCCCCGTGCCGCGTTCGACTTCCGCGATGCGGAGGATCGCCTCGACCGTGCGCCGTGGCGAGGCCAGGGCCACCCGCAGGTCGGGGCGTACGGGGCAGATCGCCGGGAGGCCCGCGAGCGGCTCGCGGATGATGCCGGACAGGAAGCCGGAGGCGGCCGCGTTCGGCTTGCCGGGCCGCACCGAGACGGTCATCAGACGGGCGACGCGGCCGTCGACGAAACCCCGGCGGGTGTAGTCCGCGACCAGCTGCTCGCAGACGAGCTTCTGGATCCCGTAGCTCGATCGTGGCGTGGGCAGGGTCGACTCGCTGACCACGGACGGGAGGGGCAGCGCCGGGTCGGAACCGTAGACCGCCACGCTGCTGGAGAACACCACGCGCGGCGTCGGTCCACCGGCGGCCGACTGCGCCCGGGCGGCTTCGAGGAGGGCGCGGGTGGTGTCCAGGTTGGCACTCATGCCGAGGTCGAAGTCGGCCTCGCACTCGGCCGAGACGGCGGCGGCGAGGTGGATCAGCACGTCCACCGGCTCCGCGAACACCTCGTCGAGGCGGTCGCTCAGGTCGCCCTGCACGATCTCCACGAGCGGGTCGGACGCCGACCGCGACTCGGCCGGCACGAACCGGTCGGCGAGCACCAGGCGGTCGATCGGCGCACCACGGAACGTCCGCGTCCTGAGCAGTGTGCCGGTGAGCTGCCGCCCCAGGAAGCCGAAGCCACCCGTGATGACGATCCTCATGCGCTGTCTCCTCGGTAGTCGTTCAGCCAGCCGAGCCCCTCGCTCGTGCCGGCGCGGGGGCGGTACTCGCAGCCGATCCACCCGTCGAATCCCAGGTCGTCGACGACGCCGAACAGGTGGCTCACGTCGAGCTCGCCGAGGTCGGGCTCGTGGCGGTCGGGCACGCCCGCGATCTGCAGATGACCGACCCGGCCGGTCGGCAGGTCGCGGCGCAGGGTCGTGGTGAGGTCGCCCTCGACGATCTGGCAGTGGTAGAGGTCCAGCTGCACCTTGAGATTCGGGGCACCCACGTCCTGCACCACCGCGTGGGCCTCCGCCTGCCGGGACAGGAAGTAGCCCGGCATGTCGCGGCCGTTGATCGGCTCGACCAGGATGTCGACGCCCACCGCGGCCGCTCGCTCGGCGGCCCAGGCGAGGTTGGCCAGGTAGGTGTCGCGCTGCTCGGCCAGTTCCTTCGGCGTCGCGTCCGCCCGTACGAGCCCGGCCATCACGTGCACCCGCGGGCAGTCCAGGGCAGCGGCGTACTCCAGAGCCCGGGCGATCCCGGAGCGCGTCTCCGCCTCGCGGCCGGGCAGCGCCGCGATCCCGCGTTCCCCGGACTCCCACGCCCCGGGAGGCGCGTTGAAGAGCACCTGCCTGAGGCCGTGGTCGTCGAGTCGGTGGCGCAGCTCGGTGGCGTCGTAGGCGTAGGGGAAGAGGTATTCGACGGCGGTGAAGCCGTCCGCCGAGGCCGCGGCGAAGCGGTCGAGGAAGTCGTGCTCGGTGTACATCATGGACAGGTTCGCTGCGAACCTCGGCATGCTGGCTCCTGTGTGGGGACCGGGAGGGCCCGGTCAGCGGTTGACGACCTGCTTGTCGGTGGTGAGCACCGCGGCCGCGCCGACGACGAGACTGAGCGCCAGGACGTACATCGGCAGCGATGTCGAGCCGGTGGCGTCCTTCAGCGCCCCGATCATGTAGGGACTGACGAAGCCGGCGAGGTTGCCCACCGAGTTGATCGCGGCGAGACCGACCGCGGCGGCGGTGCCGCCGAGGAACGCGGTGGGCAGCGACCAGAACAGCGGCGCGCAGGTCAGCACCCCGGCCGCGGCGAAGGACAGCGCGGCCAGGGACAGCGCGGTGGACCCGGCCCAGCCGGCCGCCAGCGAGAAGCCGACGGCACCCATGAGGCTCGGCACGACCAGGTGCCAGCGGCGCTCGCGGCGCTTGTCCGCCGAACGTCCGAACAGGTTCATCGTGACGAGCGCGGCCAGGAACGGCACGGCGCTGAGGACGCCGATCGCGAGGTTGCCCTTGATGCCGGTGGACTCGATGAACGTGGGCATCCAGAAGGTCAGGGCGTACTGGCCCATCACGAAGCAGAAGTAGATGAGGCACATCAGCCACACCTTGGGCTCACGGAAGGCGTCCCAGACCCGGCCGTGCACGGTCTGGTGCGCGGCGTCCTCGGCGATCGCCCGTTCGACTACGGCCTTCTCCTCATCGGTGAGCCACTTCGCGGCGCGCACACTGTTGTCCAGGTAGAACAGGGTGGCCACACCGATGAGGACGGCGGGGATCGCCTCCAGCAGGAACATCCACTGCCAGCCCTGCCAGCCGCTCACGCCCTGGAAGCGGTCCATGATCCAGCCGGAGAGCGGGTTGCCGAAAATACCCGCCACCGGGATCGCCGACATGAAGAGCGCGATCACCCGGGCACGACGGTGGGACGGGAACCAGTAGGTGCAGTACAGGATCACCCCCGGGTAGAACCCCGCCTCCGCAGCACCGAGGAGGAACCGGAGGACGTAGAACGTCGCCTCGTTGCTGACGAACACGAACGACGCCGAGACCAGACCCCAGCTGATCATGATCCGGGCGATCCAGGTGCGGGCCCCGATGCGCTGCAGCATCAGGTTCGAGGGCACCTCGAAGAGGAAGTAGCCGATGAAGAACAGACCGGCACCGAGGCCGTACGCCGCCTCACTGAACCCGAGGTCGTCGGACATCTGCAGCTTCGCGAAGCCGACGTTGACCCGGTCCAGGTAGGAGACGACGTAGCAGAGGACGAGGAAGGGGACGATGCGTCTTACGACCTTGCGGAAGACGGCGTTCTCACGGGCGACGTCGGGGACTGCGGACGCCGTTTTGGGTATGGACATGGCGATCCTTTGGCGCGGCTCAGGGGAATTCTCTGACAGGTTCTGACAGGTGAGGAGCGGGTCACCACGCGGCGTTGAACGTGGACCTCAGTTCATCGAGCGCATGATGGGGGAGCGGCTCGGGGCGACGGTCGGTCAGGAGCCAGAGGCGTGCCGTCTCCTCGAGTTCTTCGAGGACGGCGAGGGCGGTGGCCGCGTCGGGACCCCAGACGACGGGGCCCAGCCGGTCGAGCAGCACGGCCCTGATGGGCGTACGGCTTTCCGCCCGCTCGGCGATCTTGGCGGTCACCAGGTCGGCCACGCGCGGGTCGCCGGGCCGGTGGTAGGGGATGAGCGGGACGTGGCCGACCTTCATCACGTAGTACGGCGTGATGGGCGGGAGCACGTCGTCGTCGCTCCACACACCGGCCAGGGTGAGCGCGACCAGGTGAGTGGAGTGGGTGTGGACGACGAACCGGGCGGTGGGGTCGGCGGCACAGATACGTCGATGGAGCGTCAGGGTCTTGCTGGCGCGGTCACCGGCGATCTGCTCACCACGGGAGTCGACCAGCGCGAGGCGGCCGGGTTCGAGGAACCCCAGGGCGGCGTCGGTCGGGGTGATCAGATGGCGGTCGTCGACCTTGGCGCTGATGTTGCCGGCGCTGGCATGGACGTAGCCCCGGGCGAACAGGCTCGTGCCCACGCGGACGATCTCGTTGCGCGCCTCGTCGACGGCCTCGTCGTGCGCCGGCCCGGCGGTGGTGCCCTGGTGCTGGGTCATCCGGCCTCCTTCTCCAGGAGGGCGAACGAGGAGGTGAAGAAGTCGGGGCCGCCGAAGTTGCCGGACTTGAGCGTGATGTGGAGCGTCTCTCCGCCGGGAAGGGCCGCCGCACACCACGGCACACCGGGGTCGATCTGCGGTCCGATCCGGAGCCCGGTGAGGCCGAGCGCCTGGACGACCGCTCCCGAGGTCTCACCGCCCGCGACGACGAGCCGACGGACGCCGCGTTCCACCAGCCCTTGTGCGACACGGGCCAGCGTCCGCTCCACGAGCTCACCGGCCTCGGCGGCGCCGAGTCGGCCCTGGACGGTGCGGACCGTGTCGGCCGACTCGGTGGAGTAGACGAGGACCGGCCCGTCGTCCAGGTGCGACTCGGCGAAGGCCAGGGCCTGTCCGACCACGTCGTCACCGGCCGCCACGCGCAACGGATCCACGCTGAACGCGGGTTGGCCACTGCGCAGGTACTGAAGGACCTGACCGTTCGTGGCCGCGGAGACCGATCCCGAGACGATGGCCCGGTGGCCGCCGGCCGGCGGAAGCCGCGCGGCGGCGGGGGAGGGCTTGACCCCCCAGTTCGCGGGCAGACCGATGGCCAGCCCCGAGCCTGCGGTCACCAGGGCCAGCCCCTTGACCGCCGCGCCCAGGCGCACCAGGTCGTCGTTGGAGACGGCGTCGGCGATGGCGACCCCGACGCCGTCTTCGCGTAGGGCGTTGATGCGATCCTTGATCGCCTCGGGCCCGTCGGCGACGACCGTGTGATCGATGAGCCCGACCGCTCGCGTGGTCTGCGCGCCGAGTACGGAGACCAGGTTGGAGTCGGTCATCGGGGTGAGCGGGTGGTGGCGCATGCCGCTGTCGCTGAGCAGCACGTCGCCGACGAAGAGATGGCCCTTGAAGACCGTGCGCCCGTTGTCGGGGAACGCGGGCGTCGCGATCGTGAAGTCGCTGCCCAGTGCCTCCATCAGCGCCTCGGTGACCGGTCCGATGTTGCCGGCCGGGGTCGAGTCGAAGGTGGAGCAGTACTTGAAGTAGACCTGCTCGGCGCCCATGGACCGCAACCAGGCAAGCGCCCGGAGGGACACCTCGACGGCGTCGGCGGCCGGGACGGTCCGCGACTTGAGGGCGATGACCACCGCGTCCGCGTCCACCACCTGCCCGGGGTCGGCCGACGGCACGTCGATCAGCTGGACCACACGCATGCCCGCGCGCACCAGGTTGTTGGCCAGGTCGGTGGCGCCGGTGAAGTCGTCGGCGATGCACCCGAGGCGGATTCCCATGTCAGGCCTCCGCCGGCTTGGGCAGGTCGACGCCCGGGAAGATCTTGATGACCGCGCTGTCGTCCTCGGCCCCCAGCCCGGACGCCGACGCCTGGAGGAACATCTGGTGGGCGGTGGCGGCGAGCGGCAGCGGGAACCGTTCGGGCCTTGCGGAGTCCAGCACGAGCCCAAGGTCCTTGACGAAGATGTCGACGGCGGAAAGAGGTGTGTAGTCACCGGCGAGCACGTGCGCCATGCGGTTCTCGAACATCCACGAGTTGCCGGCGCTGTGCGTGATGACCTCGTAGAGCGCCTCGGCGGGAACACCCGCCTTGATGCCGAGGGCCATCGCCTCGGCCGCTGCGGCGATGTGCACGCCCGCGAGCAGCTGGTTCACGATCTTGACCTTCGAGCCGAGTCCGGCGCGGTCGCCCAGCCGGTAGACGGTGCTGCTCATGGCCTCCAGCACCGGGTCGGCCACGGAGTACGCCGCGGCAGAGCCCGACGTCATCATGGTGAGCTCGCCGGCCGCCGCACGGACGGCGCCACCGGAGATGGGGGCGTCCAGGTAGAGCACACCCTTCTCGGCCAGGCGTCCCTCAAGCTCGGCCGACCAGCTCGGATCGACCGTGGAGCACATCACGAAGACGGCGCCCGGCCGGAGCCGTTCGGCCGCCCCGTCCGTACCGAACAGCACGGACTCGACCTGCGCCGCATTGACCACCACGCCGACCAGGACATCCACCGCGGCCGCCAGCTCACCGCAGGAGGCGAACGCCGTCCCGCCGCCACGCGCGAAGGCTGCGGCCACATCCGTTCGCAGGTCGTGGACCCCGACGTCGTAGCCCGCGGCGCGCAGGCTGTGGGCCATCCCGAGGCCCATGGCCCCTAGCCCGACCACGCCCACGCGCGGCCGTTCGGGCTTGTTCTGGTCGTCCATGCCCATCCTCGTCTGTGTTGTCCGGAGCGCGTCGGCTCAAGCTCACCGCTCGTGGAGATCAGGTCATATGATGACCTGAGGACATTGATTTGTGTGCTGTGATGCCCGTCACATGTGGAGGGTGGCTCGATGGCATCCGCCCGCGGAGCCCCCGCAAAACCCGTTGGCGGGCCACGGCGGCCACTGCTAGTTTTCCGGAGGCCGTGCGAGAGAACGAGGAGGTGGTACCCGTGAACGCAGTATCGACATGGGTGCTCCCCTTCGGGGTCACGGTCGGACGCTAGGTCGTCCGGGAGCGCCGTTCCAAGCGCACTCCCGAAAGGCACGACCATGCACGTCACTTCCGAGCAACGCCTCGACGACGGCGTCCTCGAACGCGAATTCACCCTCGGCGAGATCCCCGGCACCCTGTGGATGCCTGAATCCGCCGCACCAACTCCGCTGATCCTGATGGCCCACAACAACGGCCTGCCCAAGCGGGAACCGCGGCTGGTGGCCCGGGCCCGGCACTCCGCGGCGTACGGCTATGCGGTGGCCGCCATCGACGCCGCAGGGTGCGGCGACCGGCCCCGTTCCGCCGCCGACGAGGAGGCCCGCGCCGACCTCCGTCGGGCGATGCGGGCCGGCGAGCCGGTCGACGAGATCTTCGAGTCCCTCGTCGGCCAGCTGGTCGAACAGGCGGCCCCGGACTGGCAGACCACCTTGGACGCCCTCCTTGCGCTGCCCGAGATCGGCGGCCCGGTCGGGTACTCGGGGTGGACCGCCGTCGGCATCCGCCTTGCGGTGACCGAACCGCGCATCGCGGCCGCCGGTTTCTTCGCCGGGGGTTACGTGCCCCGCGCCCAGCGCGAGGAGGCCCGGCAGGTCACCATTCCGCTGCTGTTCCTGCTGCAGTGGGACGACGAGGGCAACCCCCGGCAGCGCGCCCTGGACTTGTTCGACGCCTTCGGCACCAAGGAAAAGACGCTGCACGCCAATATGGGCGGGCACACCGGCACCCCGTGGTTCGAGGTGGACGACGGGAACCGGTTCTTCGGCCGGCACCTGAAGTGAGGCCGGGCCGTCCGGCCGACACCAGAGGGTAGGCGGTGTCGGCCAGGAGGCCGCTCATCGAGGACAAGTCCCTGCTGTGAAGCCGGGCTGTGCAGCACCGTCAGGCACAACAACACGGTGCTGTACAGCCCAAGCCCGGCCTTGAGGGTACGGCGGCGTTTGACGGCTGCCCGGCATGATCCTCCGTGACCCGACGGCGTTTCCAAGGCGTCAGAGCATCAGCAGGAGCCGCGTGTTCGGTACGAGCTTCCGGTTCACGCTGGTGCTCTGCACGAAGATGGTGAAGTCGTCGTTGTGGTCCGGCTTGACGCGGATTTCCACGTCCGGCAGGCCGAGCAGGGCGCGCGCCTCGGGCCCCGTGTACACCCGGTCCGTCTTCTTCTCCAGCACTGCGATCTGCTTCCGCGCCTGGACCGTCTCCGACTTGCTCAGCTGATAGAACGCACCCCCCGTGCGGTAGGTGTGCCCGCATTCGACGACCCACTCCCGGATCGCCGCGTCACGAGCCACCGGGATCAGCTGGTACGCGGACGGGTCCACCGGGGTGAGGCCGGCAGCCTTGATGGTGTTCTTGTTGACCGCTTCCGCACCGGTGGAGAACACGGCCCGTGATCCGCGGATGCCCTGGGCGCGGCCCACCATGAACTTCTCGGTGGCCTGCTGGATGACCTGTCCGGCCTCCTCCAGACCCTGTGTGCTCGTGGCGTCCCAGATGGCGATGTTGTCCTTCGGGAACCCGCCCTGCATGGCCTCGCGCTTGCCCATCTGGTCCGGCACGAGGACGGCCAGGGTCCAGTTGTCCTCCTGTGTTGCCATCATCTCGGCCACGGCCTTGACCAGTTCACGCGGATTCCTGGCCGGGGCATCCGGGCAGCGATGACTCGCGTTCTCCTGCCCGTCGGTGAGCACGAACGTCAGGAAGCTGTGGTCGCCATACAGTTGAGCGGTCTGCGCCAGCTCCTGCTGCGACTTGAGCGTGGCTGCCAGCAGCGCTGTCATGCCACCGACCCGGTACAGCTGCTTCAGGGACGGCATCCGCAGCACGTCCTTGTCGTAGATGACGCATTCCACCTTGTCCGCGAACACGTACACCGTGACGCGGGTTTCCTGGTCCAGTTCCTGTGATCGGCGCGCCAGATAGGCGATCTGCTGGTCGGCGACTTCGACGACCTTGCGGCTCAGGTGCGACATGGACGAACTGGCATCCAGCACAAGAGCAACGTGATTGATGTAGTTCTGGCTTCCGGACAAGACAGCTCCCCCTACTTCCGACTCGATGCTCCTATCGTCCCACCCACCACTGACAATCGATCTTGGTCCCGGGCTGCTCAGAGCGACCGGAACCGGGTCCGCACCGCCGACCCCCACCGCCGGTGACCCCCGTCAACGGCGCGCGCGGCCGGGCTCACGTCAGGGGCATGAACTCGGGCAGGGTGAGGGCCGAATGGGCCGGTCGTCCCTCCGGGGAGGGCATGGCGCTTAGATTGCGCAGCATGTCGTTGCGCTGCTCCAGGCCCCGGGCGGTGGTCGGGAAGAGCGTGGCGTCGCCCTCGCCGACCTGATCCTGGTTCGCGGTCACAAACTCACGGGTGTGGTGTTCGTAGGCGGCGAAGCCCGCGGTGTGGTCACGGTCGGCCAGGGAACCGGCGAGCATGTACGCGCCGACGAGTGCGAGGCTGGAGCCCTGTCCGGTAAGGAACGAGGGTGCGTACGCGGCGTCGCCCACCAGCGCGACCCTGCCGCTGGACCAGCGGGGCATGCGGATCTGGCTGACCCCGTCGAAGAACAGGTCATCCGCGTCACGCATGGCGGCAAGCATGCCCGGGACCTCCCATCCCGCGTCGGCGAAGACCGCGGCGACCAGGTCCCGTTGGGCTTCCGGGTTCCGGAACGCGTCGAACGGCGGTTCCGGGTGGGCGAAGTTCAGGAGGGCGTGCACGTCGTCGTTGCCCCCCACGGCGTAGAGCGCCGCCGCCCTGCCCGGCGTGTTCCACATCAAGAGCTCGTCGGAAAGCCCGAAGGTGTTGCGCATCGTGAATCCGGCGAAGCAGTAGCCGAGGTATCGATGGAACTGCTCTTCGGGCCCGAACAGGAACGCGCGGGTACGTGAGTGCAGGCCGTCCGCGCCGAACACCATGTCGAACGTACGCCTGCTGCCCCCGCGGAAGGTGACGTCGACCCCGTGGCCGGACGACTGGTCGAGGGTGTCGATGGAGTCGTTGAACAAGAACTCCACGTCGTCACGGACCGCCGTGTGGAGTGCCTCGGTCAGATCCCCGCGCCGCACCTCCAGATCCCGTCCCGCGACACCGCCGGTGACGGAGTGCGGCTTGACCGAGGTCACCTCGCTGCCGTCCCCGTCGAGGAAGGTCAGCCGGCGCAGGTCGATGTGCGCGTCCTGCAGTCGCGGCAGGATTCCCATCCTCCGGACGACCTCGAGTGCGGTGCCGCGCACGTCGATGGGGTAGCCACCGCCACGAGGCGCGCCCGCCTTCTCGACCACCGTGACCGCGAATCCGCAGCGGTTCAGCCAGAACGCGAGGGCGGGCCCCGCGACGCCGGCCCCGGATATCAGGACTTTGCGCCTCGGAGTCGTACGGATATCCCTCGACAGATCGGTACGGGTCATTCCTTGACTCCTTTGCTCATGGTGCGGGCGACAAGCAGGGACAGCGCCGTGACGGCGCCGGCTATGACGAAGCCGGTGACGAAGGCCGATTCGGCCGGGACAGCCGATCCGGAAGGGGTCCCGGCGGTGAGGATCGCGGCACTGACCTGCACACCCACGGCGTAGCCGACCACGCGCGTCACCAGGACCAGGCTGGTGGCGATGCCGGTGTCACTCTGATCGACGGAGGTGGCGGTGCTCGTCACCAGCGCCGTGACGCACAGGCCGTTGGCCAGCGCGATCATCGCCTTGCCGATGACGAGGTGCCAGACCTCGGTGTGCACGGCTGCCAGGGCGACCAGGCCTACGGCCATGATGACGATCCCGGCGGTGACCACGGCACGCGAGCCGAAGCGCCGCGCCCCGATCCCGCTGATCGGCCCGGCCAGCGACGCGGCCACGACGCCGGGCAGCAGGAAGAAGCCGATCTCGGTGGCGCTCGCCCCGAAGCCGTACTCGTCGGTGGGCACGGCGAACAGTTGCGGGAGGAGATGGACCGCCATCGCGGTTCCGACGCAGATCACGAACGTCAGTACGGACGACTTCCATACCGCGGGCCGTGCCAGCATGCGCAGATCGACCATCGGCGAGGCCGCGCGACGTTCGACGGCTGTCCATCCGGTCGCGAAGGCGGCCAGAGCCACGATGAGGGCGGCGAGCAGGAGTGGCTGCGAGGCGATGTCGGGCGCCAGCGCGAGGACGAGCATGAGCGTGACCAGCGTCCCGCTCAGGAGAACCAGTCCGGGCCAGTCGATCCCGGCGTCGTCCGACCGGCCCGGCGGATCATGTGGCATCAGCCTGTTCACCAGCAGGGTGGCCCCGATGACCGCGATCGTCGGCAGCGCGAACATCCAGTGTCGGGACAGCCCTTCCGCCACGGGCCCGGCGGCCAGTGTGCCCGTCATCCCGCCCCCGACGAGCAACCCGCTGACCATCCCGATGGCCACCTTCGCCTCGCCCGCGGGGAGGTGTTTGCGCACGAGGATGAACGACAGGGGCAGCGCGCCCACCATCGCCCCCTGCAGTACTTGCCCGAGCAGCAGCACCGGCAGGTTCGGCGCCAGGGCGGACACCAGACCACCGGCCGAGACCACCGCCATCAGCCGGATCAGGATCCGTTTTCCGCCGTAGCGGTCGCCTAACTTGCCCGCGACCGGTGTGACGAGCGCGCCGGTGATGAGAAGCATGATGCTGAGCAACGCCCCTTCGGCGGTACTCATGTCCAGCTCGCGTTGCAGGAGCGGAAGCGTCGGTGCCACCACCGACTCCAAGGCGCCGGTGGCGACTGCCAGCATGCCGAGGGCTCCGACAGCGGCCTTCCCGATGCGGACCGGGGGAGCCAGAGTTGCGGTCATGGACGTCCTTTCCTTCATTGCCGGGCGGCGAGTAGGAGGTCGGTCGTACCTGTAGCGCTGCCGCCTTGCCGGGTCCGCCCGGCGCGGACCAGGCGGCCTGTTCGCGCGGGGCGCGGTGTGCATGGAGCGTTGTGGACAGGTCCGAGGTCGTCCCGCGGGCTGAACCCGGGGAGGCGGTAACCGAGTTGGCGCATGCACGGCTCCGCCAGGCGGAGCGGGTGCACAAGTGCGGTGCACGACTGTGGTGCACGACTGCGGTGCGTCACGAGTCGACACTACACTACACCGTGCAGTGTAGAACGGTTAAGATGTGCCCATGCCGACCACGAAGACCCTGCGCGAGGGGTCCACCCGGAAGCGGGCAGCCATCCTCTCGGCGGCCCGGGAACTGTTCCTCGCCGACGGCTTCGACCGGTCCAGCGTCGACGCGGTCGCCGCCCGGGCCGAGGTGTCCAAGCGGACGGTCTACGACTACTTCGGCGACAAGCAGACGCTGCTGCAAGCGGTCGTCGACTCGATCGGCCAGTCAATGATCACCACGATCCGGCGCACCCTCGACGACACCCTCACCGATCTCACCGAGGTCGCCGAACTCGAGGACGCCCTGGTCACGTTCTCGATGCGCATCTCGACCGACATGCTCGACTCGGCGGAGTACGCGACGCTTCAACGACTGGTCCGGGCGGAATCAGGCCACCTGCCGCACCGGGGCTACAACTCCATGGCCGACACTCCCGACGAGGCACTTGCCGAGCGGCTCGCGGCCTTCGGTGAGGCCGGGCTGCTCGACGTCCCCGACCCCCGACTCGCGGCCGACCAGTTCATCGCGCTGACCTTCGGTGTCGCGCTGGACAGGCTCGGTTCCGCGAACGCCGCGGAGGACACCCGCGTCCGGACGCTCATCGTCGAGGGAGTGCGGACCTTTCTCCGGGCATACCGAACCGGGTAGGGCTGGGGCGGCGCGAAAGAGGGCGGCCGCGGGTGGCGCAGATGGCCGTGGTGCAGCGTTGAGGAAGGGCCGGTACTCGCCGGCTGCCCCTCCGCCCACGCCTCACCGGGAAACCGCGTTGGCTCACGGTGCCGACTGGATGTCCCCGCGTGTGGAGGACGCGATGGTGTCGCGGTGGGCGAAGTCGCCCGGGGGGATGCCGGGGTGGTGTCCGAGCTGGGCCGGTGCCACGGTGGCCGAGGGGCCGAGGGTGAGCCGGGAGACGATGCGGTAGCGGTCGCCGCGGTAGATCGAGTGGACGTATTCGACGGGCTGACCCGTGGTGTCCGAGGTGAGCCGCTCGAAGAGCAGCGCCGGGGACAACTCGGGCACCTCGAGCAGCTCGGCCTCGGCGCGGGTGACGACGGTCGGCTCGATCGCCTGTACGGCCTCATGGACGTGCACGCCATGCTGTTCGCGAAGGTGCTCGTACAGGTCGCCGGCTTCCAGTTCCTCGGCGGACAGGGTGGGGACCAGATCGGCCTTGATGTGCAGATGCTCGATGGCCATCGGGGCGCCGTCGACGAGGCGCAGCCGTGCTACGTACACGATCTCGGCGGCGGGGGAGATGCGCAGCTTGCGGCCCACGCGCGCGCCTGCCGGGATGGTCGTGAACTCCAGCAGGCGGCTCGACCAGGTTCCGGACGCCTGAGGCACGGTCATGGCCTGCTGACCGGAGACGAGTTCCTGGGTGATCTTCTCCGGTGCCACGAACATGCCGCGGCCGTGTTCCCGAACCAGCAGACCCGCGGCGACGAGCTCGTCGACCGCCGCGCGAAGGGTCGGACGGGACACGCCCAGGCGGGCGCACAGGGAACGCTCGGAGGGGATCGCGTCTCCCGGGCGGTGCGACTCGACGAGGTCGAGGATGAAGTCGCGAACTCGCTCCCGTTTGAGCACCGCACCTGGCTCGTCGGCCTTCATGTCGCACTCCCTCATGCACGGAATCCCCGGTTGACCAGTTGACCAGTGGTCTTCCGCAACTGCCCTCTTGGCGAGGGAAGTGTAACTGCCGCCGCACGGTGATCGTCCATGTTCTGACTGGCCTGCGCGCTAAAGCCCTTAGAAACGCAGGGGGTTGACGCCCTCGATTGGTCTATGCCACCTTCGTCCCCACATCAACAGGTGAGCTGTCCAGTGGACTTCACTGGTCAGGTGGTCAGGTCCTGTCCTCCAGAGGTGAACCGTGAAGCTCCGCTTGTTTGCCGGTGTGTCCGTGCTCGTGACGACGGTCGGGCTGAGTGCCTGCAGTAGCTCCTCCGATGCCTCCGACGACGGCCCCGGCGGGAGTTCCACCATCGACGTCTGGCTGATGCGCGACAGCGTCTCGGCCCAGTTCCAGACGGACTTCGTCGAGGGCTTCGAGGCCGCACACCCGGACATCAAGGTCAAGGTGCAGATCCAGGAGTGGGACGGGATCGGTGAGAAGGTCACGGCGGCCCTCGCCAGCAACGACGCACCGGACGTCATCGAGACCGGCAACACCCAGGTCGCCCAGTTCGCGCAGAGCGGGGGCCTGCTCGACCTCAGCGACAAGGTCGACGAACTCGGCGGGAAGGACTGGCTGAAGGGACTCGCCGAGCCGGGCGCCTACGAGGGCAAGCAGTACGGCATTCCGTACTACGCCGCCAACCGCGTCGTCATCTACCGCACCGACCTCTTCAAGGAGGCGGGCATCGACGCGGCCGCCATCAAGACCCGCGACCAGTGGATCGCCGCCACCGAGAAGCTCAACACCGGTGACACGCAGGGCATCTATCTGCCGGGCCAGAACTGGTACACCCTCGCGGGCTTCGTCTGGGACGAGGGCGGCGACCTCGCCACCGAGTCCGGCGGCAAGTGGAAGGGCAGCCTGGACACCCCCGAGGCGCTCCGCGGCATGGAGTTCTACGAGAAGCTCCAGGCCCTCGGCAGGGGCCCGAAGGACTCCGACGAGGCCGGCCCTCCGCAGGCGGACGTCATGGCCAAGGGAAAGGTCGCCCAGGTCATCTCTACTCCCGGCGGCGCGGGCACGGTCATCGAGAACAACCCCGAACTGAAGGGCAAGCTCGGCTTCTTCCCGATCCCGGGCAAGACCGCCGGCGCACCCGGCGCGGTCTTCACCGGCGGCTCCGACCTCGTCATCCCCACGGCCTCCACCAAGCAGGACGCGGCCTACACCTTCATCAAGGAACTCACCGGCGACACCTGGCAGAAGAAGCTCGCCGTCGCCATGAGCTACGTCCCGAACAAGACCACCCTCGCCGACGCGGTCGCCGCCGACCCGGGCGCCGCGGCCATGGCGGTCGGCGCCGCCGAGGGCCACGCCACGCCCAACAGCCCCGGCTGGGCAGCCGTCGAGGCCAAGAACCCGATCAAGGACTACATGACGGCCGTACTCACCGGAGGCGACCCGCGGCAAGAAGCCGTCACCGCGTCCGAAGCCATCACCACGGCGATGAACTCCGGCTCCTGAACCGTCCACGCACCGGAAGGAGGAGCGCCGTGTCGGCCGTCCGAGAGCAGACCGCCCCCCGCCCCCCACTCGGCACCGCCCCACCCCGGCGCTCCACCGGCCGCGGACCGCACCGCCCGTCGAAGACCACCGGCCGCGCGATCTGGCCGTACGTCCTGATCGCACCCGCCGTCCTCGGCACGCTCTACCTCCTCGTATATCCCCTGGTCCGCGCCGTGGTGATATCGCTCCAGGACTTCGGGCTGCGCCAACTCATCGTGGGCGACGCGCGGTTCGTCGGATTCGAGAACGACGAGAAGCTGCTGGGCGACGGCCACTTCTGGGAGGTCGTGCGCCGCACCTTCCTCTTCATGGCGATCAGCGTCGTCCTGATCATGACCTTGTCCACGCTGGTCGCGCTCATGATCGAGCGACTGGGCCGGTTCGGCCGGACCACGGTCCTCAGCGCGCTGGTGCTGACCTGGACGATGCCCGTCATCTCGGCGACCACCGTCTTCCAGTGGCTGTTCCACTCGGAGTTCGGCATCGTCAACTCGGTCCTGACCGGCCTGGGGTTCGGGTCCTTCGACCGCTATCCGTGGTTCGCGCACGGCCCGGCCGCCTTCGCCATCGTGGTCGTACTCGTCGTGTGGCAGTCCGTACCCTTCGCGGCGATCACCCTGTACTCGGCCCTCACCACCGTCCCCACCGAGCTGTACGAGTCGGCGCGGCTCGACGGAGCGTCGGGGCCGCGGATCTTCCGCTCCCTCACCTTCCCGATGGTCCGGCCGATCTTCATGCTCGTGTTCTCGCTCGAAGTGATCTGGACCTTCAAGGCGTTCGTCCAGATCTGGGTGATGACCAACGGCGGGCCCGGCGACGCGACCACGATCCTGCCCGTGTACGCGGTGCAGACCGCCCTGTCGAGCCAGCGCTACGACCTCGGATCGGCGGCCTCCATGGTCACCGTCGTGCTGATGTCGGGCGTGCTCGTCTTCTACTTCCGCCAGATGTTCCGCCAGGAGGACGAGCTCGCATGAGTACGGCGCGTATGAGCACGACCCGTCCCCGCATCCGCCGCCTGCCCCTGAACGCCGCCGCCGTCGTCACGGTCGTGGTCTGCCTGTTCCCGGTCTACTGGATGGCCGCCACCGCGCTCACACCGACCCGCGACATCCAGTCCGACAGCCCCCGGTTCATCCCGGAGAGTTGGACGCTCGACCACTTCCGCACCGCCGTCGGCGCCGACGGCTTCGGCCTGTTCTGGCGCAACAGCATCCTCGTCACGCTGAGCGCCGTCCTGCTTGCCCTCGTCATCGCGCTCGGCGCCGCCTACGCGGTCGCCCGGCTGAAGTGGAAGGGGCGCCGGCAGTTCATGCTCATGGTCTTCATCGCCCAGATGGCACCCTGGGAGTCACTGATCATCCCGGTCTACATCATCTCCCGCGACACCGACATGCTCGACCGGCTGCCGACCCTGACCCTCGTCTACTTCATGATGACGCTGCCCTTCACCGTCATCGTCCTGCGCGGCTTCATCGCCACGGTCCCGCCGGAGTTGGAGGAGGCCGCCCAGGTCGACGGCTGCACCCGGTTCGGCGCATTCCGGCGCGTGGCGTTCCCACTGCTGGCACCGGGCCTGATGGCCACCTCGCTGTTCGGCTACATCACCGCCTGGAACGAGTTCACGTACGCCAACTTCCTGATCATCAAGCAGCAGGACAACCGCACCCTGCCCGTGTGGCTGTCCTCGTTCCAGAACGTCTTCGGCACCGACTGGGGCGCCACCATGGCCGCCTCGACCCTCTTCGCCGCCCCGGCGCTCGTGGTGTTCCTGCTGCTCCAGCGCCACGTCACCTCCGGCTTCGCGGCCGGCGCAGTCAAGGGCTGACCCTCACACCCACCCCCGCGACCCCGTTCCGGAGGCGACGCATGCCCGCCCTCGTACCCCGCCCCACCGAGGCCGTGTTCAGGCCCGGCCACTTCACGCTCGACCCCGACACCACTCTGCGGCTCGGGGCAGGCACCGAACCGGCCGCGGAACTGCTGCGCACCCTGCTCGCCCCCGCCACCGGACTGTCCCTACGACCGTCCCCGGACGGCCAGTTCACCCTGGCGCTCGACTCCGGGCTCGGCGAAGAGGGATACGTCCTCACCATCGACCCGCATGCCGTGCTGCTGTGCGCCGCGCACCCCACGGGCCTGCTGCGCGGCATCCAGACGATCCGTCAACTCCTCCCTCCGCAGGCCCTGTCGGCGATCCCGCAGCCCGAAACACGGTGGCCGCTGCCGTGCGCCGACATCCGCGACGTCCCCCGTCACCCCTGGCGCGGCGCGATGCTGGACGTGGCACGCCACTTCCAACCCGTCTCCTACCTGCGCCGATACGTCGACGTGCTGGCCCTGCACAAGATCAGCGTGTTCCACCTGCATCTCACCGACGACCAGGGCTGGCGCATGCCGATCGCCGCCTACCCCAAGCTCACCGAGATCGGCGGCCACCGCGCCGAGTCCCAGAACGGCCCGGCCGGCAGCGGCACGTACGACGGCATTCCGCACGGCGGCTCGTACACGCGGGCCGAACTCGACGGCCTGGTCCGGTACGCGGCCGCGCGCGGCGTCACCGTCGTGCCGGAGATAGAGATGCCCGGGCATGTACGCGCCGCCCTCGCCGCCTACCCCCAACTGGGCAACCACCCGGAGCGCACCCTCGACGTCTGGACACGCTGGGGCGTGTGCGGCACCGTCCTCGGCGTCCACGACGAAGTCCTCGACTTCTGCCGCACCGTCCTGGACGAGGTGATGGACGTCTTCCCCTCGCCGTACATCCATGTCGGCGGCGAGGAGTGCCCCACCACCGAGTGGACGCGAAGTGCCGCCGCACGCGAACGGGCCGCGGCGGAGGGCCTGCCGCACCCCGAGGCCCTGCACGGCTGGTTCCTCGGACAGGTCGGCGACTTCCTCATCCGGCACGGCCGCCGCCCGGTCGGCTGGGCGGAGACCGGTGCCGAACTGCCCCTCGACTTCACGGTGATGACCTGGCGCGACTCGGCCCACACCCTGGCGGCGGCCCGTCGCGGCCACCCTGTGGTCAGCGCGTACCACCGGGCCACCTACCTCGACTACGCCCAGTCCGACGCCCCGCACGAGCCGCCGGCCCAGCCCGGAGCCGTCGTGGATCTGCGCGCCGTCCATGCCCACGACCCTGTACCCGAGGTCGCGGACGGGGTCGTAGCGGGAAAGGTCCTCGGCACCCAGGCCCAGCTGTGGACCGAGTTCGTCACGACGCCCGCCCACATCGAGTACCTCACCTACCCGCGCCTGTGCGCCCTCGCCGACCGCGGCTGGAGCGGCGCCACCGACTGGGCCGACTTCCGGTCCCGCCTCGACGGGCACACGGCCCGGCTCGACGCGCTCGGCGTCCAGCGCCACCCCTGAAGCACCAGCCCTGACAGCACCACCCCGAACCCCCGTCCCATTCCGGAACCACCCCACCCTTCTGGAGAGGAACAACCATGAGATTCGCGAAGAACCGGCTGCGCGCCACCGCATCCGCCGCCGTCGCGGTGGCCATGGGCGCCGCCGCGCTCACCGCACTCCCGGCCACCGCGAGCGCGGCCGGAGAGAGGCTGAACGTCCAGTACCGGACGAGCGCCGCGGGAGCCACCGCCGACCAGGCCGAACCCTGGTTCAAGGTGAAGAACACCGGCGACACGAGCGTGCAACTGCAGAACGTCAAGATCCGCTACTACTTCAAGGCCGACTCCGCGAGCGCGACCTACCGCTTCGCCTGTTCCTGGGCCGTCAAGGGCTGCGCCAACGTCACGGGCACCTTCGGTACGCTCGCCAACCCGACCGCCACCGCCGACCGCTACCTGGAGATCGGCTTCACCTCGGGTGCCGGTTCACTCGCTCCGGGCGCCGACACCGGCGACCTGCAGCTGCGCTTCCACCAGTCGACGTGGGCCTCGCTGAACCAGAGCGACGACTACTCCTTCGGCGCATCGCAGACGTCGTACGGCGACTGGTCCAAGGTCACGGCGCAGCTGGCCGGCACCACCCTGTGGGGCACGGCCCCCGAGGGCAACGAGCCGACAGACCCGCCCACCGACCCGCCGACCGACCCTCCGGCGGACGCCGCCACCCTGTTCGACGACTTCAACTACAGCAGCCACAGCGACCCGAGGATCTCGGCGAACGGCTGGAGCGTGCGCTCCAACTCCGGTGGCCCCGGCGTCTCCGGCGCGACCTGGGCGCCCGAGAACGTCACCTTCGCCACCACGAGCGGCAACTCCGTGATGAACCTGGAGACCTCGACCGCCGGCACCGGGGCGAGCACCGAGCACACCGAGATCCTCACTCAGGCGAGGAAGTTCAAGAACGGCACCTACGCGGCCCGGGTCAAGTTCAGCGACGCGCCCAAGTACGGGCCGGACGGCGACCACCTCGTCCAGACGTTCTTCACCATCAACGACCTCACGGCGCCGATGGCGGACGACTACGCCGAGTACGACTTCGAGTACCTGCCCAACGGCGGCTGGGGCGAGCCGTCCAACATCCTCTACACGACGTCCTGGGAGACGTACCAGGCCGACCCGTGGGTGGCGGTCAACCAGCACACCGAGAGCCGCCAGAGCTACGCCGGCTGGCACGACCTGGTGCTCACCATCGACAACAGCAGCATCAAGTACTACATCGACGGCCAGCTCTTCGGCACCCATGACTCCGCGTACCTGCCGGAGCGGCCGATGTCGATCAACTTCAACCAGTGGCTGATCGACTTCGGCGGCCTGACCAGCACCACCGCGCGGGCGTACGACGAGCAGGTCGACTACGTCCTGCACGTCAAGGACCAGGTCCTCACGCCGGCCCAGGTCGCGGCCCAGGTGACGACGTACCGCAGCGCGGGCACCACGTTCGAGGACACCGTCCCCAGCAGCTGATCCCAGTACACGGCGCCGGGCCCTGCGGGGCACCGGGCCCGGCGCCCAACCGTCCACTACTCCAGCTGCCGATCACGGTAGATCGGGGCGGAGCCTGGCCCTGAGCTGCTCGAACGCTGTGAGAGTCGGCCGCTGCGGCAGAAAGTCCCTGATCTGCAGGGCACAGTCTGCTGCGCTGTCGGTGTCCGTATCGCACTCGATGTCGTACAGGCCATGGGCGTGAACCTGTTTCAGCTGACGGGCCGCCAGACCCATCGGGCGATCACCACGCTCCCGCTCACGCCGTTCCAGCTCCTGCGGCGAACAGCGCACACCGACGAGAACGACGTCCCCGGGAGCGAACAGCCCGAGGCAGTCCAGCAGGCGCCACTGCTCGCTCAGCACGTGGTCCACCACCACGTTGTTGCCGCTCGCGGCCATGCCGGCGACCGCACGGTGGAACCCCATCCACGTGCGCCGAAGGACACCGCGCAGTTCATCCGGCGTCACCTCGCAGTGGGACCGCATGGCATGGAAGGCGTCCACGGGCATGTGGAAGTACGGCTCGTCCAGAACCTGTAGAAGTTCTCTGGCGATACTCGACTTCCCGGAGCTGGACGTACCGTTCAGGAAGATGATCCGCCCGCCCCGAGACACAGCGGGGCCGGTATCGCACTCGGCTCCAACGGCCAGGCCGTCACCTACCACGGACACCTCGACTCCTTTCGCTGCCGACCGATGAGATTTGATCATCATGGCTCATGGCCTTTCAGCGTGTGCCAGTTCGTTCAGTCACCTCGGGGATTGGCCTGTTCTTCTGGGATCGGCTGAGGTGTCGAGCGACGCGTCCGTGACGGTCGGTAGTGTCGCGGCCCATGAGTGATCAATGGCATGAGGTGGTCGTCCGCAAGGCAGAGCATGCGGATGTAGAAGGTTTGGTGGCGTGCAGTCGTGCCCTGTTCGCCGAGGACGCGGGGACCCGTGATCCGGACATCAACATCGACTGGCCGCGCGAGCACGGACCTCGGCGTTTCGCCTCCGGCATTGACGATCCTGACCGACTGCTGCTCGTTGCCGATCGAGACGGCGAGGTCGTCGGCCATCTCACCGGTTTGGTGGCCGAGGCGTCTGCGATGAAGCCGGTCAGGGTCGCGACGCTGGTGAGTATGTATGTGCAGCCCGCCCATCGCCGGGAACAGATCGGCGGGCGCCTGGTCCGCGAGTTCACAGTCTGGGCGAAGGAGAAGTATGCGGGGCTCGCGGAGGTCACGGCGTACTCGAGCAACACGGAGGCTATCCGTTTCTATGAGCGCAACGGCTTCGCGGCCAAGTCGGTGACCTTGGGAATTCCACTGTAGGCGTCTGCATCTCGTCGTCGATCGCCGACCTCGCGCGCAGCAACGATGGGATGGCATTGGGGTCCAAAGCCGTATCTCCCGTCAATTCAAAGGAGCCGGAGACCCAAGTGCCGATCGGCGGGCATCTGCCGCAATGCGCCGCAATCGCTGAGAGGAAGTGGCATGGGAACCTGGGGCTCAGGGCCTTTTGACAACGACACCGCCGAGGACACCCTCGAAGAGCTCGACGCCATGTCCCAGCGGCATCGTGAGGAGACGGTCAGTGCTGTCTTCCGCTCGGCGGTGCGCGGGGCGGGCTCGCCCTCCGCATCGGTGCTGCCGGAAGAGGTGATCGTCGCCGCGGCGGTGGTCGCGGCCAACACCCCGGCAGGCGCGCGCGTCGAGAGGAACGAGGACTATCCGTCGATCGCCTGCTGGTTGGCCAAGCCCGTCAGCCCCGCACTCGCCGCGAGCGCCGTCGAGGCGCTCCGAGCGGCACTGCCGGCGGACGGCTGGTACTGGAGCGGCTGGAAGGAGCCTCAGGGGAAGGTAGAGGCACAGGAGAGGATCGAGGGGATCATCTCCCTCCTGCGCTCGGCGACCGCGCCCTGACATACATCGTCCTCACCGAGAGCTCGTTGACCGACATTGCTTGTAGCCGGACGACGGCTTCTACGTCCAGCCGACCACGCTGGACCCCGGCAAGAGGGCATCAGGCGATTTCGCGCGCTCACTGAACCTCTTTCATCCTGGGGTCTGAGGAGTGAAACAGGTTGGTCAGCGTGGTGGTGACGTGGCGAAGCCCCTCGTCGTTGGTGTGGTGATC